>JBBEBO010000034.1:0-7167 GCA_040882265.1 Brumimicrobium sp. | reverse complement strand
AAAAAAACAAGAAATGGAAAAATTCATTGACTTAAACACAGAAAACATTTCTTCAGAGCACATTTGTTGTGCCATATCGGATAAGAAATGTGCTGATAGTTATCAAGCAAAAAAAGATTGGCTCATAAAGGAGTTTAGTAATGGATATGTTTTCAGACGACTTGATGAAAGAGCCAAGGTTTTCATTGAATATGGACCCGCTGAAAATGCTTGGATTCCAATTACAGCACCTAACTACTTAAACGTCAATTGCTTTTGGGTGTCAGGCAAGTACAAGAAAAGTGGATACGGGAAAGCTCTTTTAGAATCCGCAATTAATGACGCAAAACAACAAGGTAAAAATGGACTTGTGACTGTGGTAGGCACACAAAAATTCCACTTTATGAGTGATACCAAGTGGCTATTGAAACAAGGATTTGAAGATATAGAAAGAATTTCAAGCGGATTTAGTTTATTAGCAATGAAATTTGATGATAACACGAAGAATCCAAAATTCAATGAACCTGTAAAGAGTGGTGAATGTCCAGACAAAAAGGGAATCGTTGTATATTATTCCAATAGATGTCCTTTTGCGGAGTTTCACGCTAAAGAATCGTTGGTAGAGACAGCAGAAAAGAGAAATCTACCATTAAAAGTTGTCAAACTGGATACATTGGAGAAAGCTCAGTCAGCGCCGACACCAGCGACAATTTTTAGTTTATTTTATAATGGAAAGTTCATAACGACTGATTTGAGTAGCTGTATGGACAGCAGATTTGATAAAGTTATTGAAAAAGAGATGAATGAATAAATAAAGCACGAACGCACACACAGCACCTAATAAAACATGGGGCGGAAAGTGGTTTCCGAAAGGTTCGTTCTTCGTAGCTACCTTTGCCGCAGGCGGACAGGAAAGAGCTCCGAAATGCCCCACGTTTATTAGCTGCGACAACTTAGAGTACATCCCACTCCCACCATTACTCAAAAATAAATTTGGAAAATAGTAACTTATAAGTTACATTTGTGTTGTGAACGAAAAAGTCCGCGACGTTGTAGAGTTCGGGAATCATTTTAGTGATTTTCTGAAGAAGCAACCCGTGAAAGTTCAGAACAAGATTTATAAGATTATTGAAGCGATAGAAACTCTTGAAAGGGTGCCTAGTAATTATTTAAAAGCAATTGTTGGAACAAATGGACTTTACGAAGCTAGGATTCGATTGGGGTCTGACATTTGGAGGGTATTTTGCTTTTTTGACCATGGTAAATTAGTGATTTTGTTAAATGGGTTTACAAAAAAGACCCAAAAAACACCGAAAAATGAAATTAAAAAAGCACTGCTACTGATGCAGAAATATTATGACACAAAAAAGAAATGACATGAAAACAACAAGAAGTTGGAAAGAAATAAAGGATGAAGTTTACGGTAAAAAGGGAACTTCTCGTCGTGATGAATTAAACCGTGATTTTGAGTCTTTTAAGATAGGGTTGCTTTTAAAAAAGGCGAGAGAGGAAAAACATTTAACACAAGAACAACTTGCAGAATTAGTGGATAAGAAACGTACTTATATTTCGAGAATTGAAAATGATGGGAGTAATATGACGCTCAAGACATTATTTGACATCGTGGAGAAAGGTCTTGGGGGGAAGGTAAATATCACGATTCATACATAGGACGTACTCTAACAGCTAATAATCACAGGTGGCGAACGTTCATGCGTGGTAGCCGCATGTGCCTATTTGAAAATCGTTAAAGGCATGCTTAACCAAACCTGCAAAATAATGACATGAGGATTAAACAAATCATTTTATTTAGCATCTTTCTTAATAGTCAGTTCTGTTTAAGTCAAAGCTTAAAGGATACATCTGAATCATACTGGAGAGGGTTAATTGAAACAAACTTCGAAACTAAAAACAAGGATACTTTGAAGCTTATATTGTCTGAATGGGCAAGTTCTTCAAGCCCTATGAATCTAGATAGCTTAGTCGGTCAAAAAGACTTTATTATAGAAGTTTATGAACTCTTTCCTGAATTTGTAGAAGTTGTATTTCGTGAATTTTGCGGAAAACTTCAAGTTCAATTTAAGCCCAATGATATTTACTATCATCTCCCCGCAAGTATTACGATTTTATTTTCAAATAAGGAGTTGCCAAAAGATTTGATTAAATATCAATCTGAATTTTCAGGAATACCAATAGATTCTTTGAAGAAATATTCTAACCCAATGGTTAAGGAAATGACCAAATACTATTTCACTAAAGACTTTTTAAGTTTTACCCCTGATCATCACAATATTATACTAAATGGGTTCAGACCATACATGAAAGATAGTACTTTTAAAGTCACCTACAATGATCAAAGTTTTTTCTCAAAAGAAATTGAAGAAAAGTTTTCGCCATACTATATAGAAAAGTTTTTAGAGAAAAAAGGGTATTCTCATTCTGAAATGAAACTTTCTGGAACTTGGGCACCGAATAAGCTTCAGGTGGAATATCAGAAAAGAAATGAGCATCTATCAACTTTTAGACTTGATTTAACTAAATTTATTAAAAAAGTCGTTTTTTATGATGACTTTGAGTCTGCAATTGTTGAAATAAACGCTAATTTTGATAGCTGTTGTCCAACATTTTACCTTATTTTTAAAAAAGAAGACGATAACTGGGTTTTTAATCGACATTTTAGTCCAAACCCGCGTCAAACTTGTATGGATTTTCGTGGAAATTGTGATTTTAAATAGAAATACGCCAGACACCCAACAGCAAATAAGCGCCAGCTAACTCCTATCGCCTATTTACAAAACGTTAGCATTCACTTAAAACAAACACTATCTTTAATCACAAATTAAGTCAACGGCAACAGCTTATTTATTGTTCTTTTTGCTATTCGTAACTCATTATGCGTATTTAGGTAAATGGGGTTGGCAAATTCTATTTTGGATAACTTTAGGTGGTATAGGGATTTGGGCTTTTATTGACCTTTTCACTATTCCAGTGAAAGTTAATCGACATAATGCACAAAATAAAAAACCTTGGAAAACGTTGTAGTACACTTAAAAAGAAAGAATATGAATCAGGTAAGTAAAATCTTCTTTATATCACTATTGATATTATTAGCTTCTTGTGGTAAAGATGAAGACATTGAAAAAATTATACCCTGTATTCTAAATGGTCTTGAAAACAATGTAATCGCATTCTATCCTTTTTCGAATGGCACATTGAATGACATATCGGGAAACAGCCAAAACTTAACCAATTCTACCACAGCTGGTTCCACTACTGATAGGAATGGAAACGTTGACTGTGCGTATGAATTTGACAATTTGTCTAGTTCTAGTGAATTCCTAACAACAACTAATACAGCGTTTCTAAATAACTTAAATGAGTTCTCAATATCCCTTTGGTATCAACCGAAAGACACCTCAAGAAACGGTGGAGATTTTGAAAGTTTGGTTAACAGAGATTTAGGATTTAGTTGTCCTGATAGAAACGGTCAGTGGTCTATTGGATTATATGATTGCCGAAAAGCAGTTTTTGGAATAACTAATTCTGTCTGGGACAATAGCTTAACCAATTTTGATTGTCAACAGGAAATCATCGCACGAACAGACAATTGGAGTCATTTGGTAGCAACATTCAACCAAAACGAAATAAAATTGAAAATTTACAGGAATGGCTTTTTGCAAGAATCCTCCATAGGAAATACTACCTGCAGTTCTGGAACGCCAAGCTATCAAGATATTGGCGACTTCTTTTTGGGTAAAGATTATACGGGTAAGATAGATGACGTAATAATTTTTAACAAAACCCTTTCCCAACAAGAAGTGAATAGTTTGTTTAACATGGAAACTTGTTGTAATTAATGAAAAAGGTACTATAACAGCCCTCTAACTCCACCGATCTGTTTAATCTACAAATTGAAAAATTTGAAAGTAAATGCTTCGTGGCAAAACTAGTGAGAAATAGCCGAGTCTAGCGGGCAAAACGACACGAACGATAAGGCTTTTAAGACAGAAGACTAATGACATTGTTGTTAGTGCTTTGCATTTATAATTGTCCACATTCTTTGATGTTAACCCTCTAAGCTGAATACTTCCTCAAACCGCTAAGCAGAAAAATAAAAAAGATCCTCAAACACTTTTAAAATAGATCGAATTGATATATATTGCCCGCCTATCTAAAGATAAAAATTATGACAGACAACAAAGTACTTAGCTATATTGAAGACGTGTTAGAAAGAATGCCAACTGACTGGTTAAAACTAACTACCCATCGACTAGATATTTATAATGAAAAGTTGGCAAAAACAGCGTTTTTAGAACAATTTGAAAGCTTATATAAAAGTAATAATTCAGCAACTTCTGCACTAAGTGGGCTGCCAACAGCTTACGATTATATTCGATTGGGCCATCCATTATCTTCAGTACTTGAGTGGACAATTGCGCATTTAAATAGTCTTAACCCGGATAATGTAATCAGTTTTTCGTCTCGCACAATTCCTATTTTGGCAGTGCTAAGAAAAAATTTATTCGACAATAAGAATACCCAAATCATTTATACAGGCGAGTTGCCAAATGCTTTTGATGTTGACGCTGTACGGCGCGTTTATGGTTATAACCTTGAAGTAAAACGTGTTGATAAAGCAGAAAATATTCCTGCGTTTGAAGGTAGCACCATTTTTATTTCACAACAAGACACTTTTGATACCGTAGACCTTAGCTCTAATATTGATTTTTTTATCAGTACTCACGCTCGTCTTGGAAGTATTCTAATAGTAAATGGTACATTCAACGAAACGTACATCTCAGAAATTCAGCATGTGCGCAGAAGGGAAACAATTTCTATGACTCCAGACAATTGTTTTTCTGCATTAAAAATGCTCACTGGAAAATCTATTACCTTCCCCGATAAAAGTACTGTGGAGTCAAACAAAGAGCGTGTTTTAGATTCAATCAAAAAGATTACCGATACAAAAACAAATGCACTTCTTGGTTCATGTGGACTGTCTGTTCAATATGCAATTATGATGGGGCTCATAGACGAGGCTTTAGAGAAGCATAAAGGAAAAGATATCAAAATAATTGTTCCCCCCAACTGTTATGGTGGAACGAATGATCAGGCAAGAAGGGTTGCTGCTTGCGTAGAAAAAGTTGAGATTTTGGATTTACCTGTAGATGGTGATAACGACATGGTTCAAAGTACTAATAAGGTTTTAGATCAGTGTGCGAAAGAAAATGCTGTTCCATACATAATTGCTGAAATTCCAACAAACCCAAGAGTTGAAGTTCCTAATCTTGAACAATTACAAGCCGTTTTGAGTAAAACGCGTAAAACTTCGACAGGAGAAAAGGCGATCGACCCTGTGTTTATTTTAGATCAAACATTTTGTCCAAACATACAGTTTTTAAGCAATAGTGGAATACTCTCAGCTGTTAGGACAATTTCTTACGTTAGTGGGTCAAAATTTCCAAGTGGAGGAAAGTGTACAGCTGGCTACTGTGCAGTCAATAAAAAAGCAGAAGCTTTATTAGAAAATATAGACAAACACCTTAAACTTTGCGACAACGAAGCTACAGATCTTCAAGTAGAAATATTAGCAAAACAATTGCCTTCAATGAATCAAAGAATTAAAGATGCATATAAAAACACGCGTGAATTTGTAAACTTTATAAAAGAAACATTACCAGAAGCGAAGATTAATTTTGTATCAGAAGAATTGGCAAATGAAGGATTTACTCCATCTGTTTTTTCACTCGACCTTCCCACCAAAGGAAATACGGATGAAGAAAGAGAAACTTATAAAAGAGCCTTAAATCAGAAATTAATCGACATGATGATTGGTGAAATCCCCAATGAAAGTAAGTACTGCGTAAGTTATGGTCAGTTAAAAGGTTGCTATTGGACAATTCCTGCAACATCCACACAAGGAACTACAAAAGAAGATGACAAAGACTATATTGCTCGTGTATCCGTTTCTCCTGATTTGGATCTAGAGCTTCATAAAAAGGTTTTTTTAAATTTTGTAGAGCAAATTTAATTTTAGGTGAATGAGGTAATCATTAACATAAAAATTACGGGAATTCTTGAATCGTGTAAAATAAGTAGTATCTCATTTAATTGGTAATTATTAAATTAATTGTTGAATTTATTTAACAATTAAAGCCTCACTATACATTTTGTTAAAAGATTCGTTAGAGACAATAATCATACGAGATTTTTAGTTATTCTAAGTAAAATTTAAATTTAATTATATGAAATTATCAAATCAAATTTTTCTACTTGCATGCACATTAGTATCAACCTTTTCTTATAGCCAAGTACCTAAGTTAAAGATAACGGAAGTATATCTCACGGGTGGATTTTCAAATAACGAAATAAGCAACGCTTCACATGCTGACTTTCAGTTACTAGCTCCAAATTCAAACATATTAGAGCAAAATGCAGAAACTTTTGATAATGCTTCTTCGTATTATTCTCCTTATAGAACTAATGGAGGTTTTTCATTGCAAACTGGAATTCAATTTGTAGACAAAGAAAGTGGTAATCTCAAAAAGAACCCTACATTAAGGTTAGGCCTTCGATACGGAAATGTCAATCAATTGAATGGCTGGTCTACAACAGAAGAGTTATCAGCTTACGACACTCTAGTTAGTCAAAATACTGGTGAATTACATTATCTTGACTCAATAAATAGAAGGACAGTCACTGGGAATTATTCTTCAGAGCAAATTAGTCTTGATGCTTCTCTTATATTTAGAACGAATCAAGATTTACGTTGGTCCGTTTACGGTGGTCTCGGATTAAGTGTTGGGTTTACCATAAATGCAACAACTAATATTGAATACCGTGAAAAAAACGATACAGAAATACGGGGTTATTCTAGTGATTATTACTATATAGAAGATGAAAACATAATAACTGAAAACTACCGGAACAAAAGTTCAATAATAGGTTCCTTATACGCTCCTATTGGGGTTGATTTTCGCCTTGGGAAAAACTCTCCTTTTTGGAATATGTTTCATTTATTCGCCGAAGCACAACCTAGTATAAACTTTTATAATATCCCAGAACTAAACAGGACAGAGAGTTATACAACTCTATTCTTCAATACGGGTATTCGTGTAAGGTGGTAGGGAGTTCAGGGCAAACTCATACTTTTGGTTCTACTATAATTTTAATGGGTAAGTATTATAT
>JBBEBO010000033.1:0-7211 GCA_040882265.1 Brumimicrobium sp. | reverse complement strand
ATGTTAGAACTTCATTTTCGCCGCGACTTGAAATTGAATTCGAATCAAAACTACACCACTCCTCCCCTTCTAAAAAGAGATCACTACCGCTTCATAATGTTTTGGGTTGTTTGTGCCGAATTAACATTGCAAATGAGATACATAAACCCTTAAATTTGCAAATAGAAACCATATACCAACTCTATAGATACTCCATAGATAGTGTATGGATAGTGTATGACAAACACTAAAACAGTATAAATTTTATGACTCAATGAAGCGCATCGTTCTCCATACAAAAGACATAGTTATCGTCACCGGAAAATCCGAACGATATGCGCGAGAACTAATCCGTAAAATGAAAGAGCATTATCTTAAAAAATCACATCACTATATTACAATCAAAGAGTTTTGTGATTACCTGGGGTTGGATGTTGATGAGGTTGAGAAAGTGTTGTTATAACTTGTTATTTGGATAATTATATATTCATAAAATTTAGTGCTAAATAGTTTGAATTGAATTGTAATGTTTTGTATCTTCGTGTACATAAAGTTCATTCAAATAGAAGCAAGTAAATACTAATAAAACGTGAGGAAATCCGTGAGGATTTAAATTCACGAACGTTAAGTGTTTGATATGTAGCCCACTAAAAGTTGTAAAGGTTCCCTTACAGTACTCACGGTTTGGGATTCAATTTTTAATCACTGGCATGAATGCCAGCGCTAAAAATTGTAAGTGCCTACAGCACTTTTAACAGCTGATCCAAATTGATTAATGAAAAGTAGATTTATCCCGATTGTTATTTTAAATGTCCCTCGATTACACGAGATCCTTTAAATACACATCGGAATTATTCCTACAAAGCATACTCATTAAGACATTAACTTTTCAAATTGGTATTAGTTCGTCAGCTGACGGACGTCAAGCTTGTTGAGATGGCGGTTAAAGTTGTGATAATTCTGAGTCTTAGGTGTATATTCGAAATACTTATATAAAACACAGATTATAGAACTCTATATTTTTCAACTTCTAAGTGACACGAACAAAATTAGTTTGCAAAGTGTTTTGTTTGATTCATAAGGAAGTGTATTTTTGTTCTAATTATTGGTTCAATGGCAAATTATCAAGCTGGTCAACTCTTAAAGGATATAAACAATCCAAAAGACTTAAAAAAACTTACTGAAGAGCAACTTCCTCAGGTTTCTGATGAATTGCGTCAGTATATTATCGATGTTATTTCTGAAATCGGTAATTCTCATTTTGGGGCTAGCCTTGGAGTGGTTGAATTAACTGTAGCACTTCACTATGTGTTTGACACACCTCACGATCAACTCGTGTGGGATGTGGGACATCAAGCGTATGGACACAAAATACTAACTGAGCGCAGAGATGTTTTTCATACCAACAGGTTGCGCGGTGGGATTAGTGGTTTTCCTAAAAGAAGTGAAAGCGAATACGATACGTTTGGTGTTGGACATTCGTCTACTTCTATTTCGGGCGCACTTGGAATGGCAGTTGCGAACAACTATAAAGGTGAAAAGGAACGGCAACACATAGCGGTTATAGGTGACGGGTCAATGACAGCGGGGTTAGCATTTGAAGGAATGAATCACGCGGGTTTTGAAAAAGACGCTAACTTACTTGTGATTTTGAATGACAACTGTATGTCGATAGATCCAAATGTTGGCGCATTAAGAGATTATTTAACGGATATCACAACTTCTCACACTTATAATAAAGTAAAAGACGAAGTGTGGGGTATGCTCGGTAAACTTTCCAAATTTGGACCTGATGCGCGATCGGTTGTGAGTAAGGTTTCAACGGCTTTAAAAGGAAGTTTACTCAAGCAAAGCAACATGTTTGAATCACTCAACTTCCGCTATTTTGGCCCCGTTGATGGGCACGATGTCATTGGGATGAAAAAGATTTTAGAAGATTTAAAAGATATTCCAGGACCTAAGATTTTACACTGCATTACTAAAAAAGGGAAAGGATTTAAGTTTTCTGAAGAAGGAAATCCAACTCAGTGGCACGCTCCAGGAGTATTTAATAAAGACACGGGTGAAATTGTAAAAATTGTTCCAAGCTCACCTCAACCTCCAAAATATCAAGATGTTTTTGGTCACACGATTGTTGAATTGGCTGAAAAAAATGATAAAATCATGGGAATTACGCCTGCGATGCCTTCGGGAAGTTCGTTAAACATTATGATGAAAGCAATGCCAAAAAGGGCTTTTGATGTTGGAATTGCTGAGCAGCACGCGGTAACTTTTTCTGCAGGATTAGCAACGCAAGGATTAACTCCTTTCTGTAATATTTACTCTTCTTTTATGCAACGCGCTTATGATCAAGTGATTCACGATGTTGCTTTACAAAATTTAAACGTTGTCTTTTGCCTTGATAGAGCTGGTTTTGCTGGTGCGGATGGCGCAACACATCACGGAGCTTACGATTTGGCATACATGCGTTGTATTCCAAATATGATTGTTGCTGCACCGATGAATGAAGCAGAGTTAAGAAACTTAATGTTTACTGCTCAACAACCAGATATGGGGCCATTTAGCATTCGTTACCCGAGAGGGAAGGGTGTTATGACTGAATGGAAAACAGTTATGAAACCTATAAAAATTGGAACTGGTCGTAAAGTTTCTTCTGGTGATGACCTCGCAATTTTGACGATTGGACATCCGGGAAATTTTGCGCAAGAAGCGATAAAAGAACTAAAAGAAGTGGGCGCTTCTATTGCTCATTATGATTTGCGGTTTGTAAAACCATTAGACGAAAACCTCCTACACGAAGTGTTTACCAAATTTGATAAAGTAATTACTGTTGAAGACGGTTGCATAATGGGTGGAATGGGAAGTGCTGTTATTGAGTTTATGGCTGATCAAGGTTATCATTCAAAAGTTGTTCGCCTTGGAATCCCTGATAAGTTCATTCACCACGGAACGCAAAACGAATTGTATAAAGACGCTGGCTATGATGTGGAGAGTATCGTTAAAACAACGATTGATCTTCTTCCAGTACTCAAGTCTGATCTTAGTGAAGCTAAACGGTTGAAGTATTATTAGGGTGAGACGATAGATTTTAGACATTAGACAATAGACATTAGATGTTAGATGTTAGACTTATCTTTGATTAATAATCATCTTAAATCTTGTTTAAAGAAGAGCCAAATGTATATCGACTTATGCGAATACAGCACCGTACGGGCTTGCAATGCGCCCGTACGGTGGCTTTGTTCGATGGGACACTTGAAGAAATTTTAAGCCCTTTACCTAGTAATAATAAGAATCATTCTCAACGCGGGGTCTATTGCTATATTCAACACGTTTTATCAACTCATCAAGAGCCTCTTCAAAATCGCCTTCATCTTCGTAGCGTTTTGTTTTTATTGAAAGCGATTTTGTGTCAATATTCGCTTCTGGATCTACGAAATAAACAGCTAATAATTGTTTTGATCCGTAATTTCCTTCAGAAGTATAGATATAAACTTCCCCCGCTTCTTTAAAGGTACTTGTAGTAATTGTGGAGTGATGTTTTATAGAGTCTTTGTTTACATTGTAGTCAGAATTTTCGATAGCATAAGAATGATAAACTAACGCTTTGGAAACCTTCGTTGACTTAAATAAACTGTCCATTTCCCTTTCTGAATCGACCCACATGAAAAAAGGGTAGACGTAAGCTGTGTCAGAGATCACTTCGTTCACTTCTTCTAATTCGTAGGGTTGCTTCCTGTTTATTCGCTTTGCTAGTAAATTAGCCTTGAAGTGCTTATTCGAAATAGTATCAACCTTTTCTAACACCTCCTGAAACCTGTCTTTTTGTTTATCGTAACAATATAAAACACTCCCCAGCTCCAACATTTCTCTGCGTAGGTCTTCGAGTTCACTCTCATTTTCAGAAAAATTGATTTTTCTTAAAGTCTTCTTTGCTCTTTTTTCGAGTTCAGCTAAAAAGTCTTCTGGTAATTCGTTTGTCGTAAAACCACCTTTATAATTTGCTCGATCAATTAAATATATTACTCGCGGTAAAAACTCTTCATATTCCAATGCAAAATCCGTTAGCCTAGTTATGATCGGTTTTAGTAAGTGTGAGCTGTCTTCGTATACTGAAAACAAATAGTATATATCATAAAAATCATTGGTCATAGGTGGTGTTGACTCAATTGCAGACATAAACATTTCTGTCGATTCTGAAGTTCCAAGTGCGCTGATTTTTTGCAACACATCGACTTGAATATCGGGATTGTCTTTAAACTTATTGTAAAAGCGAGTTAAAAACGTTAAAGAACCCTCATCTTCATTAAAAAAGTAGAAATATTTATATAGCAGCTCCAACCTTAGTTCTTCATCTATTATTTCTAGTGTGTCATTCATCAAAACGTTTTCCAGTTCCGCTTTAGACTTTTCATCAAAAACAACCTCTCCTATAGACTCCTTTGCTTGCTGTTTAAGTTGGTATTCATCAGACTGAAGATCCTTTAGCCAAAGCTGACCTTTTGGGTGAATTAAATAATCCTCTCCACTTTTCTTCACTTCTGAACGGAAAGTTTCTAATAGTTGCTCAACAAAAACAGGCTTTGAAAGTGTGGTGTCGTAGCTAGAAGTCAATGTTACGTATTCATTGCCTATAATGGTTTCAAAACAGTGTAAAATCCGATCTGAACCGTTTTTGGTGTAAGTATATTCTATTTGAAAAGAAGAATCGCTTTTGGTTTCATTTAAAATTTTAGTGGTGTAATAAAGAGAGTCTTCGTGAAATTTAAGCATTATTCTGTCGCGAACTTCTTCTAAACCCGATTCTATAGAGTAGTATTTGTTTAATTTGCTATGTCTCACCAAAACAGACACTCCTGTTACGGGGTCGTTGTATACCCGGGTATTGTACTGTTCTTCATAATCCCTATTGAGTGAATCGTCTTTGTTTTCAGCTTCTATAAAATCTTCGCGTAAAGATTTAAGTTCGGCGTAAAGCACTGAATCAACAGTGTTTTTATAGTATGAATTAAAGCTAAAGTTTAACAACGTATCAACTTCTTTGTGTCGGCTTTCTTGATCATAATCAGGAGCTGTGAACTTTAAACTTTTAAAATATTCAAGGGCTTTTGCCTCACTGGCATCGGTAATTAATTGATAATAAAAATTGTGATAAATTTTATAGTGAACAAATAGTTTTTCTGCTTCATTGGTAAGTGTTGCAGTAACAGATTTTTCTTTAAAATCTATTTCTTTAACTTCATAGTCAATTGTTTTAGCAAAGCTTTCAACGAGGTAATTTAATTCAAACTTATCTTCTTCCAAGTTGCTAAAATCAGTAAGGTATTCTGAATGAAAGGTAAAGAGTTTATTGTCTTTGTCTTTTGCAAAAATCAGGACATTGCCTTTGTCTTTATGAGTAACGACTTGGTTTTCTGGTAAAACAATATCAACACCTATGTTTTTTAGATTTGCTGGACTTGAGCGAGGTTCAATTTCAATACTTTTAAAGTAATTTTTAACGTTTTTACTTTTAATAAAAGACTTGTTTCCACTTGCTTTAAAAGTGATTATTTCCTCGGGAGTGTCAACGATTAGGAGTTTTATATAATTGTTTCTTGAAAGCTCAGATGTAACTTCAATTGCATTGTAATCACCTACACTTGTAGATTTTTGTTTATCAATATCACCTGGAGTGATGAGGTATAAAACGCTATCTATATACCTTAGACTTCCTTTTTCTTTATAGTTTTCAGCAAAGGGTAGTTTTATCATTCGTTCGTAACTGTAATAAGCTCCATTTGCAAAATCAGGCAGGAAGTAACCTTTTTTATACGTTGCCCTTTTATTCATCTCTTGCGGATAGAACTTACCAATGCTTTTCATTTTTATTCTTCCATCTTCTGAAGTGTGTTTACTCAACGGCAAATCAACTGCAGCCTTTTTTATTTTTTTAAACGTTTTGTTTGCACCTGAAGACTTATCAAACTTAACTGCTGATACTTTATATCCCTTTTCACGTAAAAGTTCTATCATTCCTTTTTCACCAGGGAGGTGAGCAGCACCTACTCCAGAAAAAAGACTCAACTTTGGCATCAATGAATCAAGCGCAGCAACCATGTTTTCATTTCGGATGTTGAGTAAGTATTTGCGATAATTTTTTGAAAAATTTTCCGTAATCATACTGTCCAACAAATCGAGGTTGCGTTCTAAATAAGCCGTTTCTAAATCTTCTTGTGACATTTGACGACTGTTGTAATCACTGCCCTCTTCTTCATCTTCATCAGGAAGCGAGGACCTTCGACCCAAAAAGAAAGACTCAATAAAGTCTTCTAAACTAAAAATCTGTTTTCCATCTTTTCTTGCTGATTGGTAGAGAAACATGTCTAAATAAGTTGTCTCCTCATAGTTTTCCTCGCCATAATTATACCGATATAAAAGCTGATTTAACAACCTTTGTTGTGGTGCAAGCAGCTGTTGAAAGCCATCCATGTCATAGCTTGGAACGTCTAAAAATTTATTATAGAACCCTCTACCAGACAAAGAACCACTCCGATTATAAACCATTTTTGAAGCCTCTGTTAACGCGTCTCCTTGATAAAAATCAAGCCACAACTCAGGGTTTGATTCTAAAGCAACAGCATCGGTGGAAGAAAGCGCCTCAAAAAATTCATCTCCTAAATTAAAAGCTATTTTACTGCTAACATGCATTGTGCCATATAAATAAGAGGCTTTATCTAATCCGTTACCTTCAATTTTCCATAAAAGAGAAGGATACTTTTCTTGAGAAGTAGCTCCAAATAAGTTAAATACACAAAAAAGAAAAACTGCCTTACTCGCGAGACTGAATATATTCATAGATTAATTTGTTAAAGGGATTTGTAAGATAGAAAAAAAAGAACATTTTGAATGTATTTTGAAGTAGATAAATGAATATTTTTACCAAAACTTTAGTTTTATGAATTTCAAAACAACGTTGGGTGCGCTTCGTTTACTAGCCATCTTAGAAGGAATATCGTACTTACTTCTTGCACTTACAATGCCTTTAAAATACATGTATGAAATGCCTTTACCAAATAAAATTGTTGGAATGGCACACGGCTTTTTATTTATCGTTTATTGCATCATGGTTTATGTTGTAAATCAAGAAAAAAAGTGGTCTTTAGCTACTAATTTTTGGGCTTATTTCGCTTCTTTGATCCCCTTTGGCACCTTTGTCGCTGATGCAAAAATTTTTAAGCCAGCGCAAGCAA
>JBBEBO010000032.1:0-7321 GCA_040882265.1 Brumimicrobium sp. | reverse complement strand
TTAAAAATTGAATCCCAAACCGTGAGTGCTGTAGGTACGACATATATTACTTTCCTATTAAAATTATAGTAGAACCAAAAGTATGAGTTTGCCCTGGAGAACATTGTTTCATATGGTGTAAATGCTAAAATTTCTTTTACTGTGTCTAATAATTAATTTTGAGCTGAACTGAAGTGATACGAATCTATTTGAAAGGATTAGATTAGTCCAGAGAAGATAAATGATATGCTCGTTTTACTTCAGTTTATTTTTCAACTATAAGAATACTAACACGTCTATTTCTCTGTCTTGATGCTTCATTGGTTTCTTCGACAAGTTTCCTAGACGAACCGTAACCTTTAAAACTAAGTTGATCTTTATTTACTCCTTTCCATCGAAGTAGTTTATAAACTTTTTTAGCTCTTGTGTAGGATAAATTATTTTCCCCCGTGTCATTGTCAATTCCATCACCGTAATTTTGACAGCAAATATGACCTTGAATTTCAATTTTTATTGAAGGATTTTTTTTAAGAATTTTTGCTAGTTTTTTTATAGTAGGTTTAGAGCTTTTAAGTAAATCCTTGCGTCCTGGCACAAATTCTAATCCGCTAATGTTTAGAATGTCACCAACTTCAGCTTGATGAAATGTTTTTTGTGTTATGTCTACATCTCTAGTTCGAGATAGGTGGTCTTCTTCGTCTTTTTTTACTTTATTTTCAATCTCACTTTCTTCCGCTCTATTCTTTACCTTTTCACTCTTTTTCTCGATGTGTTTGTCAACATTGATTTGCTTTTGAATAGTGTTTTCATCTGTTTTGTTGTTTTGGGTATAGATTAATAAGACATTTCTGTTCTTTTTTATTGTAGTAAATCTATTTGTCTCACCAACTGAAGAAACGTTACTAATTTCTTCTTTATTTATTCCATTTTGCACTAAATAATCTTTTACATTTTGAGCTCTTTTGAATGCCAGAGCATCATTGTACTTTTTATTCCCAATAGTGTCAGTAGCACCAGTTATAGTGACTTTAGAGTCAGATAAATTTGGTATGAGGCTATCTAATCTGGCTTTTGTGTCATTAGTAAGAGTATCCGAGTCATAATTAAAATAAAACAAAACCTCGATTTCTTGAGCTTTGGTATTGATAGAGAATAGAAAGTGTAAAATAGATATAAAAAGCCCCAGTTTCATTTGTATAATTTTCTTTAATCTAAATAATTCGTTTAGGTTATGCAAATAAAGTCATATTTTATTTAGTTATAATTGAAAACGAATAGTAATTAATTGTATTTTTGGGTAAAAAATTAATAGATATGGATGGAATTTGGATTGCATTAATAGTCGTTGTCGTAATCGTGATTTGGGTTGTAGTAATTTACAATACATTAGTTCGATTAAGAGAAAATAGAGAAAATGCTTTTGCTGATATTGATGTGCAGCTAAAACAAAGACATGATTTAGTGCCTCAACTTTTGGGTGCTGTAAAAGGTTACATGGAGCATGAAAGAGGAACACTTGAATCAGTAACTCAAGCGCGTCAAAAAGCTGTTGCTGCAACTGGTGTGAATGAAAAAATTGCAGCTGAAAAAGAACTTACTTCAGCGTTAAGTGGACTAAGTATTCAGGTTGAAGCTTACCCTGATTTAAAAGCAAACGAAAACTTTATGCAGTTGCAAAACGAACTGTCTGACATTGAAAATAAGTTGGCGGCAGTACGTCGTTTCTTTAATTCTTCAACAAAGGAATTAAACGTTTCTGTACAAAAATTTCCAAATGTTATTTTTGCTGGAATGTTTGGCTTTAAGCAAGAACCAATGTTCGACTTGGGAGATTCTCAACGCGCAACAATGGATAAAGCTCCTGAGGTTAAATTTTAATTATTACTTATTTTCTTAAAAATTGCTCCAAAATTAATACTGTTTATTTTGGAGCAATTTATCATTCAAAGAAAACGATAAATTATGGCGTATATCGGAATACAAAACCAAATTTCAAGAAATAATAGAAGATCTATACTGTTATTGTTAGCTTTTCCACTTTTGGTTTTTGCAATGGTTTTTGCACTCGTTTTCTTTTTCAATTTTAATGATGAAGGAGCGCCGAGTTTAGAATATACCTTTCAATTGTTTTTACAATATGTTCCAATTACATTGATTGTTGTCGGTGTTTGGTTTCTAGTGGCTTATTTTGCTCACTCTAAAATGATTAATGGGGCAGCAAGGTCAAAAACTTTAGAGCGCAAGGAAAATATGCGTGTTTATAATTTAACTGAGAACTTATGTATGAGTGTTGGTATGAAAATGCCAAAGCTGCGTATCATAGAAAGTTCAGCTTTAAATGCTTTTGCCAGTGGCTTAAACGAAAAAAACTATACTGTAACGTTAACAAGAGGTATAATTGATACTTTGGATGATGATGAACTCGAAGGTGTCATTGCTCATGAATTAATGCATATTCGTAATAAAGATGTCCGATTACTTGTTGTTTCAATCATTTTTGTTGGAATCTTTTCATTTGTCGTACAAATAGCTTTCAGAAGTGTATTGTATGGAGGAATGTCGGGAGGTAATAGAAGAAAAGATGACGGGAAGGGAATGATTATAGTTTTGGTTGTTGCTTTAGTTGCTTATTTGCTATCTATTTTGTTCAAGTTCGCATTGAGTAGAAAACGAGAGTATCTTGCTGACAGTGGCGCTGCACAAATGACAAAAAATCCGTTAGCATTAGCTGGCGCACTTGAAAAAATATCAACCAATCATCACGTAGATAAAGTAAAAAGTGAAGATATTCAACAAATGTTTATCGAAAATGCACCTGAAGATACTTCAGCAAATTTTCTTGGGGGCTTAGGAGGTTTGTTCTCAACTCACCCTCCAATCAAAAAAAGAATAGAGATTTTAAAGCAATTCTAAACTCTAAACTAATTATCACCTATCCTTCCGATCTTGATACATTCTGATTTTCCGCTATCGCTAAAATAAAGCACAGTTTCTGACATCAGAATAGTTTGATCTCTAGAACCTTTCTAATACCTTAATCTATAGCTTAAAGAGTTAAGTTGGTCGTACATTATATTAATTTAAGCGTATCAGCACTTTGAGCGGTTAAAACTGGGAAGAAGCACCAATTATATTCGTATATCAGTGAATTTGAAGAATCTTTATTTAACTGGTAAGCATTCCGATAGGCATTTTAATTTAAACATTAAGTGAAATAATCATTTCTTTAAAATGTGAAGGACGCTCAGCCAAAATGCTTAACTTTTTATCTAAGTAGGGGTGATTGATGTTTAATTCTTCAGCGTGGAGAAGCATTTTAGTCAATCCCCATTTTTTGAGAAAAAGCTTATTTTGCTTATTACAACCATGGGGTCGATCACCTATTATTGGATGCCTTAAATGGTTTAAGTGCTTTCTGATTTGATGCATTCTTCCCGTTTTTGGGAATGCCTCAATAATTGAGTATCTTGAAGTATCAAACTTCCCAAAAGCTAGATCAATTTCTGTTGTTGCCAAACATTTAAAGTGCGTTTCAGCTTCTTGAAATTGTCCATTTTCCTTTCTTAGTGCATGATTAACTATTATTTCACTCGGAAAATAACCTCTTACAATAGCAATATACTTTTTTTGTGTCTTTTCATTTGCTAACTCTTGTTGAAACGCTGATACATAACAGCTATTTTTGGCAAATAACAATATTCCTGATGTTTTTCTGTCTAATCTATGGATTGGATATACGTAATACCCAAGTTGGTCTCTTAATAATTGAACTGCAAAAACAGATGTATTATTTGCTATCGAACTTCGGTGAACCAAAAGTCCAGCGGGTTTGTTAATCGCAACTATCCAGTCGTCTTTGTAAAGTATTTCTAATGGTTTATATGTCTCCACTGCTTAAAAAGTGCTAATTTAGCTTTTTCTATGAAACCGATAGTCTCCATAATTATTCCTGCAAAAAATGAAGCTAAATTCATTAGTGAATGTATAGAGTCTGTCCAAAATCAATCCTTTTTAGACTTCGAAGTGATTGTTGTAGATGACAATTCAACAGATTCTACTTTTGAAATTCTCCAAGATTTTTCCAAAAAAGATCATAGAATAAAAGTTTTAAAGAATAACGGAAATGGGATTATTTCTGCACTACGTTTGGCTTTTGAAAACACTGAAGGTGATTATATCACAAGAATGGACGCTGATGATAGAATGAAGCCGAATAAAATTCAAGTTCTGCATAAGGGACTTAATTCGAAAGGCAATGGTTATTTAGCTGTTGGGGGTGTTGAGTATTTTTCTGAAAACAATGAATTAGGAACAGGTTTCAAGCGTTACGAAGAGTGGCTAAATAACCTAACAGCCAGCGGTGAAAACTTTAAAGATATTTTTAAAGAATGCGTAATTCCTTCGCCTTGCTGGATGATTTCTCGGATGGATTTGATAAATGTTAATGCTTTTGATGAAGAGCGATACCCTGAAGACTATGACTTAGCATTTCGCTTTTATGAGGCTGGATATAAAGTACTACCAACAAAGGAGATTGTTCACGAATGGAGAGATTATCCAACTAGAACTTCAAGAACCCATGAAAATTATGCAGATTATACATTTACACCTATAAAAATGCACTACTTTTTAAAATTGCACTATGATAGAGAAAAGAAAATTGTCGTTTTTGGTGCAAGTTATAGAGGAAAAGAATTAGCAAAATACTTAAGTAAACATTCAATTGATTTCTTGTGGGTAGGAAGTAATCCAAATAAAATTGGAAAACACATTTATGATAAACTGATTTTATCAATTGATAGAGTAGAAGATCTTTATAACAAGCAATTCTTAATTACAGTTGCTAACGAAAGCCATAAAAATGAAATCAATCTTTTTCTGAGCGATCAAGGGTTAAAAGAACTTGATGATTATTTTTTCTTTGCTTAACCCTAAACCCCACCTTCTTTTTTTACCACATCGAGCACAAACGTACTTTTAATTTGACTCACATTGTCTAGTGCTGCCAATTTTCCAGATGAAAACTGGTGATAAGCATTGAGGTCTTCCACAAATAATTTGAGTAAAAAATCATTTGCTCCTCCCATTAAATAACATTCCATTACTTCTGGAATTTCTGAAATTTCTTGTTTAAAACGCTCAATGTGTTCAAGCTTTTGGACTTCTAAAGAAACAGAACAGAAAACAAACATCCCGTTTTTCATTTTCTGATGATTAATAACAGCTACATATTTTTCAATGATTCCTTCTTGTTCAAGCCTCCTTATCCGTTCATAAATAGGCGTTTTTGTCATATTGAGCTGATTAGCAATAGATTTTACATTGCTTTTGGCATCAGCTTGTAGAATTTTTATGATCTTTTCATCTACTGAGTCAATCTTCATACTATAATGTTTAGTGCAACCTCAGAAAGGAATTTTTCCCACTCACTAATATTGTGAGTCCTTTAAAAGTTATTATTCCTTAAAATTATTAAATAATTAGGAATATATACTGAATATTTAAATAATTAATTCCTTTAGTATATAAATTTTAATTTTGTAAGAAATAAACTATAATAATATGAGCCACAAATTTAAGCCTGAAAGTTTGATGATGACGCACGGTTACAAACCAGAATTGTCAGAAGGAGCAATAAAATGTCCAATTTTTCAAACGTCTACTTTTGCTTTTGAATCTGCAGAGGAAGGAAAATCGTTTTTTGAAGTTGCATACGGTCTTCGAGAAAAGGATCAGGATGAAGAATTAGGCTTAATTTATAGTCGAATCAACAATCCAAATTTAGAAATTCTCGAAAATAGACTTTCACTTTGGGATGATGCTGACGACAGTGCTGTTTTTGAAAGTGGAATGTCTGCAATTTCTACTGTGATGCTTGAGTTTTTAAAACCTGGAGATGTAATTCTCTACAGTTCTCCAACATACGGTGGAACAGATCATTTTATCCAACATTTTTTACCGAAAATTGGAGTTGACTTTATAAGTTTTCATCCTGAAAATTCAAAAGAAGAAATAGAGAAAATTATTGAAGCTACAGGCAAAGCAGATCGTTTGGCTATGATTTATATTGAAACTCCTGCAAATCCAACTAATACACTGATCGATATTCAAATGTGTCGAGAACTAGCTGATGAATATACGAATGAAGATACTCCAACATACTTATGTGTTGACAATACTTACATGGGACCCGTATGGTCAAAACCACTTTCTCAAGGTGCTGATTTAGTGGTTTACTCTGCTACAAAATATATTGGCGGGCACAGTGACTTAATTGCTGGAGCTGTTTTGTGTAATTCTGAATTGATGGTTAGACTAAAAACATTGAGAACATTCTTAGGAAATATGGTTAGCCCACATACTGCATGGTTGATGCTTCGAAGTCTTGAAACACTAAAAATTCGAATGGAAAAACAGTGTGAAAATGCTCAAAAAGTTGCTAAATTTCTTACAACTCATCCCAAAGTAAAAAAAGTATACTACCTGGGTTTAATTGAAGATGGTACAAGAGCTCACGAAATATATAAACGGCAATACAATTCTCCTGGTGCTATGATTTCATTTGATATAAAAGGTGGAGAAAAAGCTTCTTTTAAGTTTTTAAACGCTTTAAAATTAATGAAACTGGCTGTTAGTTTGGGAAGTACTGAAAGTTTGGCGCAACATCCTCAAACAATGACACACTGTGGTTTAGACCCTGATCAACGCGATAGAATGGGAATCTCTGAAGATCTTGTGAGACTTTCAATTGGAGTTGAAGACGCTGAGGATATTATTTGGGATGTAAAACAAGCACTTGAGAAAGCATAAACTTGATGTTAAAATTCACATCAAATTGAGATACTAAGATTCCTCACTCGATTATTTAGTGACGAGTGACATCGACTGGACAGGCCAGTCTTAGTGACGAATTAGTTGGGCGTGGGTTGCGTTATTTTTATTGAATTCTAACGATTTACTAAACACGTCCTACTAATTCGTCACTAAATCTCGCTCGACGAGATGACGTCACTATGTCACTCGTCACTAAATAATCAATATATAATAAAAAAAATCATTGGTAGTTTAGTAAGTGGTCTTGGCAGGACAAACGCATTTAAATTTAGAACTTCTTTTTTCGTTGATTTAGTAAAACCAAAGGTTCTTTTGCCACGGGTTTTAACCCGTGGTTAAAGAATTATTTGGAAGTTCTCATTTTGGCGCGACTTTTTGTTTCAAAAATCGTGACAAAATGTGTTCTTTTCGAGATTTATATTTTAAATGCGTTTGCCCTGGAGGTCTTGGCAGGGCAAACTCACACTTTTTTAATTTGGTAGACTAAATATTTGGCTTTAACCGCATA
>JBBEBO010000031.1:7745-42531 GCA_040882265.1 Brumimicrobium sp. | reverse complement strand
ACTACATCGTAATTTAATTACGGTCTAAGGGGTAAACTTGCGGATATGCATTTAAATATTACTCCCACTCCCGTCTAGACAAAAGTCTATTAGTCTTAAAACAGTGGTTTTTCCAACACTATTACCAGACTCCGTTTTGTTACCTGTTTTTGTTTCATCAACAATAAGGTTAATTCCTTTATGAAAAGGAATTTCCCTTATTAACATAGTGCCATTATGTATTTTAAGACTTTTTAAAAACATTTTTTTATATATCCTTTTTGAGTTTCATGAATTGCCCCAATAATAAAAAGCCAGTCTAAAGTAAGTGTAAACAAATTGAGTGAAATATCTTCAGATGATTTTAACGTGTCAAACACGTAAAAAAAGTCAACCTTTTCATCCTCTGTTGAGGATAAAATCTCAATGGTCCTCGCTCCTAAATAATAGAAGTCCCTTTCTGGATTTATATCTCTACTTATTATCATTATCAATAGGTTCTTCTAATATTTTACAACGAATAAATGCATCTACTAGAATTAAATTAATTCCTAAAACAACATCCTCTTCAAAAAAGTTAGAATTCTGCAGCTGAGCATGGATTTCTTCATACACCTCATTAAATATTTTGTCAGAGTTAAGACGAACAATTTCTATGGTTTTATCGGAATCTAATACATAACTACCTTTAATTTTAGTGTAAATTTGATTTACATTACTTAGCAGCTTTTCCTTTTTAATAGAGCCTTGCTTTTCGAGCTCATCATACAAATTATTTATTTTACCTTGATAAACTTTATATTCTTGAATGAGGGCGTAATTGGTTTTAATTGAATTATAATTTAATTTAACTTTAGGATCATAAACAGTAAAGTCCTCAGAATCGGAAATGGCATTAAGTGAAATGTTAGAAATAGCATTAATGGTATTCTTGAGCATAGAAGGGTTGTTCTTTAACCTTTGATTAAGATAGGAACTTTCATGTTTAATCTTCATATCTCTGAGAACATCAACAGTATAAATTGACGTGTCATTCGTTTTGTCATGACATTGTCTACATAGCAAAATTAAATTAGGATAATCAGCTCGTTCTTCATCACTCATTAAATTATTATATCTTTCACCTCCCTTATTTGCAGCTTCAATATGACAAATATTTGAGTCTAAAGCATTCGACTTATTTACAAGTAGAGTGTCACAATCAGGATAAGAACAGATGTTACCTGAAAGACCAAAAAGTCTTTTTAGTGTCTTCTCTGTATATTTCCTAGCAGCTTTCCCCATTACACAAAGATATAATTTTCATTCACTAATCATTTTTATTCTTGGAACAAAGTATTTATTTAGACCTCTATTATTAGGTAAGGTTTCTAGGAGTCTATTTCGTGGTTTTCTTCTTGTTCTTGGTCCTGTTCTATTTCAACCCCATCCTTGGCTAAACTGTCGTAATATAACTTTGTAAGTTCAGAAGTCAACAAATCGTCATTTAATATTTTTATTAATAAATCTTTGGAAACTCTAGTATCTAAATTAAACTGAGTTCCGTCTTCGCTGTAACGCATTTTCTTTTTCGTTAAAGGGTGTATTTTTGAGAAATCAATAATGCTTGAGTTTGGAATATTATGCTTTATAACTGGGGAGTTTTTTGCAACTTTTGTTAATTTTCTTGCAAAACTTACATCAGTTACTAACTCTTGAAGACTCTCAATATTCTTAACTAAACTCATTTGATTTATAACATCAAGACTTAATGTTGCCTCGCGAGTTATAACATCATGAAAGCCTAAACTTTTTTCTATTGAGTTCAAGTTTGTTATAATGATTTCCTCAGCAACTCTTATAACTTGAAATTTTGCAGTCATTCTTAACAATTGATCCTCAAACCTTTCGAACCTTTGATTTGCACGTTTAAAAATATATCCTCCTCTTCCGATAACTTCAACTGGTGATATCGTTTTAAAAAGGCTAATCTCATTTTCATCATCTGCTAAAACTACTATAACTGACTCTATTGAGGCTAAATTATTAATATTGAAATCAAAGTTTTGCAAATTGTCATTACCTATTACATTTTCTAAAACTTTTAATTCTTCGGGAACTTCTAAATCATATTGATAGAAACATTTACCTCTTTCATCTGCATCCGATAATTGGAGAACTGAATAGTCCTCTTTATCTAAAATGTAAAAATTTATTCCCTCAACAAATATTTGTTTTAATTCAGGCAAGTCATCTCCTTTTATATCGAGCTTTCTTGGCTCTTCTTCATTGTCAAGGTTGGCGTATATGATGATTTGTAATTCTCCCACTGGCTGATTAATAAAGCCGAGCGATTGGTTTAAGTCTGATTTATTCATTTTGGTTTATTTTGGTTGCATAATAGATGCGATCATCTAGTTTGAAATATTTTATTCTATCCTTTTCACAAAGAACATTTTTTGTTATTAAAATCTTTCCCTTACGATTTTCACCATTTCTAAATTCCCCTGAAATTTTATAAATTCTAAAACCTAAAATCGCCAAAGTTGGATTAGCATAAAACAAATCAGTTCTTATGTATATTAAACCTATTACAAAAAGGATTAATATGAAAGTAATTATGTATCTCAAATTCTCAAATTGAAAGCATACAAGAGGAATAATGTAAGTAGTTAGAAAAGTTAAATGTTCGTAATCTATATTTTCTATTTCCGTGATCTCAAATGACAACTCTGGTGTTCCATTCATTTGGGATCTAAAATCTAACAATGAAATAAGACCAATTATAAGTGCTACAATACAGAAAATTGGAATTATGTTATTTTTAACCAAATAAGGCCATCCTACGAATTCACAGTTAGAAGCAGTACATAAAGGGATTTCAGCTGTGATTATTATTATAAGCATAAATAACAACCAAAGAGAAAGAAAAAAAAGGCCGATTTTTCTAGTCATATATAATCTTGTGGTTTTAAACTATTATGCTATTTATATTACCTGTAATAAATTAGGTGTAACTTAAAATTACAAGCTCTACATATATTATAAAAAGAACATGAAAATTCTTAGTCAACAATCAAATATAACAATTTCAAAACACAAAAACACAATCACTCACCTCACCACCAACTCTTTCAAATCCAAAACCAACCCAAATCCCACTTCCAACAACCCTTCCCAACAAAAAATATTTATCCGACAAAAACCGTTTACCACCACCAAACAAAAAAAAGACCGCCCTCTCGAACAGCCTTTTATTATAATTATGAATTAATAGAATTTTAAATTAGGAATTAGAACCCGTCTAACCCATCTAACGACCAACGTTGGTAGCCTAGCGATAGTCGAGGCTACTTCCCAGAACGCTTACGCTCCGTCTCCTTCAATAAGATTTTTCTAATTCTTAAAGATTCTGGAGTTACTTCTACGTATTCGTCTGATTGGATGTACTCTAAACTTTCTTCGAGTGACATTTTCAAAGGTGGAGCAAGTTTTACCTTGTCGTCCGCTCCTGAAGAACGCATGTTACTCATTTTTTTCGTTTTTGTAACGTTGACAACCATGTCTCCTTGACGTGAGTTTTCACCGATTACTTGTCCTTCATAAATTGGCTCACCGGGTGCGATAAAGAATTTACCACGATCCTGTAAGTTATTTAATGAGAATGGAATTGACGTTCCTTTTTCCATTGAGATCAATGAACCATTCGTTCTTCCAGGAATATCTCCTTTGTACGGTTGGAATTCGATGAATCTGTAGTTCATGATTGCCTCACCTGCAGTTTGCGTCAACAAATAGTTTCTCAAACCGATAATTCCTCTTGAAGGAATCAAGAATGTGATGATCATACGATCGCCTTTTGCTTCCATGTTGAGCATTTCACCTTTTCGTTTTGAAACGGTTTCAACTGCTGTTCCTGAATGTTGCTCTGGTAAATCAATTGTCAATTCTTCAATTGGCTCACATTTTACACCATCAATTTCCTTGATGATTACTTGTGGCTGACCCACTTGCAATTCGAATCCTTCGCGACGCATTGTTTCGATAAGTACAGACAAGTGCATTACACCACGTCCAAATACCATCCATTTATCTGCTTTGTCGGTTGGCTTAACTCTTAAAGCTAAGTTTTTCTCTAATTCTTTCTTTAAACGATCATCGATCTGACGAGAAGTTACAAATTTTCCTTCCTGACCAAAGAAAGGCGAGTCGTTAATTGAAAATAACATACTCATCGTTGGTTCGTCGATATCGATTTTCTCTAAGGGCTCAGGGTTTTCAGCATCACAAATAGAATCTCCGATTTCAAAACCTTCAATTCCTGTTACAGCACATAAATCTCCCGGTTGAACCTCATCTACTTTTACGCGATTTGTTCCGTCAAAAACAAAAACTTCTTTCACACGGTGTTTTTCCAATGTACCATCGTGCTTACTCAAAATAATTGGTTGATTTGGCTTTAACGTTCCACGGTGTAAACGACCGATTGCGATACGACCAACAAATGAAGAAAAGTCAAGTGACGTAATCAACATTTGTGTATTTCCTTCCTCTACTTTACGCGGTGGGAAATATTCCAAAATCTTATCCAATAATGCCGTAACATCTTTTGTAGGCTTATTGTAGTCTTCCGACATCCATCCATTCAAAGCAGAACCATAAATGGTTGGGAATTCAATTTGATCTTCGTTTGCATCCAATTCAAACATCAAATCCAACACTTTATCTTGTACTTCTTCTGGTACACAGTTGTCTTTATCAACTTTATTGATCACCAACAAAGGCTTTAACCCAAGTGCAAGTGCTTTTTGAAGTACAAAACGCGTCTGTGGCATCGGTCCTTCAAAGGCATCCACCAACAAACAAACACCGTCTGCCATGTTCAAAACACGTTCCACTTCTCCTCCAAAGTCGGCGTGACCAGGAGTGTCAATGATATTAATTTTCGTGTTTTTGTAGTTTACAGCAACGTTTTTAGATACAATCGTAATTCCTCTTTCGCGTTCCAAATCGTTGGAGTCCATCATCAGTTCTCCAGCATTTTGTCTATCACGGTCAGTATATTCTTCGCCTGACTCAATCATTCTGTCAACCAACGTCGTTTTACCGTGGTCAACGTGTGCAATAATTGCAATATTTCTAATTTCCATACTTTATATTAGTTCTGAGTTTAGAGTTTAGAATTTAGAGTTGTACACTCTAAACTCTGAATTCTAAGTTCTAAATTTTATTTATCTTCTTCGGCCTCCGCCACCACCTCCACGGTGAGATTTACGAGCGCCTCCGCCGCCACCTCTTCGGTTTCCGTGACCTCCGCCACGTCCGCCTTTCGAGCTTTTGTCTTCGGTTTTTTCAATGTTCATTGTCTTTCCTTCAAAATCAGCACCTTTCACATCCTTTAAGATCTTGTCAGCATCTGATTTCTCTGCATCGAAAAATGAAAAAGCAGGCATGATATCAATTCTTCCGATGGTATCTGATTTTAGTCCTGTTGCATCGCAAATCACACGTAGTAAACCACCAGGGTTTAATCCGTCTTTTTCACCAAGAGAAACGAAGAAACGTTGTTTGTTTTCATCACCACCTCTTGAACGACCACCACGATCTCTATCTCTTCCTCTTCCACGATCTCTATCATCTCCAGGTTTATCACTTACCTTCGCATTTAAGTCTCCAGCTTTATTGTAATAATCTAAGAAACGGTTGAATTCTGCAGAAACGAATTTCTTCACCACCTCTTCCTTTGATAAATCCGCAAAATCTTCTAAGATATGCGGAATAAAAGGAGCGATTTCTTTCTCGTTTACTTTTGTTTCCTTCACTTTTTCAATCATCGATTCCAATTGAACCGCACAAATTACTTCCGCCGTTGGAATTTCAGCAAAAGTGAATTTCTGGTTAATGATTTTTTCAATCTGATTGATTTTATATTTTTCTCTCGTGTTAATCAACACTAAAGATTCACCTTTTCTACCCGCACGCGCTGTACGACCACTTCGGTGTGTATAGTTCTCCACCTCATCAGGAAGGTTGTAGTTGATTACATGCGTAATGTCATCTACATCAATACCACGAGCAGCAACATCTGTTGCAACAAGTAATTGAATACTTCTTCCTCTGAACATGTTCATTACGCGGTCACGTTGTGCTTGCGATAAATCTCCGTGGAGCGCTTCAGCACTGTAACCTTCTTTTCCTAACTTTTCTGCAACTTGTTGTGTTTCACGACGCGTTCTACAGAAAACCAAACCAAATATTTTTGGGTTAAAATCAATCAGTCTTTTTAATGCTGCATAACGATCACGTTCTTTCACAGCAAAATAGATATGATCTATATTTACGTTTGCTTCGTTTTTGTTACCGATAGAAACCTCAAGTGGATCTGTCATGTAAGTTTTCGCGATACGAGCCACATCTTTGGGCATCGTTGCAGAAAACAACCACGTACTTTTCTCTTTTGGCGTTTCGTTCAATATAAAATCCAAATCTTCTTTGAATCCCATATTTAGCATTTCATCCGCTTCGTCAAGAACAACACATTCCACCTCAGTAAGGTTGATTGCTTTTCTTTTGATAAGATCACATAAACGACCAGGAGTTGCCACAATAATTGCGACACCATCTTTAATCGAACGCATTTGACTGCGAATATCTGATCCACCGTAAACGGCTAGGGTTTTTGCTGACTTTTCGTATTTCGAATAGTCTTTTAAATCATTTGTAATCTGCAAACAAAGTTCGCGTGTTGGGCAAATAATTAAGCCTTTTGGAAACCGTTGGCTAGACGTTATTCTGTGCACTAATGGTAAACCAAAAGCGGCTGTTTTCCCTGTTCCGGTTTGTGCAAGTCCCACAAAATCACTATTGGATTTTAATAAGTGAGGAATAGCTTGCTCCTGGATTGGCGTTGGCTGTTCAAACCCCATGTCTGTTACAGCTTTGACCACTTGGCTTCTCAGCCCTAAATCATTAAAGGTCATACTTTATTTTAAAAAATTGAGTGCAAAGGTACGACATTAAGTGCAGAAACACGCATAAAGGGGTTTTAATTACATTATTTCGCTGACATGCAGTGTAGTAAAATCATAAAAAAACAGACCATTTTAAATACAAATAGTCAAATAAGTCTATAAAATCATTTTTTTTTATAATCTTTGTCTAAAATTTATTTAAAACTAAATACTATGTTAAGAAAATCAATAGTTATTGGAGCAGCGACTCTTGCACTAGGACTTACATCTTGTGGTGGAGGTATGCCTTCAACAATGTGTGAATGTATGGAAATACAAGTTGAAATGATGGAAAAAACTATGGACTTGGAAATGGACGATACTGAAGGCCGTGAAAAAGTTCAAGAAGAGTACAAAAAAGAAAATGAAGCTTGTGAGAAACTTGGAAAAGCATTTCAAGACAAAAACAAAGACTTAAGTAGCGAAGAAAAACAAGCAGCTCAAGAAAAAGAGCTTGATGGTTGTGATGCTATGGAAAAAATGGAGAAATTGTACGAAAAACAAATGGAGGGGATGAAGAAATAATTTTCCCTAAAATTAAGTGCATTCTAAAAAGAGAGGTGTTTTTAACAAAACAACCTCTTTTTTTTATTCTAAAAATTCGATTTTGAATCAAGAACGTTAAAGAATGCAAAAATATTTACTTTTCCCTTTAATTTTTCGCATGTTTGAGGCAAACTAAAAACAAATTTTATGAATTTTTTCAAATTTTCCGCAACTATCTTGATTGCGGCATCGATTACAGCATGTTCAAATGAATCTTCAAATAGTGAGGGAGAGGAAACAGGCAACGAAGAAACTGCTAATTCAAACTCTCCTAAAATTGAGTTAAATGGTATTTGTGACTGTGTAAAACTATCTGGTAGCATCATGGAAGAAATGGAGACTACAGATCCAGCAGAAAAATCTCAACAAGAAATCGAAGCTGGTTATAAAGACGAGTTAGCTATCTGTGATAGTATTTCTAAAGATTATCAAGAAGGGTTTGATGAACTTCCAGAGGAAGAATTAGCAGCAAAACAAGAGCAATTCTTTAAAGATTGCCCTGAAGCTGAAGAGTTAAACAAAAAAATGCAACAGCAGATGCAGCAACAAATGCAACAGCAAATGCAGCAACAGCAGCAGCAACAAGGGCAACCGCAACAGGGTCAACCTCAACAAGGGCAACCGCAACCACAGCAACAGCCTCAACAGCAACAACCTCAACAGCAGCCACAGGGGGTTGAATAGCAATAATTAAATGAAATAATTTTGATCTTTTGATTAAAAAATATTTATCAATTATAATTTTAACTTGTGTCCAACTTTACAATTTTAGTTGGACACAAGTTTTTACAGGACACCTTCTCGGCGGTTTGTCATCGAGTCAAATCAGTGGAGACGGCACAGAAGGATTTGTTCAATTTGGCGTTTATGCAGGAATAGGAACAAAGGCTGAGATATCAGACATCTGGTCGCTTTCGGGGAGTCTAATATTTAATCAAAAAGGTTCTAGAGTTTACAAATCCTCCAACAGCATCAATACTTATAGGCTGCGCGTAAATTATATTGAAACACCAATATTACTAGGTTACGCATATAAAAAATGGTTAATTCAAACAGGACCATATCTAGGTGTAAAAATCAACCAAAGAGAAAAGACTGAATATGGCATAACAGAAAATCCGCGCCAATTTAAACCGTTAGATTTAGGGCTTCAATTGCAAGTCTCATATCAAATCAAAGACCGACTAAATCTAACCTTAGCTTTCCAAAACTCTTTACTCCCAGTAAGAGAACATGCCCAAGAAATGGCTTATTCTCCTTCAAATTTTGTGTTGGGAGAATTTCATCAAGAACTTCTGGATAAAGGACAGTATTTTACGACTTTAATGCTTTTTGTAAGTTATCGGCTTGGTGAATAAAAGAAAGGGGATTTGAAATTGTAATTGGAGATTAGAGGTGAAAAGTGCAGCAGTGCGGTAAAAATCGCAGCAGTACAACTGCAGCACAGCAGAATACCGCAGAGCAAAGAATGCTTTTTGTCACGATTTTTATTCAAAAAAACACGCCAAAAAGGGTTGGTGATTATCATTTATAACCGCGGATTAAAGTCCACGGCTATTGTTGTGTTTGCATTGCTTCGCAAATCAGGGCAAACGCATTTAAATTTAGAACTCCTTTTTTCGTTGGTATAGTAAAACCAAAAGTTCTTTTGCCACGGGTTTTAACCCGTGGTTAAAGAATTATTTGGAAGTTCTCATTTTGGCGCGACTTTTTGTTTCAAAAATCGTGACAAAATGTGTTCTTTTCGAGATTTATATTTTAAATGCGTTTGCCCTACTTCGCAAATAAATTAGGATTTAAATGTTAAGATTTTTCCTTATCTTGTAAAAAAAGTAATACATGCTATATAGGATATTAAAATTTCTTATTGGACTTGGAATACGGCTTTTTTATAAGGAGATTCGCATAAAGAACAAAAAAAATCTTCCTCAAAAAGGTCCTTTAATCATCATCGTAAACCATCCAAACACTTTAATGGATGCATGGGTAGTTGGAATGATTTGTAATCAGCCCATTTATTATATGGCTAAAGCGACACTTTTTGACTCCAAGTTTAAATTGAAATTGTTAAGGAGCTTAAACCTAATTCCAATAAACAGACAAGGAGAAGGAAAAATAGAAGGCGTAGATAATGAGGATTCCTTAAGTGAATGTTATCGTGTACTATCTGAGGGAAAAACGCTCTTGATCTTTCCAGAGGGGACGAGCTATAAAGAAAGAGTATTGCGCAAACTAAAAACAGGAACAGCTAGAATTGCTTTGGAAACGGAATTGAGAAACCAAGGAGAGCTGGGTTTAAAGGTTGTTGCTGTTGGACTCAACTATTCTCAACAAGAAAAATTTCGCAGTGATATACTTATCGATATTGATAAACCGAAAGGAGTAACTGATTATCTCGAAGAGTATAAAGTCGATAGTATTTCCGCATCAAGAAAATTGACCTCTCAATTTAGAACTCGTCTTGAAAATGTACTTATGACAACCGAAACAATTGACGAAGAAAATTTAGTTGATTCAATTTACAAGGTAATTAATTCAAAATATACAGAAATAACAGAAACTAAAGAGCGTGGAGTACGAGGGGAAGTAAGTAAAAAGAAAGACATCAAAAATAGGTTAGATGAAATAAAAATTTTACAACCTTGGCTGATTGAAGAAATAAAAATAAAAATAAAAGCAATCAACTGGAAACTCGAAAAGATGCATATTCGCGCAGATTTTTTAGACAGAAGGTTTCGTTCAACAATGTTTCTTAGGCAATTATTTATTTCAATTATCTTCATCTTAATTGCGCTTCCTGTAGCCATTTACGGACTGATCCACAATTTATTTCAATACCTTTTATCAGACTGGTTTATTCCAAAACTTTCTACAGATGTTGAGTACTATGCTCCACTTGCAGTTTTAACAGGCATTGTAATATATCCTGTTACTTATGCTGGATTTTTACTCATGGCGCATTATGCTTTTGATTTAAAATGGTTTGGTTTAATCATTTACCTATTAACGTTACCCAGTGCTGGTATTTTTGCATATTGGTTTTCAAAATATTTAAAGAATATCAGCTATAATTGGCAATACATGCTTTTGATGGTGGATAGAAAAGATATTTTAAAAGACCTGCAACAAGAAAAACAGCGTTTAAAAAAATTAATCTTTGAAACTTAAGTGAGGTTCAAGGTTTAAAGTTTAAAGTTAAAAAGTTCAAAGTTGACAGCCCTTGAGCCTTGAATGAAAACGGACTAAAGACTCAACAACCGAAGAGTAAACAAAATTGCGTATCGGATACTTTACCAGTAAGTTTTTAACCGCACAAAGTGCCGACCGCTCGGTAATGGTCGCTAAGGAGGTCGCTAAGGAGGCGCTAAGAGTTCGCAGAGAAAACTTTGCGTGCTTTGCGCAAACATGGCGTTCTTGGCGGTTAAAACTGGGAAAAAGTAACAGTTATAATCGTACATTAGTAAAATTGAAGAAGCTTTATTTAACTGGTAAACATCCCGATAGGCATTTAAACAAAAAGCAATTTATAATACACGCAGTTTATTCATCCACGCTTGAACCTTGAATAAAAAGCGAACTAAATTAATAACTACTGATTGAGCTGGGGTGGTTCAAAGTTTATGGTTTATGATTTTAGGTGTGCGGTTTTAGATTTGCGAATGCCATAGGGCATGTTTAAAAAAGTTAAATGCGTTTGCCCTGCAATAATTCTACTTTGTCGTAGTAAATTAATCCTTATTTTTGTATGTAATTAATTCACTTCTAAAAATTAGTTCATCATGTTTAAATTCGCATTTATAGCTTCTTTGTGCATCTTTTTAATTGCTTGCAATGAAACGGAAAAATCTAATTCAAAAGAAAAAGCAGTTGAAGAAGTTGATTCAGAGCGTCCATTAATTGTAGAAGAAGATGGCCGTTATACAGAATGGTATCCGGGACATGAACAAATTAAGAAAAAAGGTAAAAAAGACGATAAGGGCCGACGAACTGGAGTTTGGAAATTGTACTCCCCTGATGGTGTTGAACTTTCTGTCACTGTATATAAAGAAGGCAAAAAAGATGGGCATATAGTAGTAAAGCATCCTACTGGAGCTGTTCATTATTCTGGCGAATACTCAATGGATGAGCCTGTTGGTAAATGGAAATTCTATAATGATCAAGGCCAATTGGTTAACCGTAAATTTTACGACGAGGAGTAAATGAGAAGAATTCCTCAACATATCATCGATGAAATAATGAACACAGCTCGTATCGAGGAGGTGATTGGTGATTATGTACAACTTAAAAAATCTGGTTCAAATTATAAAGGTTTAAGTCCATTTACCGAGGAGCGCACACCTTCTTTTATGGTAAGTCCTGCTAAGCAGATATTTAAATGCTTCTCAAGTAGTAAAGGAGGAACTGTAGTTACCTTTTTAATGGAGATGGAGCAGTTTAGTTATCCAGAAGCGCTGAAATGGCTAGCTGATCGATACAATATCGAACTTCCAGAAGAAAAACCTTTAACTCCTGAAGAGCAGGAAGCAATAACAGAGCGAGAAAGTCTTCAAATTATAAACGATTACGCACGCGACTTCTTTGTTAAAACAATTCATGAATCAGAAGAAGGGAAGGCAATTGGGCTTTCTTATTTTGTTGAAAGGGGTTTCCGAAAAGATATTATTGAAAAATTTCAACTTGGATATTGTCCAAAAAACGAAACTTCATTCACTGAAACTGCACTCAAAGAAGGCTACAAACAAGAGTATTTAGAAAAACTCGGTCTTACTAAGACAAAAGACGATAGAAAGTTTGACTTTTTTAGTGGACGAGTTATGTTCCCCATTCACAGCGTTTCGGGCAAAGTGTTGGGGTTTGGTGGTCGAACATTGCAGACGAATTCAAAAACTGCTAAATATTTTAATTCACCAGAAAGTATCCTCTATAACAAGAGTAAAATACTTTATGGAATTTATTTTGCTAAGAGTGAAATCATAAAACACGACAACTGTTATTTGGTTGAAGGATATACAGATGTTATTAGTTTAGCGCAAGCAGGTGTAGAAAATGTTGTAGCGAGTTCGGGTACAGCACTCACAAATGACCAGATTAAACTCATACAGCGCTATACGCAAAACATTACTGTTTTATACGATGGAGATGCTGCCGGAATAAAAGCATCTTTTCGCGGTATTGATTTAATTCTGGAAGCAGGGATGAATGTAAAAGTTCTCCTTTTCCCCGACGGTGAAGACCCCGATTCTTACGCAAAAAAGGTTGGAGCGGATGAATTACAAAAATACATTGACGAAAACGAAAAAGACTTTGTCAATTTCAAAACTCAGGTTCTTCTAGAAAGCACAGGCAATGATCCGATAAAGCGCGCTAATTTAATTAAAGAAATTGTTACCTCAATTGCCTTAATTCCGGACAGTATTACACGTTCAATTTACATTAAAGAAACTGCCGAACAGTTTCAGATGAAGGAACAAACGCTAATCAATGAGTTAAATAAAATTCGTCGAAAAAAGCAAAACACAACAACTGGTAGCCAAGCTTCTTTTGAAGAAGAGTCTGAACTCGACACAATTCCCGTTAGTCAAAAAGAAGGAACTGAATCGGCTCGAAATTTTTACGACCAAGAGTTTGACTTAATAAGAATACTTTTACTCTACGGATCGAGAGCTTTAGAAATTGAAACAAAGAAAAAAGAGGGTGAAAAAGAAGTTGAGATTATCGAAGTTAGTGTTTCTGAATTAGTCACATTTGAGTTGAATCGTGACGATTTATCTTTTGATATCCCTTTGTTTAAAAAAGTATTTGATGCTTGTAATCAAGGTGTAAAAGAGAATATTCTTTATGATCCAAGTTACTTTTTACGGCATGAAGATCAAGAAATAGTGAAATTCGTAAGTGATTTACTATCTCCAAAATACGAATTGAGTAGAAAATGGTTGCTCGATTTCAAAATTGATACAAACGAAGAAATTCACAAGCTTCCTCAAGCCGTTAAAGAATCGCTCTACGCTTTTAAAAGCGCAAAAATAATGGCGCGTATAAACGAAATCAGAGAACAGCTAAAACCTTCAGAGGTTAAGGTTGAAGATGATGCTGTAAATGATTTATTGCGAGAGCAAATACAACTCGAAAAAATCAAAGGAACGTTTGCTAAGCAACTTGGAAGGATCATTATTTGAAGTTGATTGGTCGCTGATTAAATTATTAAATTGATAGAATGACGACATTATTTTTAAAATTTCCTGTTGGTCCATATACTGCTTCATTTTGGATTTTGCTTATCTGGATTGGAGTGTTATTAATCACAATTTTACTCCATAAACTCATCCAACGTTACCTTAAAAAACATCTAAACAAAAGAAAACTAAGGATTAAAGGAACACGTATTACCATACTACGTATTTTAAACCAAATACTCTATTTATCAGCATTTATCGTTGCTTTTCAAGCATTTAACCTTGAAAACGAGAACATTTCTCTCACGAAATTTTTAAAATACGATATAATACCAGAAGTTACAAAAGGGGATTTCACCCTGAGTTTTATGGATTTAATCACCATCATTATAATTTTTGCCATCAGTCGATTTTCGATCAATATATTCAGACTTTTTATTGATCAACGCTTTAAAGACAACGAGGATTTTGATGAAGGATCGAGGTTTGTATATGTTCAATTAGCGAAATACATTGTTTACACATTTGCTATAATTATTTCATTGCAATTTTTATTTGAAAACTTGAGCGTTATTCTAGCCGGTTCCGCTGCATTTTTTGTCTCTATTGGTCTTGGATTGCAAAATATTTTCAGAGATATGGTATCTGGAATAATATTGTTATTTGAAGGAACAATTAAAGTTGGTGATATTGTTCGAGTTCCAAACCCAATTACTGAAGACGAAATTGTAGCAAGGGTTTTAAAAATTAATGTGAGAACCACAAAAATTGAAACAAGAAATGGCAATACACTTATTCTTCCAAATTCACTACTAACTCAGGAACAAATTGAGAATTGGAGTTTTGGTTCAAATTTGACACGTTTTAAGATCAGTGTTGGTGTAGCTTATGGCTCAGACACCGAACTTGTTAAGAAATTAATGAAACAAGCAGCCTTATCCCACCCAGAAGTTAAGAAAACGGAGCCTGTTATCGTTAGAATGATCAACTTTGGGGATAATGCTCTAGAAATGGAACTACTTTTTTGGGCAGATCAATCTTGGCAAGTTGAGTTGCATAAATCTGATATCAGATTTGAAATTGATCGTCTTTTCAGACAACACGGTGTTACTATTCCATTCCCACAAAGGACATTACATGTTCCTGAAAGTGTTTACACAGTGAATAAAAAAGATTAACCATTACTTATTTTAAAATTCGTTTAAAAAAGCTACTATTAACAGGGTTCAAATTCAATGTGATTCTCAATTGTTCTAAAACACCGTTTCCAACGTAACCATCTACAATATTCTCAGAAGCAATAAGCGGATAATATATCCCAAAAACATTACCAAGCCTAAATCCAACACCCGCATTATAAGCTGTATGGTATTCCCCATGTTGTTCAAAAGCACCAATATCACCAAACAATCCAAAACCTTTAACAGGTAAAGGAATATCTAAATAAATGCTTGAAGTTGTCATCCAAGTCGTTCCAAACCCAAAGTCAGTAGCTGAGAGAAAACCGCCTCTGTTTTCAGCACGTTGATTGTAGAAAGCACTATTTATAGAACCTGGCCTATTAAGGTAATAATCTTCTACAAAAACATCTTGATAACCTGTGTTTCCTGTAAGTGGAATTCCGTACCTGTAAGAATTTCCAGGGCCATTTACATTAAACAAATAATTGTAACCTCCAAATAGTCGTATACTTACATCGCTTTCCCATTTTCTCTTTATATACTGATAACTGTACTCCAAAGACCCAAAAATTCTTCCAACTTCATCTCCACTGTTATCATCTATTATTAAATCCGTTCTTAAATTGGTGTTGAGTTTATGGTCTGCTTTTTCATAAAATGTTGTCCAGTCAGCAAATCCTCCTGTTTCAATAATATCAATATCACCTCTTCGTGTATTCTTAAGCAAGCCTTGAAAAAGAATGGTGTGTTGAAATGCATGTCTTTTAGACTCATCAGTTAAATCAAACCTCAAATAAGGAGAAGCTACAGCAAAAAAGGAATTATTTCTATCGTAAAAATTGTCATCTTTAAACGATTTCACAGACAAACCTAGCGTAGTTGATTTAATCTTTCGTGGATAAAGCGTATAACTCAACTCCCCTATTCCAGAAACATTATTTCTTCCAAACGAATACATTGGAGCTACGAAATACCTAAAAGGGTTTGGGGCAACTGAATAGTTGTGAAAACCAACACCTAGCATCAGTTGGTCAAAAGCATTCCACCCAATAGCTGGTACGAGATTAACATTCGTTTCTTCAGATCTATTATAAGAGCTAATAAAATTAAATTTCAAAGGCTCCCATTTATTGATTAATCCACTTTTTCTCCAAAGATTATTTTGCCTGTTTGTCTCAGGGACTTTTCGCAATGGATCAATCATAATTTTATCGTACTCTGCATCAAATATAATAGTTGATTTTACTTGACACGACTGAACCCAAATCGTTTCAACAACCTCATCTCCTTTCATAGCCGCAACAGGAATAGGCGCTTTTATACTTCCAAGGTTCACTACATTTACAGTTGTTTTTCCCTCTTTAGCTTTTACGCTTCCCAACTTAAAATCAATATTATCGCTTGTATTTATCAGACCTCCAAAAAACCAGCTTAAATTTTCGTCCGTTACTTCTTCAAATATGTTTCTTAAATCGTCTGGTTGGGGATGTTTAAATTCAAATCTATCGTAATAAGTGTGCATTGCCTCATCAAATTTTTCATCACCTAAATAGTAGCGCAAATAATTAAAAACAAGACCCGACTTTTGGTACATTATTATACCGTAGTTCGCCGCTTTAAATGAAGCAGAGTGTGTTTCAATTGGTTGGTCTACACCTGTATTTCCAATGGTTCTAAAAAGCACATCATTATAATCATGATAGTGAAGACCATGAAAATTAAAGCCTCCATTTAAAACCATGTTTGCTAAATAAGTGTTGTCTGGATATTTAGTCATGAAATAGCGCACCTCATTTAACGTGTTCAACCCTTCATCCATCCAACCGTGAACTCTTTCATTGGAACCAAGAATCCCATAAAACCAATTGTGACCAACCTCGTGGACAATAACAACTTCCAAAGAAGTAGCGCTACCCATGTTTCCAATAACTGTAACATTTGGGTATTCCATTCCTCCGCCAGCACTGATTGTTCCATCAACTGCTGTGATTTGATTGTAGGGATAATCTCCATTCCATTTAGAATAATAATAAGCACCATCGTTTATATATTCTATTGCTTTTTGCCACAAGTAAATGTTTTGAGGAACAAACATTGCCCAAGTTGTTACTTTTCTTCCAGTATTTGGAAGTTCAACTTCGCCTTTCAACACGTCATATCTTTTGTCAGCAAACCAAGCAAAGTCGTGCACATTATCTTGAGTATATCGAATTGTTTTCATTTTCTGAGAAGAAGCAGGAAAAGGCGTTTTGTCTTTTGAACGTTTCTTGTCAGCTTCTAATTGATCAATTTTAAGCTTTGTTTCCTCAAATTTTTGATTTAAGAAGTCTTCTTCGCTTTTTGTTTGCAAATCTCCCGTAGAACCAACTACATAGTTTTCTGGAAGTGTAATTGAAACATCAAATGAGCCATATTCAGAATAAAACTCACCTTGATTCAAATAAGGCATTTGATGCCATCCATCTTTGTCGTAAACTGCTGGTTTGGGATACCACTGCGTAATTTGATAGGATTGATCAATATGACCCAACCTAGAAATTTCTCCACTCGGTATTTTAACTTTAAAAGGCGTGCTGATTGAAATCTTTTCATTTGGTTTAAGCGGTTTTTCAAACTTTATTTTTGCAATATCAACCTCGTGTTCATGAAACTCCCAACTTAATGATTTTCCATTCGCTTTGAAATCGAGTGAATCTATATAACCTTTGAGGCTATCAGCTCCAAATTTCAGCAAATTATTTCCGTCTAAGTAAAGTTGCTTTGCAAGTGCTGTTTTACCATTTTTATAAGCATTTGGCCAAAGGTGGATGTATATAAAATCTAATTCATCAGGTGAATTATTTATATACTCAAATGTCTCAAAACCACGCAAAACATGCTGTTTATCATCTAATTCTACCTCAATTGTGTAATTTACCTCCTGTTGCCAATATTCTTGCGCATCAACACCAAGTGAAAAAACAAGCCCAAAAAACAAAGAAAAAATACCTTTCATATCAGTGACAATTTATGCATTAAAAATAATCAAAAAGGAATAGATAAACGACTCAAAAGTAGAACTTATAAAATACGGGGGAAAACAAATTGAATTCAAGAGTCAAGGTTTAAGGTTTGAAAAAATAGAACATATCTGATATTCAATCAAGTGTTTGTTCTATAAACCTTTCAACTAAAATAAGATTGAATTAAATGGTGATAATAATTTATCTAAAAACATTCTAAATAAGGCAAAACACTTCATAAACTGAAACTATACCTTATTTTTGTTGTTTAACTAACGGAAAATTATAACAGAATTATGAGCAAATCAGGTTTATTCAGATTGACTATAGGCAGGAAAATAGCTATGGCATTATCTGCACTTTTCTTAATGATATTTTTGGTGCAGCACTTGACTATTAATTTTACAGCAGTAGTTAGCCCAGAAAAATTTAATGATTTATCTCATTTTATGGGAACAAATCCTCTGGTTCAGTTTTTTGCTCAGCCGATCTTAATTTTCGCGGTAGTTTTTCACTTTGTTGTTGGTTTTATATTAGAAATAAAAAACAGACAAGCACGCCCAATTAATTATGCTAAATATAATGGTGGAGCAAATTCAACGTGGATGTCACGAAATATGATTTATACTGGATTAGTGATTTTAGCCTTTTTGGTGCTTCACTTTATAGATTTTTGGCTACCAGAAATGAACTATAAATACATCGAAATGAATCCAGAAGATCCTAATCGTTATTACGAAGAGTTACTTCACAAGTTTAACGATCCAATTAGAGTAATAGCGTACGTTGTTGCATTCGTGTTGCTTGCTCTTCACTTATTGCATGGATTTGGGTCAGCGTTCCAATCGATGGGACAAAACAACAAATACATTGATAGCTTAAAAAAATTCGGTGTGGTCTTTTCAATCGTTGTTCCTTTAGGGTTCATCATTACAGCAGTCGCACTATATTTAAAACATTAATACCAAGAAGACTATGGCAACTTTAGACTCAAAAATACCAGCAGGTCCGTTAAAGGACAAATGGACAAACCATAAAAATAACATCAACTTGGTTAATCCAGCTAACAAGCGTCAAATTGATGTAATTGTAATTGGTACAGGCTTAGCAGGTGGTTCTGCAGCAGCATCTTTAGCTGAATTAGGATATAGCGTAAAAGCATTTTGTTTCCAGGATTCTCCACGACGCGCACACTCAATTGCAGCACAAGGAGGAATAAACGCAGCAAAAAACTATCAAGGTGATGGCGATTCTATTTACAGATTATTTTACGATACTGTAAAAGGTGGTGACTACCGTTCACGTGAGGCAAATGTTTACCGTTTGGCGGAGGTTTCTGCTAATATAATTGATCAATGTGTCGCTCAAGGCGTTCCTTTTGCACGTGATTATGGTGGATTATTAGACAACCGTTCTTTTGGAGGTGTACTTGTTTCAAGAACATTTTACGCAAAAGGTCAGACTGGTCAGCAATTATTACTTGGTGCTTATTCAGCAATGAACCGACAAATAAGTCGTGGTAAAATCAAAATGTACAATCGTCACGAAATGATGGATGTTGTCATTGTTGATGGTAAAGCAAGAGGAATTATTGCAAGAAACTTAGTTACTGGAGAAGTTGAAAGACACAGTGCTCATGCTGTAGTAGTTGGGTCTGGTGGTTATGGAAACATATTTTTCCTTTCAACAAATGCAATGGGAAGTAACGCCTCAGCTGCATGGAAAATGTATAAAAAAGGAGCATTTTTTGCTAATCCTTGTTTTACGCAAATTCACCCAACATGTATTCCTGTTACTGGAGAGCTACAGGCAAAACTGACTTTGATGTCTGAGTCGTTAAGAAATGACGGTCGTATTTGGGTTCCAAAAAAGAAAGAGGATGCTGAAGCGATTAGAAGCGGTAAATTAAAGCCAACACAAATTGCTCAGGAAGACAGAGATTATTATTTAGAGAGAAGGTACCCGGCGTTTGGTAACTTAGTTCCACGTGATGTTGCTTCAAGAGCTGCAAAAGAACGTTGTGATGCTGGATTTGGAGTAAATAAAACAGGAGAAGCTGTATATTTAGATTTCTCTTCTGCGATTCAACGTTACGGAAAAGAACAAGCGTATACAAAAGGATTAGACGAGAACGACAAAGAACTCATAACAAAACTCGGTAAAGAAGCTGTTGCTAATAAATACGGCAACCTTTTCGAGATGTACGAGAAGATTGTTGATCAAAATCCTTACGAAACACCAATGATGATTTACCCAGCAGTTCACTACACAATGGGTGGAGTTTGGGTTGATTACAACTTGATGACTACCGTTCCAGGTTTATATGCAATTGGAGAAGCAAATTTCTCTGATCACGGTGCAAACAGACTTGGTGCTTCTGCATTGATGCAAGGTTTAGCAGACGGTTATTTTGTATTACCTTATACCATTGGTGATTATTTATCTGATGACATTAGAACAGGTGCAATCCCAACTGATACAAAAGAATTTGATCAGGCTGAAAAAGAAGTTACTGAAAGACTAGACTACTTCATTAATAATAAAGGAGAACATTCTGTTGATTATTACCACAAAAAACTTGGTAAAATCATGTGGAACAAATGTGGAATGTCTAGGAATGAAAATGATTTAAAATCAGCCATTGAAGAAATTAAAGCATTAAGAGATGAGTTTTGGAAAGGAGTAAGAGTTCCTGGCACCTCTAAAGAATTCAACGAAGAATTGGCAAAAGCAGGACGGGTTGCAGACTTTATGGAGCTGGCTGAGCTTTTTGCAATCGATGCATTAGAAAGAAAAGAATCTTGTGGAGGGCATTATCGTGAAGAGTCTCAAACCGATGACGGTGAAGCGAAACGTGATGACGAAAACTTCAAATATGTTGCAGCATGGGAATATAAAGGTGACAACGAAAAAGCTCAACTTCACAAGGAAGATCTCGTTTATGAGAACATTGAATTAAAAACTAGAAGCTATAAATAGGAAAATATTAGAACCGTGAAATGACATTTTTCCATGACACGTTCAATAATCAAAATTTAGACAGATGAATTTGAAACTAAAAATATGGAGACAGAAAAATTCCAACGATAAGGGGAAGATAGTGGACTATGCCATTAGTGGAATAGAACCAGACATGTCTTTCCTTGAAATGTTAGATGTCTTAAATGATGAATTAATCGAAAAAGGTGAAGTTCCAGTAGCTTTTGATCACGATTGTCGCGAGGGAATTTGTGGATCTTGCTCTTTATTCATCAATGGTCGTGCGCATGGTCCCGACACTGGAATTGCAACTTGCCAATTACACATGCGTAAGTTCAAGGATGGAGACACTATTTACATAGAGCCATTCCGCGCCAGAGCATTTCCAGTAATTAAAGATTTAGCTGTTGACAGAAGTGCATTCGATAGAATTCAGCATGCAGGTGGTTATGTTTCTGTAAACACTTCAGGAAACACTCAAGATGCGAATAACATTCCAATTCCAAAAGAGCACGCTGATACCGCATTTGATTCAGCGACTTGTATTGGTTGTGGAGCTTGTGTTGCAGCGTGTAAAAACAGCTCTGCTCGTCTTTTCGTTTCAGCAAAAATTTCTCAACTTGCGCTTTTACCTCAGGGACAAATAGAAGCGAAAACGAGAGTTCTAAATATGACAGAACAAATGGATAAAGAAGGATTTGGTAACTGCTCAAATACTGGAGCTTGCGAAGTCGAATGTCCAAAAGGAATTTCTCTAGAAAACATTGCTCGTCAGATTCGTGAGTATGCAAAAGCGACTACTGCCACAAAGAAGTAGAATTATAACTCGATTATATTTGAACGACAATCTTTTAGGAGGTTGTCGTTTTTTTTATCAATTATTCTAATATAGAAGAGATTCTTTTGTTCCAAGAATTTTAATGTTCGTTTATTAACGCACTCACATCTTTCCAACTTAATATAGTTTCATTTGTTCTGGGCTGTGTTGTGCTAATTGCGTTTAAGAGGTAATATTTTATTTCAAAATCGTTCAATTGTTCATCTAAATAGTGCAAAGATTTTACGAACTCACTCTTCACGGTTTCAGATGCCTTCATTTCAATTAGTTTCAAATGTTTACCTTGATCAATTATAAGATCAATTTCGTTTCCATTACTGTCTCGCCAAAAATAAAATGGATACCGTAAACCATTATTTTTATACGTTCGAATAATATCAGTAACTCCAAAATTTTCAAATAACACTCCTTTGTATTTTGATAACAACAGATTTTCTTTTGATTCCACACCTAGCAAGAAGGCAACAATTCCAGTGTCATAAAAATAAAGTTTAGGTGTTTTCACTAATCTCTTAGCGAAATTATTATGCCAAGGTTTGAGCGTAAAAACGATATAACTTGCCTCCAAGATAGAAAACCAGCGTTGAACTGTTTTTCTATCTACCCTTAATTCCTTAGAAATGCTATTGAAATTGACCAGTTGACCAACATGGTGAGCCAATATGGAAAGAAATTTTTGAAAAAGAGATAGATCCTGAACATTTATAATATTCCGAATATCACGTTCAATATAGGTTTGAATATAGTTTGGAAAATAATCATTTGGTGCTATATCTTTATCAAATATTCTTGGATAACCTCCTTTTAGTACGGCTTCATGCCAGTTGTTTAAACTAATTTCTTGTTGAGAAAACGGCAATAACTCCATGATATAAACCCTTCCTGCCAAACTTTGGCTAATTTTTTCTAACAACAAGAAATTTTGTGATCCCGTCAGAATATATTGCCCACTTAAGTTGGATTCATCTACAATTTGTTGAATATAGGAAAAAAGTGATGGACAATTTTGTGCTTCATCAATAATCACGTTTTTATCATAAAAACTAAGAAAGCCCTTCGGATCAGATTCAGCAAAGTACAGGTTATCGGGGTTTTCTAGGCTTACGTATTTATAATCTGGAAATATATTACGACATAGAGTTGTTTTACCCGACTGCCTTGGACCGGTGAGTAAAATAACAGGGAATTTTTCCGCCATTTCTAAAACTTTATGGCTAGCGACTCTTTCAATCATATTCCAAAAGTAGTAAATAAATATGTAATATGGGAATTATTCGTATGTAATATGGGTATTATTTGCATGTAATATGGGAATAAATAAAACAATTTCACTTTTTGGCTTGATTTATTTCTCAATTCAATTTTCCACATTACATTTGCACCGTCTCTAAGGGGTGTCTTGATTTTATGGTCGGGACTGAGATTATACCCATTGAACCGGATCAGGTTAGTACCTGCGGCGGGAAGATGACTTACATAACAATAGTGTTAATTCTAATTAATTATTAATTCCAAGAATTAGCCCCTGGTTCTTGTTAAATGTTTAAAGACATGAAAACAAGAAATGTTTTACAGAGCCTGGCAGCGGCTTTATTGCTGTCTCCTAGTATTTATTCACAGTATCAAATTTCTGGTAAAGTTACCGACGAACAAGGTGGTTCGCTGACTGGAGCTGTCGTGCAATTAAAAGATCAACAGCGCGGAGTCACGACCAACAAAGACGGAGAGTATACTTTGAAAGATTTACCAAATGGTGAGTACGAGTTAAAATTTCGATTCTTTGGTTACAAGGAATCGCTGGAAACAGTTGTAGTTTCAAATGAAAATGTAACCTTGAACGTTACGCTTGAATCCACATTCTTTATGCAAGAAGGAATAGAGGTTCAAGGAATCCGAGCGGATGAAAAAACGCCAACGACCTACACAAACGTTGATCGCGAGGAAATCGAAAAGAAAAACTACGGTCAGGATTTGCCGTTTTTACTTCAGTCTACGCCTTCAACTGTAGTTACTTCAGATGCTGGAGCTGGTGTTGGTTATACAGGAGTTCGAATTCGTGGTGTAGATCCAACTCGAACAAACGTTACTGTAAACGGTATTCCAATGAATGATGCTGAATCACAAGGTGTGTTTTGGGTAAACATGCCTGATTTTGCTTCTTCCGTAGAAAGTATGCAAGTGCAACGTGGTGTCGGAACCTCATCAAATGGTGCAGGTGCTTTTGGTGCAAGTATTAACATCAGTACACACCAGCAAAATCAAGAAGCTTATGCTGAAATTGACAATTCTGGCGGTTCGTTTAATACACTACGTAATTCAGTTCGTGCAGGAACAGGTTTGATTAACGATAAATTTACTGTTGATACACGTTTATCTCGAATTGTTTCAGATGGATATATAGATAGAGCTTCATCTAATTTAAAGTCATTCTTTATTTCTGGAGCATATCATGGAGAAAAGTCGACACTGCGTTTAAATGTTTTTAGCGGACAAGAAAAAACATATCAAGCTTGGTATGGAACTCCCGAGAGTCGAATTGAAAACGATGAAGAGGGCATGCTGGCTTACGCTGGTAGAAATGGGCTTTCTCAAGAGGAAACAGACAATTTGTTGAACTCTGGAAGAACATACAACTATTACACCTATGAAAACGAGGTTGACAATTACCAACAAGATCACTATCAATTACATTTCGCTCATCGTTTTAGTGATAAACTTAACATGAAAGTCGCAGGACATTACACTTATGGGCGCGGATATTATGAACAGTTTCGTCAAGATGATGGCTTTTCAACGTATGGATATGATCCAATTCAAGTAGAAGGAAATGAAGTTTCAGAAATGGACGTAATCCGAAGAAGATGGTTAGATAATCATTTCTATGGAGGTGTTTTTAACTTCAACTACAATTCTAAAAAAGGACTTAATTTAACTTTTGGTGGAGGTGCAAACGCTTATGACGGCGATCATTTTGGTGAAGTTATTTGGGCTGAATTTACTCCAGAGAATTCGATTCGTGATCGTTACTATGAAAATAATGGGTTCAAAATTGATGCAAACAGTTACCTAAAAGCAACCTATCAATGGAATGATTTTACATTCTTTGGTGATGTTCAATACCGTTATATCGATTATACATTCTTGGGTGTTGATGAGGTTAGCGGGAGCTTAGAAGATATCGAACAAAACGTGCAGTTTAACTTCCTCAATCCAAAAGCAGGGTTGATGTATAAGATTAACAACAAACAATCCTTGTATGCTTCGTATGCCATCGCAAACCGTGAGCCAGTACGTCGAGATTTTAGAGAAAGCACACCAGAAAGTCGTCCACAACACGAGACACTTTACAACCTTGAAGTTGGATACCGTTTGGAAACTAAAAAAGGGTTTTTAAATGCTAATGTTTACCACATGGATTATGATAATCAATTGGTATTAACAGGTGAAATCAACGATGTCGGTGGCTACACAAGAACAAATGTGGAAGAAAGTTACAGAATGGGAATTGAACTTGAAGGAGGTTATAAATTGTTTGACAATCTTGGGATTACTGGAAATGTAACGTTAAGTCAGAATAAAATCGAAAACTTCACGGAATATGTTGATGCTTTTGATGGCTCATTCAATCCGTTACCTCAAGAAGAAATCAATCACGGTACGACAGATTTAGCATTTTCGCCATCTATTATAAGTGGTGTGAATATTAACTATACACCAATTAAAAATCTACAATTAAGCTTGTTAAATAAATATGTTGGTAAGCAATATCTAGATAATACTTCGAATGAAACGAGAACATTGGATGCATATTATGTGGCGCATTTTAATATTTCATATACCATTAAAGATGTGTTATTTAAAGAAATGACTTTTGGTGTTCGTGTAAACAATGTTTTTGACGAAATGTATGAAAACAATGGTTACACATTTAGTTATTTAGTTGGAGGAGACAGAACACAGGAAAACTTTTATTATCCACAAGCGGGGAGGAATTTTTTAGTGAGACTGTTGATTAAGTTGTAGGTTTTTGTTTGATTATATAAATTCAATTTAAGAAAAAAGGCTGTCTCAGTTTTGAGACAGCCTTTTTTAAATGTCTTATTAAACACGAGGAAGATGCAGTAATCTCTCTAGAACACGTCTATATCAAGATCAAAAGATTAACATTCCTCTAGAGTTTATCGCGACTTACACCACAATCATTCCTCGTGTTATATTTTTAATTAATAGCCATCAAGGTGATTAATCAATTGTGAATAAACAACCTTACCATTTGAAATGACTTTTGCCTTGGAAAAAGCATATATCACATCAGGGTGAATCGAATCTCCTAGATAAAACTTAACGAAATCGATGAAAACTTCTCGAAATGTCTGATTTTCCGCTCCTCTTTTAAGCATATTGCGATGAAATGAATACAAGTCAACTTGAGATGACAAAAAAGACTGCAGTTTATCAAACTCTTCAATTACATCGAAATTTGTGATAAAAATTTTCTTTTTATCTGCTTGAACATTAAAATCCAAAGCATCGTCAACCAATATAATGTCTGACTTTCTAATCACATCATTTCTACTCGACAAAAGGTTGCAGCCATTTTGCCAATAATGATTATCGGAATAGCCGCATTCAGCACCAGAATTATGTTCGACATAAAAAACAACTTCGTTTTTTAGTTTTCCTAAATCATCTGGTGTTGGCATTACATCAATGCTGCAACCTCCACTATCTAAAATCCCAATGCTCAACATGTTTCAACTATTTTAATTATTAAAATACGCCTCTTTCTTTATACGTTTGCTCAATTCGTTTTAGCGAGCCTCCTGTTCTACAATCTGTAATGTGCTGATACGCTATAACAATTATTCTTCTGAATTTAATTCAGATTTCATCTTCAATTATTCCTTTTTTCGGTTTATAAATAATTAATACAAGAATCAAAATTGATAAAGCTATCAGCATATAGATCTCTATTTCAGTATAGAACTCAATAGACTTTACAGCACGCTCACCTTTTTTTAGTTGTTTTTTCCCTTCTGATATTTGAATCTTATTCAGTTGTTTAACATCAATTAGTGATTTATCAATTTGTTCTATGATTATATTCTTTTCATTCAAATTAGACTGATTGAATCTTTCATCTATCGCATTCAACTTTAATTGAAAACGAGAGAACAACTCATTCTCTTTTCTTACTAAGCTTGTTTCATCAAATTTAATAATCAAACTATCCAATATATCTATTCTATTCTGTATATCATCTGATTGAATTGATGAATTAGAGGTTAATAGATTGCTTTTTATATGATGTAATTCATCAGATATATTGTAAAGTATTTCACTAGGTATAAGTCTATCCTCATAAATCGATATAAGTGACTTTTTGACTCTAATAAAGTTACTCCGATCAATGAGATTAGTACCTAAAATCAAAAGAAGTATTATGAAAGCACCAATTATAAATTTAAGCTTGCTGAAAAAAGTCATATCTATAGTATTTTTGGTTTGTATTAATCAATAGTTACTCTTAAAAAAAACACGAGAACCTTCTTCGTTATTCAAAATGTCTTAGTAACGGCAAGTAAACTATTTCATCCCCAATCATTTTAAGCGTATTTTCAACTTTCCTGTTTTCACTTCATGTGGTCAATAGATATGCCATGTATAAATGCGATAGAGTTTACAGAAAATTATTCATCATATATTATTGATATTCAAATTTTTAATTAAACATTAAGATATTACTCACTTATACTCTGATTAGGTTGGTCGAGGAATATTTCCCCAGTGCGGTGCTTTTTGTACCATCATTGTAGATTTCTATGATTAATCATTTGTAACCTTTACAATTTTAATTATTTCCTCACCTCTTGATAAGCTCCAGATCACTTTATCTCCCTCAGTATAACCAATTAATGCTGCACCCATCGGAGTCATTATCGATAACTTTCGTTTACTCAGATCCCCTTAACTTGGCAATACCAGTTGCATTCCATCCTTTTTCCCAAAAGAAGTTTCAATTGTAACAATACTATTTAATCGAACTATATTTTTAGGAAATTCGTTTTCAACTACTATTGTTGCCGTTTTAAGTTCTTCATAAAGTTTTGCAAGACTTTTTTTCCCAATTGGGTCAACTCCATCAGAAGTTTCAATCAATTTATTAAAAATAGCATGATCCTTTTTTGTTACAATTATCGTTTTACTTATAGTTTCCATTAATTTCTTCATTATCAATATCCGCACTATAACTTATTATTAAGTCTGCCACTGCAATTAACTCTCTTTTTGATTGAACAATTTTAGTACCGGCTTTTGTATATTCTTCATCTCAATAGCCTGAAGCTATTCCAGCATTAGTTTCTATAAAAAATTCGGCATTATTCTTAAAGTGTCTAATATTTTAAGGTGTCAGCACAGCAATATTGCTGTGCTGACTTCCCCTCAATAATCCTATTTTTTTCATTATTTAAAAATTATGGAAATACCCCTCTTTCTTTATACGTTTGCTCAATTCGTTTTAATGCCACTAAATACGCTCCTGTTCTCCAGTCCGTGTTATAATGATGTGAAGCATCTACTGTTTTTCTAAACGCTATTCCGATTTTGTCTTCGATCATTTCAAGAACATGTTCCATCTTCCAGTTTTCACTTCGTTTGTTTTGCAACCATTCGTAGTAACTACCAATCACTCCTCCGGAATTACAGAGAATATCAGGAATTATTTTAAATCCATTTGATAACAAGTAATCTTCCGCTTCACTGTCAATTGGTCCATTTGCTCCTTCTGCAATGAGTTTGGCTTTAATCTTTTCAACATTTGCCATTGTGATTTGATTTCCTAAAGCTGCAGGAATGATTATGTCACAATCTACACCGAAAAACTCATCATTTGGAATCAAGGTCGCTTCACCAAATCCAGCAATGTTTCCTTGATGCTTAGATGCATATTCATTTAAATTCTCTGGATCAATTCCTGTTTTGTTGAAATAAGTACCACTTGCATCTTGTACAGCAATTAATTTTGCTCCTAATTGGTGTAGAAAATGAGAAGCCCAATAGCCAACATTTCCAAAACCTTGAACAATAAACTTTTTATCTTTTAGGTCGACTTCATTAATCTTTGCCCACTCTTGAATGGTAACTACAACTCCAAATCCAGTAGCACGATCTCGACCTTCAAGTCCGCCAGAACCCATTGGTTTACCAGTAACAACATGCAGGTTCTTCATTCGCGTGGACGGCGATTTTGTTGAAGCAAAAGTATCCGCTATCCAAGCCATTATCTGCGGATTTGTATTTACATCTGGTGCAGGAATATCTACATCTGGACCGATGTTTTCTCCTAATGAATAGGTAAAACGACGTGTAATTCGCTCTAATTCTCCTTGAGAATACTTAGTAGGATCTATTTCAACTCCACCTTTTCCACCACCATAAGGCAAACCTGCCAAAGCTGTTTTCCAAGTCATCCAAATCGCCAAAGCTCTTGCTGCGTCAATATCCACTGTTGGATGGAAACGTAAACCTCCTTTGTACGGTCCAAGTGCATTGTTATGCTGAACACGGTAGCCATTAAACACTTCGATTCTACCATCATCCATTTTTACGGGGAAGTGAACCACAATTTCACTATTTGTCGACGCTAAGATCTTACGGATTCCTTTATCTAAATCCAGCTGATCTGCAGCTCGATTAAACTGATGCATGACGTTCTCATACATCCCTGTTTTCTTTTTTGTTAATGTTTTCATTGTTATATTTATTTATATTCTTCGCATGAAAAAATGATATTTCCTTTATTTCCTATTGTACACGTATCTTGATAATCGCAATTAGAGCACAACCCTTTAAAAGTTGTTTGCATTGGTGGCTCATCCATTCTTCTGCGAACGGTTTCCAAAGTCTCTGACTCATGCTCCTCACAAGAATTAATTATATGTGAAGCGCCATTCTTGAGACTACAACCCAAGGTGTGTTTACAATTACCACAAATGCTCTTTATACTATTATCTATTAAGTACATTTCATTATTTTCACATCATGTTGTCAATAGATATGCCATGAAGAAAAAGAAGAGAGATTTGAGAGAAGGATATATTGTATAAATCTACTTTATAGGTATTTAAATAAAATATATGGTCTTCTTGATTTAATTGAAATTCAAAAATATCGAGGAATATTTCCCCGGATCGGAACTTTTTGAACCATCATTGTAGCTTACTCCGCAATGTTTTTCGATCGATTTTAAGAATTTCGGCTGCTTTTGTCTTATTGTTGTTGGTTGCTTCTAAAACTTTTAAAATATAACGTCGTTCTGCCTCAGCTAAACTTGTTAATTCTTGACTATTCTTATCGTCAATTTTATATTTCATGTGGTCAGGAATATCGTCCATTCCAATTTTTGTATCATTTAGAACGACCATGCGGTGGATAAAATTTTCCAACTCTCTTACATTACCTGGCCAAGAATAATCTTCAAGTAATTTTAAAATAGGTTTTGAAATTTTTAACGGTGATTTTTTATTTTCTCTACTTAATTTCTCATTGAAAAAATTCACCAACAGTGGAACATCTTCCTTTCGATCACGTAATGGTGGGATATGAATAGAAATTACATTCAAGCGATAAAATAAATCTTCCCGGAATCTATCCTCGGTGATTAAATCATCAATGTTGGTATTTGAAGCTGAAATTAATCTCAAGTTTACCTTTTGAGATTTGGTGTCCCCCAACATCGTAACTTCTCTTTCTTGAATTACTCGTAACAGTTTTGCTTGAACTCCTAGTGTAGTATTTGTAATTTCATCTAAAAACAAAGTACCTCCATTAGCCGCTTGAAAAAATCCAGCTCGCGTATTAACCGCACCCGTAAAAGCCCCTTTCACATGACCAAAAAGTTCACTTTCTAATAACTGCTCTGGAATCGCACCACAATTCACTGGAACAAATGGCGCTGATGCTACTTTACTGTTGTAATGTATCGCACGCGCTACTAGCTCTTTCCCTGTTCCGCTTTCGCCTGTAATTAGAACAGTTGCTAAGTTGTTTTTCGTCTTATCTATTAATCGAAATAACTTCTGCATAGGCTCAGACCGACCAATTATACCGTGAAAAGAGTCTTCAATTTCTTCGCTTTTTTCTTCTTCCGACTCTTTAGTGTTCGGCAAAATACTTTCGATCGACTTTTTTAGCTCTTCATACATAAAAGGTTTTATCAAATATTCCGTAGCGCCAAGTTTCATGACCTCTACCGCATCATTGACATCAGGATAACCAGTTATCACCAAGATAGGAATCGAAGGAAAATGCTGGGACATGTATTTTACCAATTGTAAACCACCAATTCCTGGCATGTTCATATCGGTAATCACCAATTCAATGGTTGTATTTTCAAGGACTTCAATGGCATCAACAACGTTACTTGCAGCGATTGGATTATAACCCATTTCCGCAGTATTTCTACGAATAAGATCCAACATATCAGTTGCATCATCTACTATCAATACGGTTTGACGCTGTTTCATGAGGCATTTTTTGGCAATGTAATAATAAATTCTGTTCCTTTATTTTTTTCAGACTTCACTTCTATTTTCCCCTTGTGACTTTGGATGATGCCATGTGCAACAGAAAGACCTAGTCCTGTGCCGTGTTGTTTTGTAGTAAAAAACGGCTTAAAAATATCTTCAAGATCACTTTCTGATATCCCATGCCCTTTGTCTTTAATTATTACTTGAGCGAACTCGTTTAGATCCTTAGTTGAAATAAATATCATTTCGTTCGCGGCAATTGCATCTTTTGCATTCAATATTAAATTAATAAAAACCTGAGATAACTGCATACTGTCTCCATTGACAATTAAAGGTTTTAATTCAATATTTTGCTCAACATGCTTATTTGACTGTTTGAGTTGGAGTGACAATAAATCGCATGTGTCTTTTACGACAGTGTTGATATCAATTGGTTTGAAGTTACTCGGCATTTCACAAGAGAAATACATTAGTTTTTTCACTATTTCACGAGCACTTAAGGCTGAAGTAATGATTTTTTGAGCGTCATTTCTTTTGTTTTTATCTTCAATTGACTTTTTAAGTATTTCTGCATAACCAAGAATATTCCCCAAAGGTGTGTTTAGTTCATGAGCAACTCCAGCTGTGAGTTCAGCCAAAATGTGTAACCGATCTTCACGCTGCATTTGCTCATTCAGCAGTTTTTCTTTCTCTATTTGTTCATTACGAGCAATAAGGTTCCCCAATTCAATTGCTATTTGAGACAGTAACTGCTGTTCCTCCTTAAGAAAACTATTTTTTTCATCAGTTAAATTACTATACCCAACTTTAATCTCTCCAATTTCACGTTGATTGATATGAATTGATTCCTTCAACCCAACCTGATTTAATTCTAAGCCGAAATTACTATTATGATAAGTTATATTTACCTTTAAGCGCTCTGGAAACTGCCATCCTTTGGGAATAATTTCAATGATTTTCTCGATTTGTTTATCTAAGCCCAACTCTAATTGCTGCACCACTTTAGACAATTCATACAAGCATGTTAATTCCTTAACACGTTCCTCCAGTCTTTTGGAAAGGTTGATATTTTCATCTTCTTGAATCATTTAGCTTGTTTTTGTCTAACTTAAGTTTTATTTCTTAGAAAAGAAGGTTTAATCATTTATCCATAAAGTAAGTAAAATTTGGGGATAATGTTGAAGTTTATTTTGACCAGTTTTTCGGATTGTTTAAAATGTAGTTTTTGACGTTGTAAAGTTCTTTTTGGTCTCGAATAATGCGGTCATGGAAGTTGCGTTGCCAAATGCTACCGTTTAAGTCGTGAACACCCTTCCCCTGTCCCCGTATGGACGTATTGCAATACGTCCATACGGGGACAGGGGAAGGGGGAGACAGGGGAGACGGGGACGGGAAGTGCTAGGCGCAGTGCTACTTAAATAGGATTAAACAACCCATAAATAATAGGGTTTCCCTTCCGTGCATAAATTTTAAGTTGTTCAATTGTGAAATTTTCTAGTCCTTTATTCCAAATGTAAATTTTAACTTTTCCTTCCATTGCATCTGGTATATCAGATAATTTAAGGCTTCCATAAAGATTAGATGTACTCGAACTATCACTCATAAACTCAGAAAATAAAACTCCTTTCCAATGAATACTTTCATCATTGTTTGTTATTTCAGCTACGAGTACTGCTTCCTCAATTTCTTCATTTGAAGAATAAGTTAAAACTATATCAATAAAATCATTTTTATGTTCGACAAGAGAAGATACATTATCCTGAAAAGATGGACACCACTCCATTTCTTTATTAATTTCTATCCCATCTTTTGAAAAGCTTCCTTTGGGAAATTTCTGCCATCTTTTATCGAGTTCATTTTCAATATTGAGATGAGTAATAAGTGATCTATTTTTATTTTCGCTAGTTTCTAAGTTTTTTGAAAAAAGATAGTTTGTACCGATAAAATAGTTCTTTTGCCAAATTACATGAGGGTAATATTTCTGAATTAGAGGGACTACGTATGGGGCAATAGTTGAATTAGCTCCTAGGTAAAAATAATCTTTAGATCCACCTTTTTGTAAAATATAATTTTCTAGATCAGCAGGTGAGTTAAAACTGGTATGCCATCTAAAATTAGTATCCAAATCATGTTTAGCCGCATAATAACGTAGTATACCTTTTCGCACATGAATAACTCCTAGCATTGCATCATTAGTACTTATTGCATCATGGTAATCAGTTAGACTGTATTTGAAGTGATCTTTATAAAAAATAGAGTAATGCTGTCTCTCATAAACCAAACTAATTATACCAATGATTAGAATAGAAGAAATAATAATTAAATTTTTAGAGAAATTCAACTTTTTAAAATGTCCAAAAAGTAAAAAATAAAGAAAAGGAAAGCTAAATATTAATATTGAAAACTGAAGAACAGCGCTGATGTATTTGGAGTAAAAAAAACCGATCAGAAAAGGAAGGAAAAAAAACAAAGCAAATAGTCCATAGTAGGTTACTTTCATTTTTTCATTCTTTTTAAAACATCCATAAAGAATAATTATCACAGTTAAACCAATAAACAACCATGAATAATTAAAACTGTATTTCATATATTGCCAGAGAAAATCGTTATCTGGCTTAGCTAACCATTCTTCCACTCCACCTTTTCCTAATTGATGAAGAAGAATTTGAACATGAGGGAGGTATAACAATAAAACGGTCGCGCCTGCAAGCAAATATCTCAAAAGATATTCACGTTTAATCATAAACAGCCCAGTAATTCCAACTATTCCAGCAAACAACATACTGAAGTGATGATTATAAGCACAAAGTGCCCCCGCTAAAACAAAGCCTATTACATTTAGGTTAAATCGTTTCTCTGGTTGCAAAATGAGTTTAGACCAGAACAATGTCAATAATAAGCTAAAAAATAATCCACTTGCATAAGGACGAGCTATCTGTCCATACATTACAGTATATTGTGAAACTGCCAAAAAGGAAGCAGCAATTAAACCAACCGTTTCATTTTTCCATAGTTTACCAAGTTTATAAACTAAATAAATAGAGATAATCCCAACCACGACAAAAGGTAACTTTATCACCCATTCTTCAGATCCAAATAACGCAACCCAGTAATAAGTAAAAACCTGAATTCCAGCAGGATGAAAATCAACAAGAACTCCGTATTTTATCAAGTCATTAAAATTATCGAAATCTAATCTAAATAAAGTACTGAATTCGTCATGTGTAAAAGGAATATTGAAAAAATCATACGTTCTAAGAATTGTGGCTACAATTATTATCAGAACTAAAATATGCGTATTCTTTAGTCTCATTGAGGCTTACATCATTTACTTTCCGTAAAAGTAAAGAAAAATCCCTTGAAAGTGATTGCTGTTAGATCGTTTACTTTTGAAACTTCTACCTAAACACCTTACTTTTTCCAGTTTTTTGAATTGTTTAAAATGTAGTTTTTGACGTTGTAAAGCTCTTTTTGGTCACGGATGATGCGGTCGTGGAAGTTGCGTTGCCATAAACTTGTTTCCTTCCCCTTCCCCGCCCCCGTATGGGCGTATTGCAATACGCCCATAC
>JBBEBO010000031.1:0-7735 GCA_040882265.1 Brumimicrobium sp. | reverse complement strand
CCCCCCAACCGGGGGGCGGGTAAGAGGACAGCGGGAACTACTGGGACTTCCAGTGTTAAGAACGCAAGGAGAATGCTTTCCTTCCAACTCAAAACAAAAAGCATTTACACGTTTCGTAGCAGCTCCTTTAAAACCTCGAACTATAGCTCCCAAGGTTTCTGAAGGTGATCGAAACTTTCCTATAACATTTCTTGCGCCTTTAGAACGCTGAATTTCAATTACACCGTGGATGTGATTTGGCATAACTATAAACTCATGTAAAACAATATTATCTCGAATAGCCATGGTATTCAACCATTCATCATAAATAATCAGACCTAGTTCATTCAGTTGCATTTGTGAATTATGAATTTCTCCAAAAATACATTGGCGATTTTTTGTGTTTATTGTTACAAAATACCATCCAATAGATGAGTAGTCATAACCTCTGTAACGCGTACTTTGACGGTTGTGGTAGATAGGGTTGTACATTTTTATTTTTTTAGGTTAAACTAAAGTTAGTGAAAATTTTCTGAAGTCAAAACCTTTTTCAAAACACAGTAACTCTCATCTAGAACAATTATCTTTGCCAAGCATTATATAGACAGAGGAAAAGATTCATGGATATAAAACAACTGAAGGAGAAATTTAGATCACTTAAAGGTGTTTCAGAAACAATCGATCAACTGCAATATGACAAAGCTCATTTGCAATGGAAGGGAGTTGTTGGTTCTGGTAAATCTTTAACTTCTGCTGTTATTGCAGAACAGGTTCCTGGACATCATTTGTTTGTTTTACAAGATAAAGAGGAAGCCGCCTATTTTTTAAATGATTTACAAGGGTTATACCCTGAAGACAAACGCATTGTTTTTTATCCAGCTTCATACAAAACACCATACAAACTAGAAGAAACAGACAACGCAAATGTTGTGAGTCGCGCGGAGACGTTAGAGAAAATTTCAAAATCCGCCAATACTTGGATTATTACTTATCCCGATGCGCTTTTTGAGCTTGTTCCTACAAAAAAACGTCTTGAATCGCATACTTTTAAAGTAGAAAAAGGCAAAGAATACGCGTTGGATTTCTTAAATGAACTGCTCTTGGAATACGGTTTTTCGACCGTTGATTTTGTTTATGAGCCGGGACAATTTGCCATTCGAGGAGGAATCATGGATATTTTCTCCTATTCAAATGAACAGCCTTTTCGATTAGAGTTTTTTGGTGATGAAATCGATTCCATCCGCACATTTGACCCTGTGAGTCAGCTCTCAATCAAGCAGCATGAGTTTTTTCATATTGTACCAGATGTGCAACAGTCACTTGACAAAGCAGAAAACGGTTCGTTTTTAGAGTTTATTAGTACACAGTCAACAATTTGGATTAGTTCTATCAAGGAAGTTGAAGCGCGACTAGATAAAGAATATCAAAAAGCTGTTAAAATTCATAGTCAGTTAGAAGAAACTCCAGTAAAAAGAAGTTTGCCTTCTAACTTATACCTTCATCCTACCGAATGGGTTAAACAACTAGAATTATTCTCTCAAGTGGAATGGGGACCAGATTATACCCATCAAGATTCAGAAATTATAGCGTTTGATTTTCAACCACAACCCGCATTCAATAAAAACTTTGAGTTACTCACAACTGATTTGCGCGAGCGTAAAAAAAACAAGTTCGATAACCTTATTTTTTCCAATCAACCAAAGCAAATTGAACGACTACACGACATTTTTAGAGATATAGGCGCTGACGTAGAATTTTCTTCTATCAATTGTGCGTTGCAAGAAGGTTTTATTTCAAACGAATTGAAATTAGTATGTTACACCGATCATCAAATTTTTGAGCGGTATCATCGATTTAGGCTAAAAGAAAGATTTCGTCAGGCAAAACAAGCTTTAACTTTAAAAGAAATTTACAACCTCCAAAAAGGAGATTATGTCACGCATATTGATCATGGTGTTGGACAATTCAGTGGTTTGCAAACGATAGATGTCAACGGAAAACCACAAGAAGCTATTCGATTGATCTACAAAGACAATGATGTGCTTTATGTTTCCATTCATTCTTTGCACAGGATCTCAAAATACACTGGAAAAGATGGAACTGTGCCTGCAATGAACAAATTAGGTACACAGACATGGACCAAACTTAAGAATAAGACTAAAAAGAAAATCAAAGAAATCGCTTTTGATTTAATTCAACTTTATGCCAAGCGTAAAAGTCGACCAGGATTTGCTTTTACACCAGATACTTATTTACAAAATGAATTAGAAGCTTCATTTATTTATGAGGACACGCCCGATCAATTAAAAGCGACAGAAGCAGTTAAAGAAGACATGGAGAAAGACACACCTATGGATCGTTTAATCTGTGGAGATGTCGGCTTTGGGAAAACAGAAATTGCGATTCGTGCGGCATTTAAAGCAGCTACCGATGGAAAGCAAGTTGCTATTTTGGTTCCAACTACAATTCTTTCCCATCAACATGCGCGATCATTTAAAGAAAGGCTGAAAGATTTTCCGGTAACGGTAGATTATATCAATCGATTTAAATCCGCTAAACAAGTTACTGATACACTTAAAAGATTAGAAGAAGGAAAAATCGATATTTTAATCGGTACGCATAAGATTGTTGGGAAATCAGTCAAGTTTAAAGATTTAGGACTAATAATCATTGATGAGGAGCAAAAATTTGGTGTTTCAGTGAAAGATAAGTTAAAAACGCTAAAAGCTACGGTCGATACATTGACTTTAACAGCAACACCAATTCCAAGAACGCTTCAATTTTCATTGATGGGGGCAAGAGATTTAAGTATTATCAATACACCTCCACCCAACAGACAGCCAGTTTTAACTGAAATTATCGAATTTAATGAAGAAATTATTCGAGATGCCATTTCTTACGAAGTCACCCGCGGTGGACAGGTCTATTTTGTGCATAATAGACTAGAAAATATCAAAGAAGTGGCTGGAATGATTCAGCGCTTGTGTCCAGGAGTTCGCATTGCTATTGGTCATGGACAAATGGAAGGAAATAAATTGGAAGCATTGATGATGGGCTTTATCAATCATGAATACGATGTTTTGCTTGCGACTACTATCATTGAGTCTGGTATTGATATTTCAAATGCCAATACAATTATCATCAACAACGCCAATAATTTTGGATTAAGTGACTTGCACCAATTGCGTGGGAGAGTTGGGCGTTCAACGAAGAAAGGATTTTGTTATTTGATTGCTCCGAGATTCAACATGCTCACTTCAGAGGCTAAGAAACGTTTGAATGCGCTTGTACAGTTTTCAGATTTAGGAGCTGGATTTAACATTGCGATGAAAGATTTGGACATTCGCGGCGCTGGAAATCTACTCGGCGGTGAACAAAGTGGGTTTATTGCGGATATCGGTTTTGACATGTATCAAAAAATTCTCAATGAAGCGATTGAAGAGTTGAGACAGACGCAGTTTAAAGAGGTCTTTGACAATAGAAATACTGATAAATTTCAACAATATGTTCAAGAATGTATCCTAGAAACAGATTTAGAAATTCGTATTCCAGATGATTACGTGAATAATGTTGCAGAGCGACTAGCTTTGTATCAAGATTTAGATAACTTAGAAGATCAAAAAGGATTAACTGAATTTAAAAATCATTTAAAAGATCGTTTTGGCCCAATTCCAGAAGTGGTTGAAGAGTTGATGCAGTCTATTGAGTTGAGATGGAAAGCTCAAGAAATTGGCTTTACAAAACTGGTGATTAAATCTGAAAAAATGATTGGTTATTTTATTCAGAATCCAGAGCACCCGTATTATGAGAGTCCTATTTTTACTCAGGTTTTGAATTATATTCAAACAAATCCCACAAATGTTAAAATGAGTGAGAAGAATAATAAATTGAGATTGGTTTTTACGGAAATCGATAGTATTCAAAAAGCGTTGGATAACTTAAATAAAATTCTTGTCCCTATTGAAGTATAATATTATTACGGAACAGAACTTTCGCCAGCTTGGTTAATTTGCACAGCACAAAAAAGAGTTGCTTCTAAGAAAAAAGCAACTCTTTACAATAATTTTAATTATCAGATTTATCTAATCAAGGTAACGTGACCTGTAACTGTTTTACGAGCATCGTCAGATTCTAGGCCAAATTCAATTTTATAGACATAGGTGCCATTTTCAACCATTTTTCCGCCGTAGGTACCATCCCAACCAACATTATGATTATTCGATTCGAAAAGTACTTCCCCCCAGCGATTAAAAATTAACAAATTATAGTCTTGGGTATCAAATCCAGTCGCAAAGATTGGTTTAAATGTTTGATTGAATGGATCTCCATCAGGAGTAAAACTATTTGGAACGTAATAAAGTTGTTCGTTTATGACTTGGATTGGTACCATGGTGCTATCAGAGCATCCAAATTCCGAAGTCGCCACCAAATAAACCTCATACGTAACTGATGAAGAGCTATCTACATAAAACACATGTGTTGGATTCTCCTCATTACTCGTTGGTGAATAATCTCCAAAGTTCCAAGTATAAGTAGTTGCACCGGTTGTATTGTTAAAGAACTCAACTTCTCCAGAGCTTAAATTATCAAAAGTCATTGGATCAGCATCAAAATCAACGTTTGGAATACCATCACCAATTATGAAATCTTGGGAAATAAAAGTGACATTCCCACATCCGTCAGTCAAGCTATAAGTTCTGGTCACATTTTCAGGGCAAAAACCACCGTCAGAATCATCTCCCTCCCAGACTAAAGTTGGCGTACCACAATTATCATATACATTCGTTAAAATATTTGTGTCTGCTGGTGGCAATTCACTTAACTGCAGTGATGGCAAAGGATCTGCTGTTGGAGCAATATCATCATTTACCACAATAACCTGAGTTTCTGTGCTTGTATTATCACAGCCATCCGTATAAGTCCAAGTTCTCGTAAATGTTTCGGGACAAGTTTGTCCATCTGAGACTTCGTCACCGTAAAGCACGTCGTTTCCATCGCAGTTGTCTGTCCAATTCAATGTATCCATTGGTGGTACATTATCATAGCACTGAACAGTCAAACCGTCTGGAGCAGGATCAATTACTGGTGCTATAGTGTCGTGGATTGTTATTTCTTGCGTTTGTGTGACCGTATTACCACAAGTGTCTGAAACCGTCCATGTTCGTGTCAAGACCTCAGGACAGTTATTTCCATCTGTAGTTTCAACCCCTTGTACCGATCCTACCCCCATACAATTATCCGTCCAATCTAAATCATTCATGACAGGAACGTCGGCGTAACATGATACCGTTGTATCGGATGGAGCAGTATCCACTATGGGTGCAACAGTGTCCTCAACCACAATAATATGATCAACTTCAGTGTAATTTGAGCAGCTGTCGCTTATACGATAAGTACGTGTAATGATTTCGGGACAAAGATTACCATCAGTGACCTCTCCCATGAATTGAACTGTAGGTGGAACAGTATAATCATCTGCTTCATCATCAATAATAAGTGGATCTTCAACTGGAATATCTGAATAGCAGCTAACAAACGTAGTGTCTGGAACTGATGCAGTTGGGAGTAAATCAATTTCGATTTCAACTGGATAAGGACAAGTAATATTAGATGTAGTCCAACCACAATTCAATGAAGGGTTTACTACATTCAAAGACGTTGCTTGGCAAACAAAATCTCCAGCGTCATTGTTATCTGCATTTCCTATTCGAGATAGACTATATTGGGTTACACCTACAGCGGAACAAGCAGAAGAACAGCCATTCCCAGTCCATTCACTTCCCAAAGTAATATTGAATCCGTTAACATTAACATTTAAAGTAGCCAATTGAGCAGCTGTCCATCCCCAAGCTACAAAATCAACTAAATTTCCTACGTCATCAATAATCATAGCCCAACCAGGTTGGTTAGGATTCCAAAAAATATTACTCCCCCAATAATTAGCTGAACCATTAACATCGGTTTTTGATAAGATTGAACAAGGTGCAAATGAGTTTGGTAAATTCCAAACCGTACTGTTTACAGAATTAATATTTGAATAAGAGTCGCTTATAGCCGCTGTCCAACCAGTGGTATTAATTGTGTTGCCAAATAAGTTGGATATTTCGAGGTAATCTTGATCACCTTGACCTCCTCCAGCAAAACCTTCTAACCCAACCTCAGTAATTAAAACTGAACCTGAAACAACACCATTTTCAACTACATTTCCTGATACATGTATATAAAATGTATCATCGGAAGTCATTGGAGGTGTAGTGTAACTTTCCGTCGTAGAAAGTTCATTTCCAGCAGTTGTCGGAGAATCCCACCAAGACATAATAGAATCGGGAATATTTGATCCAACGAGATTCGCTTCAGTTCCGTGACAAACAAATGTATCAGCTGTTATAGTTGGCGCTTGAACTACTTCTATCAAAAAAGTATCTTCAACAATATTCGCAGGACATGCAGAGCAGCGTGCTAGTATATTATAGGTATCAGTCGAGTCTGGAGTAGTAATAAATTCATCATTTGTTGACCAAGGTTGAATAACAATATTTGTAGACGTTTCAACCTGATATTCATAATTACCAGAGCATGTTCCTGAAGCCTCAAAACTTACTGTATCGGTGACTCCCTCACAAAAGCCTAAAACTTGAGGCGTCGGATCTACATCTGTCGGACCACATTGCGCTACACTATAATTAGTAAAGGTCAGTAGAATGAAAAGTGCTGAAATTATCTTATAAGTCTTCATATTATCTAGTCAATTTTGAAACGTAATGAATATCTTCTTCAAACATCTTTAAGTTTAAATTTAATCGTTCGGCTTTTTCAATCGTTTTTTCAAAATCTGAAATCTGTTCATCACACTGTTTGGAATCAGAAGAACATTTATAAACACGGTTCAAATTTTCATATAAGTCATAAAATACATTTCGGGCGTGTTCTGATATGGGGTCATCCATGTTGAAAGATTGTAGACGTAGAATTTCATCCATATTCATTTGACATTGCGTGTGCTCTGTAGCATGCTGTTGTGCAAAGGAAAGGGAACAACAAAGAACAAAACTTACTATTATTATTGCTTTCATAACCTATATATTTATTGTATTCACTGACTCAAATTTAATGTTAAGGTTGCTTTTTATTGACAGAAATTTAAAAAAAGTGTTTTTTTTATTGATTAATTGTTAATAAAAAGACTTTGTGTTTGCTGTTGTGTTCTTTTTAAGAGAATAAAAATAAAATGTTTATCGGGATGTTTACCAGTTAAATAAAGCTTCTTCAATTTTACTAATGTACGATTATAACTGTTACTTTTTCCCAGTTTTAACCGCACGCAAAGTACCGACTGTTCGGTAAAGTGCCGACCGTTCGGTAAAGAACGCCATATTTGAGCAAAGCACGCCATGAAATCCTCTTTGCGAATCCTTTGCAGTTAAAAGCTTACTGATAAAGTATCCGATACGCAATAAAAAAAATATAAAGTGATTTGTGACTAACTAAGTAATTATTATGTTCAAGAATTATAAGTTCAAATTCAAAAAAATACCTGTGAGCATAAAACTCACAGGTAAATTATTAACTATACACTTATCAACTATTATTCTGTTTCTTCTTCAGAACCTTGATTAACCTTTTCTTTCTCAAGTTTTTTTGTTTCCTTTTGCTCACGTTGTTCCATCCCTTTTTCTTTAGGTTGATTATAAAGTTCAGGGCTCATATAAACGCCAACTTCTTCACCTTCTTTATCAACCTCAGTCTGGTAAGGGTT
>JBBEBO010000030.1:5992-42701 GCA_040882265.1 Brumimicrobium sp. | reverse complement strand
GCTAATATACGGAATATATCCTAAACATTACTATATTTCACCGCCATGTTAATATGCAAAAGTAATTGATGATTACAGTGCGAAATCGCTAAAAACTATTTTTGATGTTCATATAGATCAAGAAGCCAAAATTACAACTGATGGTTGGACAGGATACATTCCTTTAAAAAAGGCATATCCTCATTTTGAACAAAAATTATCGGATAAAGGACGAAATTTTAAGATGCTTCATATTCAAATCAGAAATTTTAAAAATTGGCTACGAGGGGTTCACTCATATTGCCATGAAAACCATATAAATCAATACATTCAAGAGTATTTCTTCAGATTCAATCGCTTGAATTTTAGAACCACGATTCTCGAAAAGCTTTTAAACAGAATGATAGCCCACTCACCAATTAGCTATAAATCAATTAAATGCAATGCGACTTAAATGGATAGCCCTATTAATTATATAAAACAGAATACACTATTATTTTCGAAGGATGTAAATCCATTTCTCTTTCATACTTCATTATCAAATTCAGTATTCTGATTACAAGAAGTAAAAAAGACTCCTAAACAAAAGCAGAAAACTATTCTAATTTTAAAGTTAATTTCCATACTAATTTATTTTACAATTCCCATTCAATAAGTACGCGCTACAGCGAGATTTTATCTCGTTGTTTCCATTCAAAATCATCAGTCATTAACACCAGCACCTAAAACCCTTTTCCACTTACCACTCTCATATAGAAAAGCTCGTAAACAGATTGAGAACATTGAATAATAATTTGTTAAAACAGTTTTATGAATACCACCTAAAGGATACTTACCAAAAGTGCATTTGAATACACTAATTATCTTTCTGTTAAAAACACCCATCCATAAAAACATGCAAAAGTGTATTAAAAAACACTATTTAGTGTTTTAATAAAAATTTTATGTATATTTACATCTAAAAGAGCCATATAATGCACTTCGAAAGTATCATAAAACAGTTAAAAGCAAGGAGAGAAGCCCTTCAGGTAACGCAAGTTATGCTAGCAGATTTGTCGGGTGTGTCGTTGCGTGCGCTTAAACAATTTGAAAGCGGCAAAGGAAACCCAACACTTGAAACATTGTCAAAGTTAGCGGATGCGCTTGGAATGGAAGTCAATTTACAAGTAAAAACACCTAAACTTAACAAATGAGAAAGGCAAAGGTGATCTATAAAAATGAGTGGGCAGGTACACTCGCTCAGCAGGACGATGGAAGTTTTGAATTTCTTTATCAAGAAGCTTGGGTAAATGATTCTTCAAAACCATCGATCAGTTTAACGCTTCCTAAGCAAAAAGAACCATTTTGCTCTAAGTACTTGTTTCCTTTTTTCTATAATATGTTACCAGAAGGCACCAACAAACAAGTGGTATGCTATCATTTAAGAATAGACGAGGAGGATTATTTTGGTATTTTAATGGCTACGGCAAAATCAGATGTAATAGGTGCTGTTCGAATCATAAAAATTGAGGAATCATGAAAATGCCAATAATTAAATATTGCCTAGGTACTCTTTCAGAAGGACATGATACTTACAGTCGGACTGCACTTAAGCGGGTTTTTGGCGGTAAAAAAGTGAGTCATATTTTACCTTATGCGGCGCCAAATTCAGATGAAGAAACAGATGAGCTTTTTGCAGAAAATCGCAAACGACTTTCCATATCGGGAGTTCAGGAAAAGTTTTCAGTTTTACTGGAGAAAAATAAACTGCGACTGATACAAGAAGGAGAGCAGGGTGCATATATATTAAAACCTATTCCAGGAGCGGGAAAAAATCCTGAGCAAATGCCAGCCAATGAACATTTGACGATGCAGATTGCGCGACAAGTATTTGGCATGGAAACAGCTGAAAACGCACTCATCTTTTTTGAAAATGGTGCGCCTGCTTATATCACAAAACGATTTGATGTTAGAGAAGACGGAACAAAATGGGCACAAGAAGATTTTGCCACATTAGCGGAGTTGACCCCTCAAACGCACGGTGAAAACTATAAATACGAGGGAAATTATCTGCACTTGTTTAATTTGATGAAAAAATATGTGCCTGCCTATCAAGTAGAATCTCCCAAACTATTTAAACTTATTTTGTTTAACTACTTAATGTCCAATGGAGATGCACATTGCAAGAATTTTTCACTAATAGAAACCTCTTTTGGTGACTTTAAGTTAAGTCCTGCCTACGATTTGCTAAATAGTCGTATACATATTGTCGATAGAGATTTTGCTTTAAGTGATGGATTACTTTCCCCGCAATATGCAAAAGGAAAAGTAGGAGAACAATTCATTATTCTTGGAGAAAAAGCAGGTATTCCAAAAAAACAAATAGATAAAATAATAGCACTTTTGACAAGTAACGTTGAGGAAGTGAAGCAACTCATTCGCCATTCATATTTATCTGAACAGTTTAAGCGGAATTACGAACAAGCCTATTTTACTAGGCTAAACAAACTAGTAAGAGTATGAGGTGTGGATTTTTAAATGTGTTATACCCTACAATTTATATGCTTTAATTCAGGTCTCAATAATTTTTATTAAATTATAGGGATTTATATTAGAATCAAGATATATGGACTTTACTAGAAATCAAAAGGTATAAAAGTGATAATTGTCATGTTTTAAAGTGATAATTTTAATTTTCAATGCTTTATAGTTTTATCAAGTTTGTGTAAGTTGGATTTATGACTCAAAACAAAAAGTGATTTATGATTGATTTCAATAATACTAAAATTGCCTTCGATTACAAAAGTACCCTTCAGTTAAGGAAAGCGAAGGTGATGTTTAAACTCGTAGCAAAAACATGGGTAGTTAAAGTGAGTAAGTGGGCTACAAAGTTTGCGCTTTTTTTCAGAATTCCTATGCGACCTTTTGTTAAACCTACAATCTTTAGCCAGTTTTGTGGGGGGGAGACGATTGAAGAATGTGACAAAACGATAGGTCTAATTGGTAAATACAATGTAGGTTCTATTTTGGACTATTCAGTAGAAGGAGCAGAAGAAGTAGGGGAACATGAAAAAACAACCCGAAATATCTTAAAAACGATTGAGAAAGCCGCCACAGATCCGAAGATTCCTTATGCTGTTTTTAAAGTAACAGGGATTGCTAGAGACTCGTTTTTAGAAAGAATTAATGATAGTATGGAGGATATGTCTTCTGAAGATCATAAAGAGTATGAAGAAGTTTTAGATAGAATTGATAGTCTTTGTCAAAGCGCACATGAAGCGGATGTTCCAATCTATATTGATGCAGAGGATTATTCAATGCAAAATGTGATAGATAATTTCGCATGGCAAATGATCACAAAATACAACAAGAAAAAGGCAATTGTTTTCAACACGATTCAGGCCTATAGAGTAGATCGATTTGATTTTTTGGTCAGTGAACACAAAAAGACATTAAAAGCGGGTGTTAAATACGGTGTAAAACTAGTTCGGGGTGCATATATGGAAAAGGAAAGAGAATGGGCAAAGGAATATGGCTATCCTTCCCCAATTCACAAAAACAAAGATGCCACTGATAAATGCTTCAACAAATGCATGAATTATATCGTTGATCATCTTGACGATTTCTCTTTGTGTCTTGGTACACACAATGAAGAGAGTACGATTATGCTCACAGAATTAATGAAAAAACGAGGGATTAAAAAAGACGATGACCGCATAGTATTTGCGCAGTTGTTAGGAATGAGTGATCATATAACTTTTAACTTATCTGATAATGGCTATCCCGTTGCTAAATATGTTCCTTTTGGTCCTGTGAATGATGTTATGCCATATTTGCTGAGAAGGGCAGAGGAGAATTCTTCTGTTTCCGGTCAAACGAGTCGCGAACTGGAACTTATCCGATATGAACTGAAGCGACGAAAGAATAAACTTAATTCTAAAAAAGGTAAAGTCGAAATAAATAAGTACGATAAAACCATTGAAATTAATGACAAGAAAACGCCTTTATTTGATTCTAGAGATCGAATGGTGATATGATTTAATAATCAACACATTGCCAATTATTGGGTGAATTCATTAAAACAATATAGCGGAAATAACATTATCTTTACTGAATCATGGATAAACCAGTGTATCTATTAGGATTTATGGGAGTTGGAAAGACTTCTTTAGGTAAGAAATTAGCAAACAAGCTTAATATTCCATTTGTGGACACGGATCAGCTCTTAGAAGATCAGTTTAAAATGACTATTTCAGATTATTTTAAAATCCACGGAGAAGAAGCTTTTCGGGCTGCAGAAAGAGAGGTTTTAAAAACTGTTTCAATAAAAAAAGCGATTATTGCTACGGGCGGAGGACTTCCCTGTTTTTACGACAATATGGATGTGATGAATAGCACTGGAATAACTGTGTTTTTAGATCGCCCTGCAAAAGAGTTGCAACAACGGTTGAGTCAAGCTAAATCGAAAAGACCGTTAATTGCTGATAAAGATGATGTAGCAATGTTAGAATACATCGAAAATGAACTGAAGTCAAGGTTACCATTTTATCAACGTGCGAAATTCATTGTAGAGCGTGACAATCAAACGGCAAATTACATTGCTGACTCATTGGTTAAACCAAATAAGCTTCTTTAATGCCATCTAAATTCACTTCTATGCGATCTTGGAGTGTTGTAGACAATGTCAAACCGACATAATCACATCGAATAGGGTAGCGGCGGTGTTTTCTATCGACTAATGCAACTGTTTTGATTCTTTTTGTGGGATGTTCCAACAATTTTATCAAAGCGTACTGCATTGTTTTACCAGAATTGATCACATCATCTATTAAAATGACGGTCTGCCCTTTAATTTCCTCTAAATCAATTGTTGTTGTGATTTCGTCTGATAAAGGATTTTGTTTGTTAACGGTGATTTCAGCAGTGATTATTTTTTGATCGCTGATTTTTTTAAGAATATTCGACAATTCAACAGTCAAAGCCATTCCATTACCTTTAATCCCAATAAGGAAAATAGATGTTGATTCAAAGTTGTTTTCTAGAATTTCGTAAGCGATTCTATTTATCTTCTGTTCAATTTGCTTAGCGTTGAGTACAATTGTGTTCATACTATATTGTTTTTATCTTTCGTTCATCCACTTATGAAATGCTCTAGCATTGCGATTGTGTTGTGCGTTTGTCTCAGCAAAGTTATGCAGTCCACCACCTGCAGGTTTTGCACACATAAAAATGTAATCATTGTCTTCAGCGTTTAAAACGGCATCAACGACCTCTGATGGCGGAATACATATAGGTCCTGGTGGCAACCCTTTGTATTTGTATGTGTTGTAAGGGCAATCAATGTCTCGGTGCTTATAATAAAGCCGTTCTTGCCCATCCAATTCATCTCCCCAGCAAAATCTAAATGTTGGGTCTGATTGCAAAAGTATTCCTCTTTCAATTCGGTTTAAATACAATCCAGCAATTGTACGCCATTCTTCGGGATGTTTGTCTTGCTCTTTGTAGACAATTGAGGCCAGTATAACAGCATCTGACTGGTTTTTCAACCCTTGTTTATTCAATTTAGATATTCTTTCGGGTGTCCAGAACCTTACAAATTCTTTTGCCATCGATTTAAGAAACTGTTCTTCATCGGTATCCCAGTAAAACCGATAAGTGTTTGGCAAAAACAAAGCACCAATTTTAGCTTCAGTAAAACCGTATTTATCCAGTATGCTATCTTGAAGAACGTAGTCCATAAACGCAGCGCTGTCCATTTCAATTTGATCTGAAACTTTACTCGCTATATCATTAATATTCTGACAGTTGTTAAAGGTTACTTGAACTTCAACTTCTTTGTTTCCATTCCCCAATCTATTGGTTGTAAAACCATTGATTAAATTCTTATATTCCGTTCCTGGTTCAATGATATATTTACCATAACCAATTTTTTCATCAGTAAAGCCTTTGTAATTTACGACATTTAAAAATGCTTCTTTATCGGTTATTATTTCTTCTTTTAGTAATTGATGCGTTAAACTGTCTAGGGTTGTACCAGTAGCTACATATAGAGCTTGATCTTCAGTGTTTTTAACTATTTTACTTCCATCAAAATATGCGTCAATCGAATCACAAGCACTAATTGTGACCATTAAAATCAAGAGAAATACTGCTTTAGAAAAAATGATATAAGAACTCTTCATTATTTATTTAGAAATTTCTGATAAAAATAAGCATCTATTGGTTCACCTTTAAAAAAGTACCAATTCTTTTTTTCGCCCATTTTAATAAATCCTTGTTTCTCAAACAATGAGATACTATTTGAATTGTCGTCTTGGATGAGGCAGTGTAACTGAGAAAGTTCTAAAACTTCACCTGAATATTTTGTAATTATATTTAGCGATTCTTTGGCAAATCCTTTACCTCGTTGAGCGGAATCAGCAATCAAAATCCCAATCCCAGCGCGACGGTGTTTAAAGCTTATGTCAAATAAATCTACAGCTCCCACTGGATCACCTGAAGATATTTCGCAAATGAGTAATCTAAGTTGCTTGTTCTTTCTTATTTCACTTGCATTATCGATATATGAATGCATTTGTTGAAGGGAAAAAGGAGCTTCTGTTTCGCTTACTCTCCAATTGGATGGGTTATTTTCCCATAAAAGTAGTGTAGAGACATCCGAAGATTCTAATTGACGCAAAAATATTTTTTCTCCTTTTAACATTTTAATTCAAAGATACGCTTTTCTATGTCATTTTTAGAATAATTTAATATGCCTAAAAACGAGCTATTTATGTTTAAGCCGTAAATCTGTTTAATTTTTGATTGATTCTCTAATGTATTTATTAGCTCACCAATTTTGCTGTGTTTTACACATTTAAAAATTAATTCATCAATTGGGTTAAGACAGGTTTTTCCTTCACTTAACTTATTTTCATAACTTTTAAAAATGTTGTAAATGAGTTGTTCATTAGCTTTGATCTCGTCCAGTTCAAAAATAAGTGTTGGAATCTTTTTATGTTGAACTAAGTGTAAAATCTTAGAAATATTTAAAGCTAAATCTACTCCGTTTGCTTTAACAGAGTAAAACTTAGTATCAATAACAAAACCAATATGTGGAGGTATTTTATCAGCATGAAATACATATATAAAACTCCCATGTTTAGGAATTTTATTAGATGAAGTTAGGTTATTTATGCGTTCTTGATCGACTTTAAATTGATATTTCTCCATAAAATACTGAGGATGCAGGTCCTATCAAATATATGTTTGTAAATTTATTTTCGTCTCTTGTTGCTTGTACGCTTAGTGAGCCTCCTTTAACTTTTAGAGCAATTTTTTGCGTACCAAAGAGTTCTTTTTTGATCATATAAGCCAAAGCCACAGCTGTAGCTCCAGTTCCACAAGAATATGTTTCGTCTTCAACACCACGTTCGTATGTTAACATAGAAAGTGACCGGTCTTCAGTTATTTCTACTAAGTTAACGTTGATACCGTTTTCTTCAAAAGTAGAGGAGTAGCGAATAGATTTACCAAATTCGACAATATTTTCACCTTCTAATTTTTCAGTAAACTTTATATAATGTGGACTTCCAGTGTCTAAAATAAAAGCACTTTTATCTGTTTGCCATTGATCTACGTCATTCATTTTGAGCGCAACCTTGTCATTGATTAGTTCAGCTTCATGAATACCATCAATGGCTAAAAAGCGTGTTTTCTCTTCAAATAATCCTAGTTTATGAGCAAACCTAACTGCACATCTAGCACCATTTCCACAGAAACTTCTGGAACCATCAGCATTGAAATAACGCATTTCAAAATCGCTTGGAGAATGCTGGTAAATAAGTATAACACCATCAGCACCAATACCAAAACGTCTGTCACACAATGTTTTAATTTGACTTTTTGAAAGCGAAAAGTTCGTATTGTCAAGGGAGTCAATCATAACAAAATCATTGCCTGTACCTTGGTATTTTTGAAAACCTATTTTCATTTATAAAGTAAGTGACTTAAATTTTCTTGTTTTTGACAGTGAAATTTCTATAGTTTCAGTTTCTAGAAGAAGATTTTCACCGTCTTTATCCAATTGCAAAGAAATAGATTCATTTGGATTAAAACCAAATAATTTAAGTTTATTTCTAGTCAATTCATACCCCGTCAATTCAAGTGGTGATTCCCAGAATTCTATGATCATATTGGAGCTATAGCGATTGGTGTTAATGTTGAGAAGCTCCGAATCATCAATCGAATCAGATTCTACTAGCTTTATGGTTAGATTTCTTTTTGAAAGCATTCTTTCCGCAATAATGTCATCCTCTACAATTTCCTGCTCACTAATTTCTTCATTATCTCCATTCGTTATAATGGAATCTGTATCGGCAATTACTTCACTTTCATCAGTGTTATCAAATGTCAAACTGTCAGATTTTGAAGTTTCTATATGAAGGGATTCTGTCACAGTTACTGTGTCATAAACGGTTTTTGTGTCAACTTTTCTATCTCTGTAAACTGTTTTAACTTCCTTTTTAATTCTTTCTTTTGGATTTAAATAAAGGACAAGAAAACCAACAAAAATGCCTGCTGCAAATATTATGAGATATGTAAATAATTGTTTCATTGTCATTTAGTCGTGCAAAACTACAAAAAAGGACTGGGATAATTACTTTTAAGCTTAACAACTTTTAACAGCGAAAGTATTAACTATAAAGCAGTATGGCGTTAATATTGGTGTTGGACTTAAAAACAAAAAATTATTAAAAATGAATCGAAATATAAAAACAATCGGATTAGGGCTTTTAGGGGGATTGATTCCATTAGGCGTTTACCTTACTTTTTTACCTGATATTAAAGACGAAATAACTTCAAAATCGTCTTTTACAAATAGCCAAATTGACTCACCACCAGTGCTGAATGCAAATTACAGTCCTTTGAGTGTGGATACTTCTATAGATTTCACTAAAGCGAGTGCTAATAGTGTACATTCTGTAGTTCACGTTAAAACGAAAGTTGTAAGAACAATGGTTCAAAACGATCCCTTTTTGGAATTTTTCTACGGTCCAGGAGCGAGTAGAGAACGTAAACAGTATGGAGAAGGCTCGGGGTCTGGTGTAATCGTTTCTGATGACGGTTATATTGTAACAAACAACCATGTAATTCAAAATGCGAATGAAATTGAAGTGACGCTAAATGATAATTCAACTTATAAAGCGAGTATTGTTGGAGTAGATCCTTCGACAGATATTGCGGTCATAAAAATTGAAGCTGATGATTTATTACCCATGGCATTTGGCAATAGTGATAATGTACAAGTTGGCCAATGGGTACTAGCAGTTGGAAATCCATTTAATTTGACTTCAACAGTAACTGCAGGAATTGTTTCAGCAAAAGCTAGAAATATTAATATTATAGGAGGGCAAGATAAAAGCATAATGCCTATTGAGTCCTTTATTCAAACAGATGCAGCCGTTAATCCAGGAAACTCTGGTGGTGCGCTTGTAAATACAAATGGTGAGCTTGTAGGAATCAACACGGCTATAGCATCACAAACGGGGAGTTACGCTGGCTATGCTTTTGCTGTACCATCTCGTTTAGTAAATAAAATCGCCAGAGATTTGATTGATTATGGTATGGTTCAACGTGCATTCTTAGGTGTTGAAATTGCTGAAATCAATCAAAACCTTGTTGATGAGCACGGGCTGCCAGATACAAAGGGTGTATTTATTTCTGGAGTAAAAGAGAAATCTGGTGCATTTAATGCGAAAATTAAAAAAGGAGACGTTGTACTCAAAGTTGGAAGTAAAGAGGTGAATTCTGCTTCGCAACTACAAGAAGAAATCGGAAAACGACGTCCTGGTGATAAAGTTTCTTTAACGATTAGAAGAGATGGAGACCTTGAAGTGAAAGAAGTACTCTTAAAAAATAATGAAGGTAGCACTGAGCTTAAATCAAAAGAAGATGTTGAGAGATACTCTGCGCTCGGAGCTACATTTAAAGAATTAAGCAAAAGTGAGCTAAAAGAACTTAATATTGAAAATGGTGTTAAAATCACAAATATATCTGCTGGAAAATTAAAAGCACTTGGTTTAACAAAAGGAATGATTGTTACAAAGGTGAACAATGAAGAAGTTCTAACTGTTGATCAATTAACGTCCTACTTAAAGAATAGTGACAATAGGGGCGTGCTGTTAGAAATAATGACAGAGAGTGGTAGAAAAGACTACGTAGGGTTTGGTCTATAAAATAAAGTAATCGGTGAGGCAAAATTGCGCTTTTTATATAATTAATTTTGTAGTAATATTTAATTAGTGTAAATTTGCCCTCACTTTTGTATACACATTAAAGTAAGAGGAGAACAAAGAGCATGAGACAGTTAAAAATAACAAAATCGATCACTAATCGCGAGAGTCAATCACTTGACAAGTACTTGCAAGACATTGGTAAAGAAGAGCTAATCACTGCTGAAGAAGAAGTGAACTTAGCAAGAAGAATCAAAAAAGGCGACCAGTTAGCACTTGAAAAGCTAACACGTGCAAACTTACGATTTGTTGTTTCTGTAGCAAAACAGTATCAAAATCAAGGATTAACACTTCCAGATTTAATTAATGAAGGAAATTTAGGGTTGATCAAAGCAGCTCAAAAATTTGATGAGACACGTGGATTTAAATTTATTTCCTACGCTGTTTGGTGGATTCGCCAATCAATTCTTCAAGCATTAGCTGAACAGGCGCGTATTGTACGTTTACCTTTGAACCAAGTTGGGTCATTAAACAAAATCAATAAAGCATTTTCTCGATTAGAGCAAGAGTATGAAAGACCTCCATCAGCTGAAGAATTGGCTGAAGCATTAGAAGTTCCTGAAGATAAAATTAAGGAAAGTATGAATGTTTCTGGACGTCATGTTTCTATGGACGCACCATTAACAAGTGCTGATGACGGTGGTACGCTTATGGACGTAATGGCGAATAACGATTCTCCAAAAGCTGATACTTTGTTAATGTCAGAATCTTTACAACGTGAAATTGAAAGGTCTTTGTCAACTTTAACTGATAAAGAACGTGAAATCATTCGCTTGTTTTTTGGAATAGGAATGAATCATGGCTTGACACTTGAAGAAATTGGATCGAAATTTAATTTGACGCGTGAACGAGTTCGTCAAATAAAAGAAAAAGCGATCCGTCGATTGCGACATACTTCGCGAAACAAGTTACTGAAAGCTTATTTAGGATAAGATGATTTGAAGGCTACTCTCATGGGTAGCCTTTTCTTTTGTATATAACTAAAATTCAATATATAATAATTAAAAAATGAATGCTTCAATAGGTTACGAAGAACAATTAGACGCACATGTTAAGAGAGAACGTGCGGCTGTTAAACTTGCAAGTAAGACAGGACAGCTTTTGTATGACCAAGGCGTTGAGCTAGTCTTATTTAGAAATCACTTGGTAAACTTGACCGTTTCAGAAATAATGAATCTTCACGAGTATGCTGTCAACGTTGTAAATAAACCAATAGATGTTTACACAACATCTGCTTTAGCTGAATCTTTACTTAAATTAGATTTAGCTCCATCAAAACTCGATATCGGAAAGCTAGCTTACGAATATCTAGATGAGAAAGATCAGTTTGAATCTCAAAAAGACTTCTTAAAAAATAAGTTAAGCGATTTTATTGGTAAAGATCGTTTTAAAATGGAGCCAAGAGATGTTATTCTTTATGGTTTTGGTCGTATTGGACGACTTGCAGCTCGAGAATTGATTAAACAAGCAGGAAAAGGTCAACAATTAAGACTAAGAGCAATTGTAACTAGAGATACATCTGAAAAGACAATTACGAAAAGAGCTGCATTATTTGTAAATGACTCTGTACACGGTGCTTTTGATGGAATAATGGATGTGGATCTAGAGAACAAAGCGCTCAATATCAATGGGCAAACAGTTCAAATGATTGAAGCAAAAAATCCAGAAGATATTGATTACACAGCTTATGGAATAAATAATGCTTTAGTTATAGATAACACTGGAGTATATACAGATAAAGAAGCCCTAGGTCGTCATAAAAAAGCAAAAGGCGTTTCAAAAGTTATTTTAACAGCACCAGGTAAAGGGATTCCAAATATTGTATATGGAATAAATCAAGGTGAACTTGATATTGAAAAGGATAAAATTTATTCAGCTGCCTCTTGTACAACAAATGCCATTTCACCAATATTGAAAGTAATTAATGACAGCTTTGGTATTGAAAAAGGACATATTGAAACTGTTCATGCCTATACCAATGATCAAAACTTATTGGATAACATGCACAACAAACCTCGTAGAGGACGTTCGGCAGCTATCAACATGGTAATCACATCAACTGGTGCTGGTAAAGCTGTAACAAAAGTGATTCCTGATTTATCTGATAAATTAACTGCAAATGCTGTGCGTGTTCCAACACCAAATGGATCATTGGCTATTTTATCTTTGTCTCTAGATAGAAAAACAACGATCGAAGAGGTAAACGAAAAAATAAGATACGCAGCACTCAACGGAAACTTGATTAATCAAATACATTACTCTATTGATGAAGAATTAGTTTCAAGTGATATTATTGGAAACACATGTTGTTCAGTATTTGATTCACCTGCAACCATTGTTTCACCTGATGGAAAAAATGTTGTATTATACACTTGGTATGATAACGAGTTTGGCTATACAAAACAAGTAATCCGTCTTGCAAAATATGTTGCTAAAGTTAGAAGATTAATTTATTATTAAGAAAAATAAAATTACTGAACGCCGACAGAATATTTTGTTTTGTCGGCGTTTTTTTAAGATTCACCGATTCAAATAGTGCTTTTATTTTACAAATAATTTAGGTTTTACCTAATATATTCATAAATTAGTAGCATCAATGCTGGGATAATGAAAGAAATAATTAAAATACTAATAGTAGATGACCATAACTTAATTGCTCAAGCATGGACATCAATACTACAAGCTGAAGCTGACTTGGAGGTAGTCGGAATAGCAACAGGAAGTGAGGACGCTTTTCAAATGGCGCAGGCTCACCGACCTCATATTGTCCTGATGGACATAAACTTAAAAGAAGGCGATGGCTTTGAAGCAACTAAAGCTATAATCAATAACTTACCTAAAGTTAAAGTGATTGGTTTATCAATTCACGATGATACTGCCCTTGTTAAAAAGTTATTATCAAGTGGTGCAAAAGGCTATTTAACAAAAAACAGTTCTAAAGATGAATTGATTAAAGCAATTCATAAAGTGGATTTAGGAGAACAATACATTTGTGACGAAGTTAAAGATAAGTTCGTTAAAAGTATGTTTTCAAATGAAGAAAGCGAACCAGAACTAACAAGTAGAGAAATTGAAATTGTTAAACTTATAGCAAAAGGTTTAACTTCAAAAGAAATTGGAACTTCTCTAAATGTTTCTAACAGAACGATTGACACACACCGTCACAACATTCTAAAAAAACTGAACATTCCAAATTCTGCCCAATTAAGCATCTGGGCTAAAAACAAAGGTTTTGTTTAGTGTTTGAATAATTCACAAGTTTAGTTCAAAACTAAGAATAGAGTGAATTTCTAAAAAAAAAACGAGTCATGTAAAAACGACACGCTCTCAGTCGTCGACTCAAGTCCGCGGCCAGATTAACCAACAATCTTTTTTGGTGTGATTTTTCGGGTTTCTGTGTTTTTAAATTTAAGTATTTAAAAGTGTAGAAGGAAAAACCCGTATCAATAATTCTTTTGAAAGGCAATCTGATCTCCTTGATAACCTTGAAATGTGATCTGTTTTTTACAGAAAAAACTAAGCCACTATGGACTGAAAGTGCCTTAGGTTTAGATGAGGGTAAAATTCTACAATCAACATAAAGGAATTAGACACATGACAAAACTGTGTATCATCTAATGTCTGATGCGATTTTTAGAAGCTAAAGCGAGATGCACTAAAGTGCATATTTTTAACTATTTATGAGACCAATAAATCCTGCTACTAAATTTCGGGAATTTGCTCTAAACAATCTAAAAAATAATCAATCCTAACTAATTTCTTTTTCTTCTTGGTCTCAAAACACGACGAGGCTTATCATCAGCATCTTTAACTGTTTTAACAGTGTGGTGTTTCTTTTCGAATTTTGGAGAAGACTTAGGTTTTGTTTGGTTTGCTGCAGGACGCGATCCTTTTGGCGATGCGATCTTCACATCTAGTTTACGACCGTTGACATCCATTCCGTTAAGCGCTTCAATAGCAATTATAGCTTCATCGGTGTCATCCATTTCAACATAACCAAAACCTTTTGATTTTTTCGTTTTATTATCATACACTACATGAGCGTAGGATACTGTTCCGAATTGTGAGAAGGTTGCTTTGAGGTCGTCAGATGAGATATCGAAATCTAAATTAGCTATAAAAATATTTGTCATAACAGAAAAATCTAAATGTGCTTTATTTTATAAACACATTACAAAAGTAGTGGATTGTTATTAATCTACATAAGAAAAATGATTTTTTTTTTGAATTATAAAGGACTTATTTTTTGCAACTCTAAGACTTTTTTGTAGAAGTTTTTCTTTAATTAAATTGACATGATATCTTTAAATTTAATAGCTTGTCTCCTGGAAATATCAATACTTTCTTCATCGTTTAAAAAAACTTTTAACCCCCCATTAAACCAGTTTTCTATTTTTTTGATATAATGAATATTGATAATATACTTCCGATTTGCTCTAAAAAAGTCGTTTTCGTTTAATTTCGCTTCTAAGGCGTTTAGGCTCCTTAAAATCATTGGTTTTTTATCGTCAAAGAATACTTTCACATAATTGCCATGGCTCTCAAAATAGCGGATGTTACTAAGTTTTTGAAAATAACATTTCTCACCATCTTTTATAAATACTTGATCTTCAATATTGAGCTTCCTGTCTTTTCGACTGTCAACTATATTTGACTCAAATTCATCTTCAACATGATCGGTTAACTTTTCCACTGCTTCTTGGAGTCGCTCGGGGTCAACTGGCTTTAATAGATAGTCCAATGCATTGACTTTGAATGCTTCTATAGCGTGTTCATCAAAAGCCGTGACAAATATGACTTTTGGAATTTCATCAAGCTTTTGTAACATTTCGAAACCATTCATCTCTGGCATCTGTATGTCTAAAAAAACAACGTCAGGTTTTAGTTTTTTGATAGATTCAATACCTTCTTTGGCATTCTTAGCTTCTCCAATGACTTCAATTTTATCATTGTGTTTTTCAAGTAAATGCCTTAGTTCTGTACGAGCGAGACGTTCATCGTCTATTAAAAGTGCTTTCATATTTTATCGTTTTAACTCCCTTTGTTTAATCCATACGTTTGCTTTTACATGGTTCTCCTCATTTTTTATTGAAAAACCTGCATTTTCTCCATATTGTATCTCAAGTCGCCTTTTGGTGTTAATTATTCCAATACCTTCCGTATTATTAGAAATGTATTTACCTCCAGTATTTATGACATCAATTTTAAGTGTATTGTCTTCCAAGTAAACGTTGATATCGATCCTGCCACCACTTGTCTTTTTTGAAACACCATGTTTTATGGCGTTTTCTGCAAGAGTTTGAATCAAAAAGGGTGGGATTTCCAATTGGTTGTTTGCATCAATATTAATTGTGTATTCTAATCGTTCTTCAAATCGAATTTTTTCTAAGCTTAAATATTCTTTAACTAATTGAACCTCTTCAGCAAGTGTTACCTGAAGTTTTTTCCCCATCTGCAGTGAGTTTCTAAGTAGATTGGAAAGAGTTGTAATGGCTTCTTTTGCAGTTTTAGGGTCTACTTCAATTAATGCTCTAATGCTATTCAGTGAGTTGAATAGAAAGTGTGGATTTAATTGATCTCTAAGTGTTTTTAATTCAATTTCGTGATGACTGGATTCTAATTTAAGGTTGTGCAACTCTTGTTTTCTCGATTTTCTTAATAAGTGATAGGATAAATAAACAGCTGACCACATCATAAAGAAAATAGAGTATAGGAGTGTATTAATTATGAATTCAAGAAATGGTATAAATGATTCACCAAGAAATATAGAACTTGAAAGGTTTATGATAAGGAGCAATAGTATAGATGCAACTAAGTTCAAAATTAAAACCCTCGGAATTAATGGGGCAAGTTTTAGGTTGAGCCAATTAAATCGAACCAGTAAATAGCGCATTCCGTGTGTTACACAAATAAGTAAAACATATAGTTCTAAGAGTTTAAATGGAGTATTCTCTTTTAATTCTCCTTGCATAAAACTCGTTATGGCTATCATTGAACAAAAAAGTCCCCAACCAAATATCTGTACAATCCAATAAATAGTGGAAGCTTTGTGCATGTAACAAAAATAATGCTTTATTCTATTTATTTATTGATTTAGAGATGAACGGTTTATTTTACTTACAAGTTTAATGATGTAAGGATAAATGTTATTTGAGCTTTGATCCGTAATTTAACACTTTTCTGATATAACAAATCTTTAACGGTTTTCTCTTTGTATTTAATACCATGGTAAGTATATTTGCAGAATGAAAATTGACGACATCGTAAATGCCAAGTTTAAAAATAACCATCATAGAGTTATTGTAAATATCCGACACACTTCAAATTGGATTGGCGCTTATCACAACAAACAGTTGAGTGAGTTCGATCTTACTCTGCCTCAGTTTAATATTTTAAGAATTCTTAGAGGTGCAGATGAACCGTTGAGCATCAAAGTAATCAAACAAAGAATGCTTGAAAAGTCACCTAATACAACTCGTTTGGTAGATAAGCTTATTCAAAAAGAACTTGTTAAACGTTCTAGGTGTAAGGAAGATAGGAGGGTGGTTTATGTTGTTATTACTACCAAAGGTTTGAAAGTTTTGAGTGAAATTGACAATGTTTTTGATGAGATGAGTTTAGAAAGTCACTTGACAAATGAAGAGGCTATACTCTTAAATAATTTACTTGATAAACTTCGAGCCCCAAATGCTTAATGTCTTTTACTTCCTAAATTTCTGTTAAAGATATATTGGCCAAACAATTTTAGCATAGAAAAGCTATTTTTGCAACAACTTAGAAAATTATGCGCTTTTTAGTATTCTTATCCTTTTTAATGTTTTACTTTTTTTCCTTCGGGCAAGGCAAAATATTAGTAAAAATTATTGATGAAAACGAAAAGCCTGTAGAATATGCTAATCTTAGAATTTTCACAAAAAGTGACTCCTCAGTAGTAGTTGGAGGATACTCTCAAAGTAACGGGGAAATACTTATTGAAGATGTTCCATTTGGTGATTTTTATGGTATAATAACTTTTTTTGGGTATAAAAATTCTTTCATAGAAGACCTTTCAATAAATAAATCATCTAAGTCAAAAAACTTAGGTACAATACAATTACAAGCATTAAAAAATCAAGATTTTGATGAAGTTGTTGTTGAAGGAAAAACACCTTTGATGGAGTCTAGCATCGACAAAAGAACTTACAATGTAGGTGAGGATATGACAACTCAAGGAGGTGGACTAACAGAAATGTTAAATAATATTCCTTCCGTTGAAGTTGATAATGATGGAAATGTATCACTTCGAGGTAGTGGTAGCGTCACCATCTTAATTGACGGTAGACCAAGTGCGATGTCTAGCGGTGATGGAGCGCTCGATGGAATTCCCGCTAATGCAATTGAACGTATTGAGCTCGTAACTAATCCCTCTGCTAAATACGACCCTGATGGAACCGCTGGAATCATAAACATTGTTTTGAAAAAGAAAAAACTAAGAGGCATAAATACAAATATTGATTTAACTGCAGCTTCTGAAGACTTATATAATGGAAGCATAGGTTTTAACGCTAGAACTGACAAAGTGAATTTTTATGCAAATTATTCTTTCAGGTATAGAGAAGGTTATAGAAATAATTTTAATGAACGAACAAGTAAGATTAATGACACTACGGTCTTTTTAAAACAAGATCGTCTTGGTACTGATCTACGACGATCGCATACAGCAAAAATTGGAGCTGACTTTTTTATTGCTAAACGTCAAGTAATTGGTGTATCAGCGAGCGGAACCTACAATGATCGTATTCGAGCAGGTGATCAAATAAATTCTGAAAGTTATGACGGTGAGCTTAATCGGTATTGGGAAAGAGATATGTTTGATCCTAGAAATCGTAAATCAATTGACATAAACGCAGATTACAAGCTAGATTTTAAAGATGATAAAGGTGATTTTATTTTTGCCGTTACTCAATCACTAGGTGATGAATTGGGTATTGGTACTTTTGAAGAGTATTATTACCATCCTGATGGAACTCCTTTTGATAATCCTTACCAGTTTCAAAATCAAGAGCGCACTGAATTGGAAAATGCATTTACTGCGAGTGCTGATTTAGTTAGGAAAATCAATGACAATTTACGATTTGAGGCAGGATTAAAAGCTATTATAAATCAAGATGTAGAATCTAATTACCTAGAGTATTATGATACTATAACTGATGCTGTTGTTCCAAACCCTAATGTTAATAACGAATTACAGTTTGATGAGGAGATTTATTCTGCTTACGGTATTATAGGTCATCAATTAACGGAAAGAATTAAGTATCAAGCTGGAGTTCGTCTAGAACAGGCACTTACTTCACCTCGTTTAGTTACTACCAATGAAAACTTTGAAAATAATTATTTTAGCTTTTTTCCATCTGCGCACCTTGTTTATGGTGATGATAAAATGGGAGAGATCTTCGCTAGTTATAGCCGAAGAATAAATAGACCAAGTGCTTACCACCTGAATCCATTTCCAACATACAGTGATCCGCTTAATTTAAGACAGGGAAATCCAGCCCTTCAACCTGAATACATTAATTCTTATGAGTTGGGTTATGAGAAGATTTGGGATAGATTAACTTTAACAAGTACTGTATATTTTAAAGAAACGGTTAGTAGAATACAACGCATTCGAAAGTTTTACGATGATGGGGTAAGTGTAACAACATTCGATAATGTAGATGAAAGTTATGACATGGGACTTGAAATTATTGGTTCTTATTCCCCTTTCGACTGGTGGAAAAATATGATTTCATTTAATGGCTATGAAACACGCCTGGCTGCAAATATTGATGGTGTGGAGTTAAGAAATAGAGGCGTTAGTTGGGACGTGAAGTTAAATAGTACCTTTTACATGTTTGATAAAACGACTACCGCACAGATTAATGCACAATATATTTCTCCACGATATACAGTGCAAGGTGTCTTTCAAAGAAACCCAGGAATTGATGTTGGTCTAAACAGACTTTTACTCGACAAAAAACTTTCAATTGGTTTGCGTTTAACTGATATTTTTGACCAAAAAGGTTTCTATATGGAAATCAATAACGAAAATGTGGTTCAAAATACTGAGTACAAATGGACCACTCGTAGGTTGTATTTCACATTATCTTACAAGTTTGGAAATATAGGTACAAACGACAAAAATGAAAAACTGGAAATAGAACCCGTAGATTCCGAATAAAATCCTAAACTCTGAATTCAAAACTCAGAATTCTAAACTAAAAACCTCCCCGTTAGAATTTATTTGTACTATTTTTGTAAAAATTGATATCACATGCTTACAAAACTTGGTCTTATTAAAGAAGGAAAAACACCTCCCGATAAAAGAGTCCCTTTAACTCCAAAACAATGCATTCGAGTAATGGAAGAGTTTCCTGATCTACAAATTGTTGTTCAAAAAAGTCCGATTCGTGCATTCAAAGACGAAGAATATGCTAGCCTAGGAATTAAATTAGAAAATTCGCTTGAGGATTGTGATATTATAATGGGGGTTAAGGAGGTTAATATTGATGATTTAATTCCGAATAAACATTTTTTCTTTTTTTCACATACGCTTAAAAGGCAACCCTACAATAGAAAGTTGTTAAAAGCAATTATTGATAAAAAAATTCAACTGACAGATTATGAAGCCTTAACTAAAGAAAACGGTTTAAGACTCGTTGGATTTGGTCGCTACGCTGGTATTGTTGGTTGTTTTAATGCGTTTAGAACTTACGGACTAAAACACGGATTATATAATTTGAAGCCAGCTCATGAATGTGCTGATCGTATTGAAATGGAGGGTGAATTATCTAAGGTTAAACTACCAAAAAATGCTAAGATTGTTTTAACCGGTTACGGCCGAGTAGGTAATGGAGCACGTGAAATAATTGATTTACTTCCAATCACAGAAGTCTCGCCTGAAGAGTTTTTAAATGAAAAATTCGAAACACCTGTTTTTGCTCACTTAAATGTGGAAGATTACAATGCAAAGCCAGACGGATCTTCTTTTGATAAGCCTGAGTTTTATAAAAGTGGTAAAGGTTTTGTTTCTACTTTTCCAAGGTACCTTACAGAAACTGATATGTATATTGCTTGTCATTTTTGGAAAGAAGGTGCTCCTTTTCTATACACTCGAGAAGATTTAAAATCTGATAAAATTAGAACTTCTGTTGTGGCAGATATTTCTTGTGATATTGATGGACCTGTTGCTTCTACAATTCGTGCTAGTACTATCGAAGATCCTATTTATGGTTATGATCCTTTTGCAGAGAAAGAGGTTGGCTTCAAAGAGGAGAATGCAATTGCTGTGATGGCTGTTGATAACTTGCCATGTGAACTTCCAAAAGATGCTTCTCAAGATTTTGGTAGTGAACTTATTAAGTATATTTTTCCAGCATTATTGGGTGATGATCCTACTGATATAATTGCTAGAGGTACAGAGACTACTAAAGAAGGTAAGCTTTCTAAACACTTTGAATATCTTTCAGATTATCTAGCAGGGAAAGAATAGTTTTAATTACTTTTATGGTATATGACTGATTTTTTAAGTGACATACCGATTTGGGTACTTATCTTCTGGGCTATCTTTACTCTTGGTGTATCTGTTTTTTATTATCGCCCTAAAAAATGGATTAAGGATATTAATAGGTTTCAGCGGTTTGCTTTAATAGGCTTCAGGTTTTTAGGGCTTTTTATCATCGGAATATTGCTTTTAGGTATTTTGGTGAAATCTACCGCGCAAGAAACGGACAAACCCTCCATAATTACTATTGTAGATGATTCTAAATCTATGCTGAATTATAGCGATAGTAGTAGCGTAAAACTAAACACTAAAGCTTTTCTTGATAAGATAAATAACGTGTTTGGTAGTGACTACACATCTTTAATCTATACTTTAGATAGTCTGCACAATATTTCTGATTCTATGACTTATACAAATGATAAGTCTAATATATCAGAGGCAATTGATGATGTCTATAATAACTATTATGGTAAAAATATTGGTGCTGTTATTTTACTTTCTGATGGAAATTATAACGCTGGTACTAACCCGACTTATATTACAGAAAAATTTAAGAAAATTCCATTTTATACAGTTGGTGTGGGTGATACTTTACAAAAAACAGATCATTTTGTGAGCAATATTGTTGCTAATGAAATCGCTTTCTTAGACAATCAGTTCCCTATTGAAGTTACTGTAGAGGGAAACCTTACCAATGATAGATCTTTTAATGTTGTAGTTTATAAAGACGGAAAAAAGGTTGATTCTGAAAAATTAACACATGCGGATAATGACTATAGCGTTCTCAAAACTAAATTTTTAATAAATGCAGATGAAGTTGGTGTGCATCACTATGTAGTTAAAATTGATGATTTTTCTGATGAGTATAATCTAGAAAACAATGAAAAATCTGTATATGTTGAGGTGCTAGATGATCGGAGTAAGGTTTTGCTTTTGGCTGAAGGCATTCATCCTGATATGGGAGCAATTAAAAATGCATTGGACCAAGAGCAAAATATAGAGGTTGAATCTAAACTTATAAAAGACACCCCATCTGATTTATCAAAATATGATTTAATTATTTGGCATAGTCCTGGGTTGAGCAATAAGTCTGATGCTTTTAATAGAATAGTGAGTGCTGAAAAGCCTATCTGGTACATTATTGAACCGTCTATTCCAGCGTCAACCATTCAAAAGTTAAACATTGCTTCTAATGTCCAGATGTCTAGTCAATCTGATAGAGTTGGAGTTGAGTTCAACTTAAATTTTACACTTTTTGATATTTCAAAAGAAACTAAAAAAACGATGGAAATTTTCCCTCCATTAAATACAAAATATGGCAAAATAAGAATCCATAATTCTTCATCAGTTTTTGGTTTTCAAAAAGTTGGTGAGGTTGTCAAACCTGAGCCGTTATATTTCTTTGGTAAACAATCTGATCAAAAGTTTGCTGTAACTTATGGTACTGGAATTTGGAGCTGGAAGTTAGCGGATTATCAAAAAAATACAAACAACAATGCTTTTAATGAAATTGTTTCAAAATCTGTCCAGTACCTTGTTGTAAAAGAAAATACTTCTAGACTGCGAGTACATTTACCTGCAATTTTTGATGCTGATGAAGATATTCTTATCGGTGCTTCATTTTACAATGAGAGTCTTGAACCGATTACAACTCCATCGATCTCTTTTGAGCTAAAAAATGAAAATGGTGACGAAATTGATTATTCTTTTCTCCCGCTGGATAAAAAGTATTCTCTTGATCTTGGGCGTTTAAAACCTGGGGCATATAAATGGGTTGCACATTGTAAATACAATGATGAAACGTTTACTAAGAAAGGTGCTTTTGTGGTTCGAAAAATAGAGTTAGAATCTCAGGATACTAAAGCGAATCATGCGCTCCTAAATCAAATCGCAACCAATAGTAATGGCTCTTTTTATACACTCGAAAATTATAGCGATCTTATTGATGATATAAATGAACGTGATGATATTTCTTCTGTTTCTTATGAAATAAGTAGCTATAAGAACCTGATTGATTACTTCTGGTGGTTTGTACTTTTAGTGTTTCTTTTTGGTACAGAGTGGTTATTGAGAAGGTATTTTGGGGGCTATTGATATTTTACCAGTGTTCTTTTATCTAAAAGCCCCATATAACATGAAGAAATTCTAATTAACAGCATTATGATTACAGATAGAATTCTGAAAATGCTAGAAAATAGTGCCGAACCCGAGCGTTTAGAAGTGCTTAAAAAGTTTTTTAAGTCAGAAAAAGGGGAGTATGCAGAAGGTGATGTTTTTATTGGTGTGACAGTACCAAATCAAAGAAACATTGCTAAACAATTCTTCAAAGAAATTACGCTAGATGAACTCCAAAAGCTAATTAATAATGAGATTCATGAAGTGCGATCAACTGCACTTTTTATACTGGTTCTCAAATTTCAAAAGCTTAAATTTGAAAGTAGAAAGAAGAAAATCGTTGAATTTTATTTAAAAAACCTTGACTATGTTAATCATTGGGACTTGGTAGATTCTTCTGCATATAAAATATTAGGGCCGCACTTACTTGATAAAAACAAAAAACTACTGTATGATTTAGCTTATTCTGACCATTTATGGAGACAACGAATAAGTATAATCACAACGTTATATTTCATAAAAAAGAACCGTTTTTACGATACACTCGAACTTGCAAAAATATTGATTAACCACGAGCACGACCTCATTCATAAAGCTGTAGGTTGGATGATACGAGAAGTTGGAAATAGAGACTTTGATATAGCGTATTCATTTTTAATAGAGCATTATAAAACCATGCCGAGAACTATGTTGAGATATGCTATCGAAAAATTTGACAAATCACTACGTAAAGATTTTTTGAGGGGAAAACTGTAAATTTTTTAACATTAAAACAAACAATTATATCTGATTGGTGTTATTTTTGTCATCATGAAAATTGTCAATCAGATAATACTACTTTCTTTTTCTCTCGTCTTCTGTTTGCATTTACATGCTCAAAATTACACTTTAAGTGGCCACATAACTAACTCAGCGGATGGGGAGTCGCTTTCAGATGTTAAAGTTGTTGTTCCCAAACTCAATAAAGGAACTTACTCTAATAATGATGGCTTTTACACAATTACATTACCTGAAAAAACATACGATATTGAATTCAGATTAATTGGATTTAAAACTAAAAAAACCTCTGTTCAATTAAATGCTTCTGAAACACTTGATATTGCAATGATATCGGAAGATAATTTACAAGATTTTGAAGAAGTCACAGTTAGAGGTGAGGGGAGAGACGAAAATGTAAAGGGAACTCAAGTGGGTACTGTAAGGTTAGAAATGGATGAGATAAAAACGCTTCCTGCATTTCTAGGAGAGGTTGATGTAATTAAAACGCTACAACTTATGCCCGGAGTTCAGTCGGCTTCTGAAGGAACACAAGGTTTTTATGTCCGTGGTGGTGGACCAGATCAAAATTTAGTGTTACTCGATGGTACACACGTTTATAATGCGTCTCATTTATTTGGTTTTTTCTCTGTTTTTAATGTTGATGCAATTAAGGATGTAGAACTTATTAAAGCTGGTATTCCTGCTAAATATGGTGGTCGCTTATCTTCTGTTTTAAATGTTAACACAAATAATGGGAACAATAAACGGTTTGGTGTAAAAGGCGGCGTCGGTTTAATTTCCTCAAGGCTCACTGCAGAAGGTCCGATTGTTAAGGATAAGGGTTCCTTTTTAATATCTGGTAGAAGAACATACTTGGATGTTGTTACAAAACCATTTATAGCTGAAGATGGAAACTTTAGTGGAACGAGTTATTATTTTTATGATTTAAACTTAAACCTCAATTATAAACTGACAGATAAAGACAAAATTTATTTGAGTGGTTATTATGGAAAAGATGCTTTCACCTTTTCGACTGGGAGCGAAGACTTTACTGTGGATATGCCATGGGGAAACGCTGTTGCTTCTGCTCGTTGGAGTCATTTGTTCTCTGATAAATTGTTTATGAACACCCGTGTGTCTCTTACCGATTATTCATTTTCTTTTATCTCTTCTCAAGATGAATTTCAATTTGGTCTAAATAGTGGCATTCGTGATTACGGTGCTACAGTCGATTTAACTTATATGCCAAACCCAAGGCACAAAATCAATTTTGGTGTAGATTACATACACCATATTCTAACGCCTGTATCTGTGAGTGCAAACCAAGAAGAAACAGAGTTTGACGTTGGGGAAGGACAAGATATTTTTAGCCATGAATCAGCAATTTATCTTTCTGATGAGTTTAACATTACCGAAAATTGGTCGATAAATGCTGGACTTAGATACAGTTTCTATCAACATGTTGGTCCATTTACTAGATTTGAAGATGAAGTGGTAGGTGTTCAAGACAGTTCAACGGCATATCCTGCTGGCGATGTTATTGCTAATTATGACCTTTTTGAACCGAGAATTTCTACAAGGTACTTGATTGATAAGCAAAGTTCCATTAAAGCTGGATGGAATAGAAATGCGCAATATATCCATCTCGCTAATTTAAGTGCGGTTTCTTTGCCAACAGATATTTGGTACCCAACAACAGATGTCCTTAAGCCACAGTACGGATGGCAAACTTCGATTGGTTATTTTAGGAACTTTAAAGACAACACCTATGAGACTTCAGTTGAGGTCTATTATAAAGAAATGAACAACTTAGTAGCTTTTAAAGAAGGCGTTTTACCACAAGATAATGCACAATCCAACACAGATGATTTACTGACTCAAGGTAATGGCTACAGTATGGGAGTGGAGTTCTTTATCAAAAAAAGTCTTGGAGATTTTACCGGATGGATTGGTTACACACTTTCACGAACCGAAAGAAGGTTTGACGATATTATGGAAAACCAATATTTTCCCGCTAAATACGACCGTAGACATGACTTGTCTGTTGTGGCTAGCTATGAAATTAATGACCGTTGGACTTTAGGTGCTTCTTTTGTTTATGCAACGGGCAACGCAATTACGCTTCCGATGAGTTGGTATTTACACAATGGTGAATTACAATTTGAATTTGAAGACAGAAACGTCTCAAGAATGCCACCTTATCATCGTTTAGATTTATCTGTCACATGGTATGATAAGCCCACAAAAACTGTTTTTGATGATGCTAGTGGTGAAGAAAAGACGATAAAAAAACGGTTTAGACATAACTTAAACTTGTCTATTTATAATGTGTATAGTCGACAAAATCCATTTTTCTTATACGTAAGGGACGAAGGAAATAATGCTGATAATACGTTTAAGTTGAGTGTCCAACAAGTATCACTTTTCCCTATATTACCAAGTATAACCTGGAATTTTGAATTCTAATGAAATATAGAACTTACATATCGTTTTTTATTGTCCTTTTTACTACTGCATGTACAAAAGAGGTAATTGTCGATATTCCAGAAGCTGAAGAAAAACTTGTTGTCGACGGTAGAATTGAAACCAATGAACCTCCTGTAGTACTTTTGACAAAATCAAACAATATTTATGATGAAACTACAGGCAATCTGCTTCTAGAGTCTATCGTTTCAGGTGCAACTGTTACAGTATCTGATGGATCAAATACTGTTGAATTAGACGAAATTTGTTCTCAAAGTTTACCCCAAGGTTCAGAAGAAGCCATTGCTTCATTCTTAAACATTGATGTTGAAGAGTTAGAAGCTATCAATATTTGTTTCTACAGCACAACAGATCCTTCAATTTATGGGCAAGTAGGTAAAACTTATCAGTTAGAAATCGAGTACGAAGGCGAAGTGTACAATTCTTCAACAGAAATATTACAACCTGTTCCTCCTGATTCGATTTATTGGAGGGAAGATCCAGATTCTCCTGATAATGGCTATAGCTGGGTAGTTCTTTCAGATCCACCAGGTCAGTTTGATGCATATTTTTGGGAATGCCGCAGAATCAATATTGAAGGAGGACAACCGATCGATGATAGGTTTTTAACCACGTTTAATCCTGCTTTTGACGACGCTTTCTTTGATGGCTTGTCTTTCGAGTTTGCATATGAAAACCCACATAACATGAACCCTGATACACCCGCTGAAGACAGAGGATATTATCAAAGAGGAGATAGTGTTGCGGTAAAATTTTCTAAGATTGATAAGGATGTTTATGAATTTATGGAAATGAAATATGTTCAATTACAAACAGGGGGAAGTCCTTTTGCAACTCCCTCAAACCTTCCATCTAATATTTCAAATGATGCCTTAGGAGTTTGGGCTGGGTATTCAACTTATTTTGATACGCTATACTGTGATGATTAAATGACAGTAAATTTCTTTTCACAAGTTTGCTTTTTTTTACTAGATTGCATTAAATATAACGTTTACTGTAAAATTTAACAAACTAGTGTTAAGTAAAAAACTACAAATGCATTTTTTGTTTTTTTTAGTTAGAACAACAAAAATTAGTTTATTAAATAGTTTTTTTTTGTAGTTTTAGGGATTACATTTTTTAGCTAATGTCAAATACAATGAGACCTATTACTGCAAATTCATACAATAAGGAGGCCGAAATTTATAGAAGATTAGACCCGAAAAAAGCTTTAGAGTTATCAAAAAAAGCATTGGAATTAGCTGAAGCTAAAGATGATAAACCCGAAAAAGGAAAAGCGTTACACAATATCAGTGAGGCTTATCTTTGGATGTCTAATTTTGATTTTGCATTTGATAATGCTTATAAAGCACAGTCTGTTTTTAAAGAACTCAACTTAAATTCTAATGCTGGATCAGTGCATTATACACTTGGTACAATTTTCTATTATCTATCAGATTACGAAAATGCTCTTGATGAATACATGAAATCTTTCAAGAGCTATGAAATGGATGATAATGAATTTGGCGTTGCTGAAGCTTACAATGGTATAGGAAGTGCTTACTACACTATTGAAGAGAATGAAAAAGCAGTTCAGTATTTAACAATTAGCCTAAATAAATGTAAAGAAATTGGCGCTAATGGATTAATTCAGAAAGTTTTAGATGGTTTAGGTAAAGCTTACAACAATTTAAAAAAATACGATAAATCTTTAGATCTTTTACTAGAGTGTGTTGCAACAATCGATCGCGATAATGGAAGTGATCATGTCAAAGCACATGCGCTAAACAATATAGGTGAGGTGTACTTCAATAAAGAAAGTTATGATAATGCATTGAACTATTTTAATGAGAGTTTGAAAATTCGAACTGCTTCTAATTTTATGGCTGGACAAGCGCATTGTTATGCGAATATTGGTAAGACATATACTAAATTAGCAGATTTCAATAAGGCTTTAGAAAATTTAGAACATTCCCTCAGCCTTTCGAAAAAATCAAAGAACAAAGAAAACGAAGCGGAAACATGTAGATTGTTATCCAACCTCTATGAGTTAAAATCAAACTTTAAATTGTCTTTAGTTTACTTTAAAGACTATCACCGTCTTAATCATGAAATTAAAAATGAAAACGCAGACAGAAGGTCAAAGAGCATTCAATTAAAGTTTAAGGTAGAGCAAGAGGAGCAGGAGCGATTGTTGTTGAAAAACAAGAATAAAAACCTTAAAAAATACTCTACAGACTTAATAAAACTAAGTGAAATTGGTAAAAGTCTTACTTCAATACTATCTGCTGAAAAAATTATTGAAAAAGCTTACCTCAAAGTAAATCAATTAATGGAAGCACCTTCTTTTGGACTTGGAATTTACAACCCTAAGAAGAATGAACTCTTTTTCCCTGGCTATATTGAGGATGGTAAAGTTTTAAGTGATGTTTCTTTTAGCCTTGAAGATGAAACAAGATTGGCTACAATTTGCTACAATTCTCAACAAGAAATACTCATTCATGATTTTGATAAAGAATATAGTAAATGGCTTTCGAATATCTCTAAGCCGATATCTGGAAAATTAACAGATTCAATTATTTACTTGCCTTTTGAAATACCAAATGGAGCTTCTGGTGTAATTACTGTTCAGAATTATCGCACTAATTCTTATAAAGATCACCATGTCAATATGTTGAAAAATTTAGCTGTTTACATGGCAATTGCTTATCAAAATGCAAAGTTATATAGTAGTTTAGAGAAGAAAGTTAATCAAAGAACACAGGAAATTGTAAGTCAAAAGGAAGAAATTGAAAGTTCTTATCGCTTGACAGCACTACTTAGTGAGGTAGGTAGACAGCTTACTTCTTCAACAGATTTCCAAAGTATTTTACTGAAACTACATAATAACGTAAGCGAATTAATGGACGCAAGTTGCTTTGGAGTTAGACTTTATAATCCTGAAAAAAATCATATTGAATACAAGTTTGAAATTGAGAAAGGTATTGTTGATGAAGAGTCCTTTTTCGTGTCAATGGATGAAACTGACAATTACTCTGTTTGGTGTGTAAAGAACAACAAAACCATTTTTATCAATGACAACCAGAAAGAATACAAAAAGTACACGAATAAAATAATGGTTCCTAGTGGAGAAATGCCACATTCATTGATTTTTTACCCAATGACTTTTGCTGGTCGGGTTATTGGACTTATTACGGTTCAAAGCTTTCAAAGAAATGCCTACAATCAAAATCATATTGAAATTTTAAAAACACTTGCTTCTTTTACAGCTGTAGCATTAGAAAATGTTAGTTTGGTTGAGAACCTAGAAGATAAAGTTGCTGAACGAACAAATGAGGTTGTGAAGCAAAAAGAGGAGCTTGAAAAGTCTCACCAAAATACTCAACTCTTAAATGAAATCGGTCGCGAAGTTACTTCTACACTCAATATCGAAGATGTGCTCGAAAAAGTTTATGAGAACATCAATAAGTTAATGGATGCATCAATTATTGGAATTGGAATTCATAATAATGATAAACTTGAAATAAAAGGTGCGATTGAAAATGGGGTAAAACTTCCTGATTTTAGTTATGATTTATCTGATGAAGGATCTTTGGCAATTTCTTGCTTTAATGACAAAAAGGAAATCTTTATCAGCAATTTAGATAAAGAAATTGGTAACTATGTAAAGGGTAATTCTAAAACCTTGATTGGAGACAAACCTCAATCCATTTTATATATTCCTCTTTTAGCTAAAAACAAAGCAATAGGTACAATTTCTGTTCAGAGTTTTAAAGCAAATGCATATTCAGATTATCACATCAACATACTTAGAAACTTAGCCTTATATACTGCTACTGCAATTGAAAATGCAAGTCTTTATACGGATATGGAAAATAAAGTACTTGAGCGCACAAAAGAGGTTGTTTTACAAAAGGAAGAAATTGAAAAGACCTATAACAATACAAAAATAGTTGGACAAATTGGACAAGATATCATTTCAACGCATGACTTAGAAGGTATTTTTGATAAAATGCATTCTAATGTAAATGAATTGATGGATGCTACCATTTTTTCTATTCGTATATGTGATTATGAAAAACATGAAATTGATTACCGATATACCATAGAAAGTGGAGAGCGATTAGGCCAAATGTCAATTTCAATGGATGATTATGATAATTACTCCGTTTGGTGTTTACGAAATAAGAAAGACATTTTTATAAATGATCATCCAAAAGATTACAAAAAATATACAAAAAAGATTGTCGTTGTAGGGGGGGAGTTACCTGAATCACTGATTTTTTGTCCGATGATGATTGGTAATCGTGTAATAGGAATTATTTCTGCTCAATCGTTTAAGAAAAACGCTTATAAAGAATACCATTTGGATATTTTACGTACCCTCGCTGCTTATTCTGCAATTGCTTTTGAGAATGCTAACTTGATTAAAAACATGGAAAATCAAGTGTTGGTTCGTACTGCAGAGGTTGTTAAACAGAAGGAAATTATTGAAGAAAAGAATAAAGACATCACTGATAGTATTTTATATGCCCAACGTATTCAAAATGTAATTCTTCCTCCAATAGATGAATTTCAAGATAATTTTGTTAAAAGTTTTGTAGTCTTTAAGCCTAGAGATATTGTTTCTGGGGATTTTTATTGGATTGAAGAGGTAGAAGACAAAATATATTTGGCCGTTGTTGATTGCACAGGTCATGGTGTACCTGGGGCTTTGGTGAGTGTAGTAGGTGCAAATGGATTAAACCGTTGCCTGCTTGAGTTTAACTTACGTAAACCTTCAGATATCTTAAATAAACTTTCTCAACTTGTAACCGAAACCTTTGAAAAGACGGACAGCAACGTTAGAGACGGAATGGATATAGCGTTATGCTGTATTGATAAAAATACACACGAGCTTTCTTTCTCAGGTGCTTATAATCCATTGTGGATTATTCGTGAAGATTATAATGTTACAGACGATATTGAAAGCTATAAACTGCTTACTGAAGGAAGCAAAACGTTAATTGAAATTAAATCAGATAAACAGCCAATAGGTTATTCTTATGAGCCAAAACCATTTACGACAGTTAACTTTTCTCTTAAAAAGAATGATGTAGTTTATTTATTTAGTGATGGTTTTGCCGATCAATTCGGAGGACACGAAGAAGATGTCATCCGCAAAGGTGGCAAGAAGTTTAAATCGATTAATTTCAAAAAATTATTACTTAGCTTAAGCCATAAACCACTTGAAGAACAAGGAGATATTATCGAAGAAACTTTTGAAACTTGGAGGGGTGAGCTAGAACAAGTAGATGATGTTTGCGTTCTTGGTGTGAAATTACCATAATTATCATAGAAAAATGCTATTTATCTTATAGAGTATTTTGGAAACTAAACATCCAATTTTTTTTTGATTCATATTTCATTGAATAAAATAGGATTTGTTATAGTGTTTCAAAAATACAAATTTATCTGACAGGTAGTTTTGGGAGAAATTCCGTGCAGAAGAGCAAAGGCATTTGACTTTAAAATTAATTTGAATAGATTATGATTTCATAAGGAAAAAACCTGTTTTTTGGAGAGAATCCCGTAGGGATGGTATATCCTATATCCACGGGATCAACCCGTGGTTGTGTAGGGACGCACGACCGTGCGTCCCTACATATTCTTACATCCCTACATATACACCAAATCCAGCTATAAATAAGCCTTGAATCACTTTTCAACTATTTCCACTATGCATCGTTCATAACCTTTGAGAAACTAATGTAAAAATTGAAAGAAAACTATTTACTTTTGTTAAGGTCTCTTTAAACCGCAATTTCTATGACGGATAACAATAACTATACAGAAGATAATATACGGTCGCTAGACTGGAAAGAGCATATTCGCCTCAGACCAGGGATGTATATTGGTAAACTTGGTGACGGTTCTTCTGCGGATGATGGTATTTATATCTTACTCAAAGAAGTCTTGGATAATTCCATTGATGAGTTCGTAATGGGGAATGGTCGGAAAATTGAAATTAAAGTTAAAGACGGTCTCGTTTCTGTACGCGATTATGGTCGAGGTATTCCCTTAGGAAAAGTTGTTGATGTCGTTTCTAAAATTAATACTGGTGGTAAATATGATTCTAAAGCTTTTAAGAAATCTGTTGGACTAAACGGTGTTGGTACAAAAGCTGTTAATGCTTTGAGTAGCCACTTTATGGTGTATTCTGTTAGAAACGGAGAACTTAAAAGAGCTGTTTTTGAACGAGGAGTACTAACCGAAGACGGAAAAGTTGAAAAAACAGATGAAAAGGATGGAACTTATGTAGAGTTTTATCCGGATGAACAAGTTTTTAAAAAATTCAACTATAAAGTTCCCTACATAGAGAAAATGCTTTGGAATTACTGCTATCTAAACAGAGGTTTAACCATGCATTTCAATGGAGATCGTTTCTTGTCTAAGAATGGTCTTAAAGATTTATTAGAAAATAACCAAGATGGCGATCCGCTTTATCCAATTATTCATTTGGAAGGGGACGATATAGAGGTGGCATTTACGCACGGAAGAACATACGGTGAGGATTATTACTCTTTTGTTAATGGACAGCATACAACACAAGGCGGTACGCACCACAGTGCATTTCGTGAGTCTGTTGCGAAAGTGATTAAAGATTTCTACAATAAAAATTATGAGTCTTCTGATGTTCGACAATCTATTGTGGCTGCTGTTGCTGTAAAAGTTATGGAACCTGTCTTTGAATCTCAGACAAAAACAAAGCTAGGTTCACAAGAGGTTGAACCTGGTGGAAAATCGATGCGGGCGTTTGTAAATGATTTCTTAAAGACGAAGTTGGATAACTACCTCCACAGAAATCCCGAAGTGGCTGATATTCTCGAGAAAAAAATTAAGCAATCAGAAAAAGAGCGCAAAGAACTTTCAGGCATTCGTAAAATCGCTAGAGATCGCGCTAAAAAGTCAAGTTTACACAATAAAAAATTACGTGATTGCAGGGTTCATTTCACTAATTTAAAACACGATAGGAGGGAAGAGACAACTTTGTTCATCACGGAGGGAGATTCTGCTAGTGGATCGATAACGAAATCACGTGATGTCAATACGCAAGCTGTGTTTAGTTTGCGTGGAAAGCCTTTGAACTCTTACGGTTTAACAAAGAAAGTAGTGTACGAAAACGAAGAGTTTAACTTAATTCAAGCCGCTTTAGATATTGAGGATGATATGGATAACTTGCGTTACAATAAAATCGTAATTGCAACTGATGCCGATGTTGACGGTATGCATATTCGTATGTTGTTGTTGACCTTTTTTCTGCGTTTTTTCCCTGATTTAGTAAAAAGAAATCATGTTTATGTACTCCAAACACCACTTTTTAGGGTCAGAAATAAGAAAAAAACCAAATATTGTTATTCTGAAGATGAACGAAGAAAAGCTTTAGATGAAATCGGTAAATCTGCTGAAATAACACGCTTTAAAGGTTTGGGTGAAATCTCTCCAGATGAATTTAAACATTTTATTGGTGAAGATATTCGACTGGAACCAGTTTTGCTTTCTAAAGGATCTTCAATTGAAGATATTTTGTCGTTTTATATGGGGAAAAACACACCCACACGTCAAGAGTTTATCATGGATAACTTGAGAGTTGAAAAAGACCTTGAAAAAGCAATTCTTGAAGAAAAAGAAGAAGAGCAAACTAAAAATATAGATAAAGCATCATAAAATGGCTGAAGATCAAGATCCCTTAGAGGAAAATGAAAACAATGAGAATCAATCCAATGATGAAGGTGATAACGATATCAGTGGTGAGAAAAAGGTGGATGAAAATATCACACCACTCAACGGTTTGTACGAGGATTGGTTTTTAGATTATGCTTCTTATGTAATCTTAGAACGTGCTGTGCCTGGTCTTTATGATGGGATGAAGCCTGTTCAGAGAAGAATTCTTCACTCGATGAAGGAGATTGAGGACGGTCGTTACAACAAAGTAGCAAATATCATTGGTAATACAATGAAGTTTCACCCACATGGAGATGCTTCTATTGGTGATGCTTTGGTTCAATTAGGACAAAAAGAACTACTCATTGATTGCCAAGGTAACTGGGGAAATACGTTGACAGGAGATTCTGCTGCTGCTCCTCGTTATATTGAGGCCCGTTTATCTAAATTCGCACTTCATGTAGCTTTTAATAACAAAACTACTGAATGGCTTACGAGTTATGATGGTCGTAACAAAGAACCTAATAATTTACCTATAAAATTCCCACTTTTACTTGCTCAAGGTGCTGAGGGGATTGCTGTGGGTATGGCTTGTAAAATATTGCCTCATAACTTTGTTGAACTGATCGATAACTCTATCAATCATCTAAAAGCTAAAAAAGTTGAAATCCTCCCAGATTTTTTAACGGGTGGTATGGCCGATTTCACTAATTACAATGATGGTTTAAGAGGGGGGAAGGTACGTGTTCGTGCTAAAATCAACAAGGTTGATAATAAAACGTTAAGTATTACTGAAATTCCTTTTGGCTCAAATACTTCTTCTTTGATTGAGTCTATCCTTAGGGCTAATGATAAAGGAAAAATTAAAGTCAAAAAAATTGACGACAATACCGCTGAATTTGCTGAAATTTTAATTCACTTAAGTCCAGGGGTTTCTCCAGATAAACTAATTGATGCGCTTTACGCTTTTACAGATTGTGAGATCTCAATTTCTCCCAACTCTTCTGTGATTGATGGCGATACTCCAAAGTTTTTAGGTGTTAGTGAAATTCTTCGTACAAATACTGACAATACGGTTGAATTACTCAAGCGTGAACTTGAAATAAGAAGAGATGAACTTGAAGAACAATGGCACTTTAGTTCTTTGGAAAAGATTTTTATTGAGAACAAAGTCTATAGTCTTATAGAAGAGGAGGAAACTTGGGAAGGTGTAATAAGTGCAATAGACAATGGTTTAAAGCCGTTTACAAAGAAATTACGCCGTAAAGTCACTGAGGATGATATCGTTCGCTTGACTGAAATTAAAATTAAACGAATTTCTAAGTTTGATAAGTTTAAAGCTGACGAATTAATCAAGCGTATTGAAGATGATTTGATGGATATTGAGAAAAAACTCAATAACCTTATCGAACATGCAATCGATTATTTTAAGGATTTAAAGAAACGTTTTGGAGAGGGCAAAGAGCGTCGTACTGAGATTAAAGTATTTGATAATATAAATGCTTCTAAGGTAATCATTGCCAATGAGAAACTGTACGTTGATTTTAAAGAAGGATTTATTGGTTATAAACTAAAAAAAGCAGAATATATTCAGGACTGTTCAGATATTGATGACATCATTGTTTTCTTTAGTTCTGGAAAAATGATGGTAACTAAAATTGCTGATAAAAAGTTTGTCGGTAAAGGAATTGTTCATGCTGCAGTTTGGAAAAAAGGAGATAAACGTTGTATTTATCATGTAGTTTATCGCGATGGAAAAGGAGGGAAGTCTTATATGAAAAGATTCTTTGTGAATTCCATTACACGCGATAAAGAATACGACTTAACAGCTGGTAAGAAAGGTTCAGAAATGCTATATTTTTCTCACCATCCAAATGGAGAACGTGAAGTAATTACGGTTCAGCTAAGACCGCGACCACATTTGAAGAAATTGCGTTTTGATATTGATATGGGTGAACAACTCATCAAGAGTAGAACCGCTAAAGGGAATATGGTGACTAAAGAAATCATTTCTAAAATCACACAAAAAGAGGTTGGTGGATCAACTTTAGCTGCACGTAAGATATGGTATGACGATGTTGTTGGACGTTTAAATGATGATGAGCGCGGTAAGTTTTTAGGTCAGTTTAGGGGTGATGACAAAATCTTAACGCTCTATAAAAACGGGGAGTACCGATTGTCAGGTTTTGATTTAACGACTCATTTCGATGATGACATGTATCACATTGAAAAATGGAACCCTGACCATGTAATTTCGGCCGTTTATTACGATGGTGAAAAGGATATTCATTATGCAAAACGTTTCATTTGTGAGGTTACAACAGATAAAAGAGTCAATTTTATTGGTGAAAATGATGAAAATGAGCTAGATGTTGCCACAACAGCTTACAAACCTGAAGTGAGCATAGTTTACAATAAGCTCCTCAAAGCCACTAAGAATCTACCAGACCGAATTATTCGTCTCGATGAATTTATCGATGTAAAGGGAATGAAATCCCAAGGTAATCAGCTGGAAAAGTTGAAAGTAAAAGAAATTTTATTAAATCATTCTGTTGGTGGTGATCAACCATGGCCAGATGAAGAAGATAATGAAGACGATGACGATTCCAATGATGATGAAAGTGATAATAATGACGATGATAATGGGGATGACGGCGATGATGATGCTCCTTCAACTGACGGTGGTGGAAAAGCTGTTGATCAGGAAGAAGTAAACAAAAAAGATACTCCTGAAGTTGAAGAGGAACCCAAAAAGAAAATAAAACCAAAAAGTTTAAAAAGGGAACGTCCAATTAAACCCGAACCAGATCAGCCTGCCAAAGAAGTTGAATGGGATATATCTGATATCAAGAAATCTTCAAAGAGTAAAGATGATTCAGATTTTCAGCCAACGTTGTTTTAATGAAAGGATGCC
>JBBEBO010000030.1:0-5892 GCA_040882265.1 Brumimicrobium sp. | reverse complement strand
AAAGAGTAAAGATGATTCAGATTTTCAGCCAACGTTGTTTTAATGAAAGGATGCCGCGAATACACGAATGGTTGGGGTTTGGTTGTGTTTATTTTTTGGAGAGGGTGGCACGAATGTACGTTTTATCTGTAGGGATGCACGGTCGTGCATCCCTACAGATAACCAACAGATAAAATTTCCAATAAATCAGATCCCCACAAAACATCCCATTAGTCACTAAATATTGCATGCGATATAATGTCACTAGTCACTATATCACTAATTATTATCTTAACACCAGAAAATTATTTGGTTCTATTTTTAACGCTTGACTTCTATTCTTTCTGCAATAAGATTGTAAAACCCTTTTAAACATTAGTTTACAGAGGTTTTCCCCGTTCTTTTTAAATATTTACCGTTCATAAAGTTTTTCCATATAAAACGTGGTTAAACAGTAAATTGCCGTGAAATTTTTTTTTAAATGAACAGACTACTACTATTTGCCTTTTGGGCATTCGCTGTGAATATATATTCGCAAGATACTCAAATTGACGGTTACGAAACTGTATATGAAGATGAATTCATTGAAGTAAATGTTGCAAAAGCTACACATGTCTTTCAAAATAGATCGCATGTGAGAGTGTTTATCAAATACACTAATTTATCGGATAGTGAAGTAAAAATTTCACTTCAAAAAGAATTGCATTATGGCGATCGCTGTAGTGGATGTGATAATGATCCTGAACAGTCTATTTCATTGGTTATACCACCAAAAACGACCCTTGAGTTTGATGAAAACAATACGGATAAACGCTTTTACATTTTTGTAAAGGACAACAATGGTTTTATTAAAAGTCAGCTTACAGACTTTAAATTAAAAAACATTAAAACTACACTGTTATGATACGCTTTAGTGAAAAATTAGGCTTACTACTTTTTGCAACCTGTTTTAGTTCTTTTATCTATAGTCAATGTGAAGTTTATGCCTCTGCTAATACTCTAGAGATTTATTGTGGAGAAAGTGTTGAATTATCAGCATTTGGACAGTCGTCTGGAACTGTTGTTTTAAGTGAAGATTTTAACACTGGTGGTTTTGGTTCTGGCTGGAACTCAACCCCAGGTGCAACTAGTTTTACAAATCCTTGTTCACCCGCCGGAGTGGATGGTACGACCCATGCTTGGATGGATGACAACACCTCTGTACCAAGAACTTTAGAATCTGCGAGTTACGATCTGACAGCTGCAACTGCTGGGGTGACAATTTGTTTCGATTTACTCTTTGCTTCACAAGGTGGTGCGACTCCATGTGAGGGTCCAGATGAACCAGATGAAGGAGTCTATCTGGAGTATTCTATCGATGGTGGTACAACTTGGGTGACAATTGATTATTTTGATCCCAATGGCGGAAATGACCCTATGTTAACAAACTGGAATAACTGGTGCTTCCAGATTCCTGCAGCGGCTATTACTGGAAATACAATGTTTAGATGGCATCAAACCGCTGACTCTGGTGCTGATTATGACCACTGGGGAATTGATAATGTTGAAATTTATCAAAATGATGTTAACGCTGAATTGGAATGGTTACATGATGGTTATTCTTATGGTGTAGGTAATTCGGGTGGACCAAACCCAAACTTAGTTAGTCCAACTTCAACAACAACTTATACTGCACAATTAACCACAGGAACGGGAAATGTTTGTACAAATGATGTAACCGTTGTGGTACTAGATCCTAACTTTGATGTTAACTTAACTTCAACGCCAGATCCGATTTGTCAGGGAGATTGTGCCCAAATTAATGGAAATGCCGATGTTATTTATGATCCGGGAGGTCCTACAACTTATGAAAATAATGAAGAAGCGTTTATTTTTGGTTCACCAGCAATACCATTTTTAAACCCTGTGGGTGATGTTAGTTCTGATATGAATATTAATGTTACTGGAATAAACCAAACCAATGTTACAAATGGTTTAATAACAAGTGTTTGTATAAATCAATACGGAATACTTGCTCTATTGGGAGGCTCCGTAGATTTAAGTAATTTGGAAATTATTCTTGAATGTCCTGATGGTACAACAATCAATTTAGTTAATGTAGGAGATTTAAATGGAAATACAATTTCAAACTTATGTTTTGAGCTAGGAGCGCCGCCAATATCAACTGGAACAGCGCCCTACAGCGGAACTTTCGCTCCAGCACAATCTTGGGCAGGTCTCAATGGTTGTTCTGCAAATGGAGTATGGAATATGACCATTCAAGGTGATCATAATGATTTAGATCTACCTGTAGGTGGATTAAATGGTTGGTTAATTAATTTTGATAATCCCCCCGATATACAAACACCGACATATAATTGGACGCCTACCACTGACTTGAGTGATCCTACGATTTACAATCCTGAGGCTTGCCCGACGACGACTACAACTTACACATTAGAAGTTGGAAATGGTGTTCCAGGCTGTCTTACACATTCTGAAGACATAACAATTACTGTAGATCCATGTACGGGTTGTACTCCTCCTGTTCTTAATTTAGATCCAATTACAGTTTGCGCTCCTAACGATGCGGATTTGAACGATGCCATAAACGCTTCTTCTGATCCTGCAACAACCACATTCTATAATTCTCAAGTCGATGCCCAAAACGCTACAAACCCCATAGGAAATATGGTTGGTGCTTCTGGAACGTATTGGGTGAGGGCAGAAGAACCAGCTGATCCAACTTGTTTTCTAGAGTATCAAATTGATGTCACAGTCGTTACAGTTAGCTATTCAGTTAATATTGTTGATGAAAATTGCGGAGGGGCAGATGGTGAAATTGACTTGACAGCTAGTGGAGGAGATGCTCCTTATACTTATTCTATCGACAACGGTACCACAACTCAGGCTACTGCTTTATTTACAGGGTTGACAACTGGAACATATGATATTGTAGTTGTTGATGATAATGGATGTGAAGCTACTGGTACAGTGGTAGTCAATAGTATTGGTGGGCCATCAATTGATGCCGTTGCAATTCAAGACCCAACTTGTGCAGGCGACTGTGACGGTGAAATTAGTTTGACGGTTTCCGGAGGAACATCGCCATACGTTTATCAATGGGCTGATAATTTAGGAAATCCTATCGGTGGAAATAACGCTACAATCACTGGGTTATGTGCTGGGGTTTACGGTGTAGCTGTTACTGATGCTGCAGGAATTTGTTTTACTACTGAAACTGCAACACTAACTGACCCTGCGTTGGAAGATCCTAGTTTTACATTAACTAATTTCTGTGAAGGAGCTCCAAATAATGCCAATATTACTGGTGATGCTGGTGGAACGTTAACTTTTAATCCTGTGCCAACTGATGGAGCAACGATTGATGGTACTACAGGTGAAATTTCAAATGGCGTGAATGGTGCAACGTATACTGTAGAATATACTACAGGTGGCGCTTGTCCCGAAACTTCAACTGAAACTGTTTCAGTGACTGGATTTACATTTAATTCAAATACAGTTGATGAAAACTGCGGAAATGCTGACGGAGAAATTGAATTAATCCCAAATGGTGGGGTTGCACCTTATAATTATTCCATTGATAATGGAGCCACAACTCAAGCTTCAGAAATTTTTACAGCATTAGATGCTGGCGTTTATGATATTGTTATTATAGATGATAATGGTTGTGAGTCAAACGGACAGGTGAGTGTGGCAAATGTTGGCGGTCCTTCTATTGATCAGTTAATTGTACAAGATCCTTCTTGTGACGGTGCATGTGATGGAGAAATTACTGTTGTTGCTTCGGGTGGAACTCCTCCTTATACTTATGACTGGTTTGATAATGCTGGTAATCCTATTGGAACTGGTACTGATGTAATTACAGGACTTTGTGCTGGTGATTACAGTGTTGAAGTAAACGATGTTTCTGGTGCAGGGCTTTGTCCTGTAAACTCTAATACAACGCTTACAGATCCTCCGATTGAAGATGCAAGTTTTACTTTAGGTGATTTTTGTGAAGGCGCTGTAAATAACGCTAATGGAATCGCTAATCCTGGTGGAATATTTACTTTTAATCCTGTACCAACTGATGGTGCAACAATTGACCCAACTACTGGTGAAATAAGTAATAGTGTTGGCGGAACTACTTATTCAGTTGAATATGAAACACCTGGAGCTTGTCCTGAAACATCTATTGAAACGGTGGATGTTCTTCCTGGACCGATATTTAACCTGAGTCACAACGATCCAACTTGTGGAAATGATGACGGTGAGATTATTCTTGACGGATTAGATCCAACTACTACTTATGACATAACTTATGATGATGGAACTGTTGTTGGGCCTTTGACTTTAACAAGTAATGGAGCAGGGGAGATTGTCATAGATAATTTACCTGTTGGCGCATATACTGATTTTGTTGTTTCTTTTAATGGTTGTACTACTTCAGATAACAGTATAATTGATTTAATTGAAACGGGTGCTCCAAATATTTCTGCACCTGCTGATATCGTTATATGCATTGGAAATGATGTTATACTGACAGCAAATAACCCTGAAGGTGCTACAATAAGTTGGAACAACGGAATTACAGACGGTACTGCATTTACACCAAATACAGTCGGAACAACAATATATACAGTTACTGGAGATTTAAACAGTTGTACAGCTTCGGATGAACTAGAAGTAGAGGTGCTACCTTTGCCAAATGTAGATGCTGGAGCGGATCAAACAATTTGTGAAGGCGAAACGGTTACTTTAAGTGGAGGAGGAGCTCAAAATTACGTTTGGGACAATGGCGTAAACGATGGTGTCGCATTTTCTCCCAATACAACAAATACTTATGCTGTAATTGGAACAGATGCAAATGGTTGTTTAAATACTGATGAAGTTATAATAACTGTGGAGCCAAATCCTGAACCGTCTTTTGAAGCGAATGAATTATTTGGTTGTATCCCGCACGAAGTAACATTCACGAATACAACAGTACTTCCAGGTGTAAATTGTACTTGGGACTTTGGAGATGGTTCCCAAGCTACTGGTTGTGGAGAAGTAGACCATACTTATACTTCAGTGGACGATTTCGATGTGACATTGACGATCGAAAGTGCGTCAGGTTGTGAAGAATCACTTACATTGACAAACTATATTGAAACATATAGTCCGCCAATAGCTAATTTTACTGCTGATCCGCAAGTTACTGACATTAACAACCCACAAGTTCATTTCACGAATGAATCTACGGGAGGCATCGACTTTACTTGGAATTTCGGAGATAACTCTGAAGGAGCAAGCTCTTATGATGCAATTCACGACTATCCAGACGATGAAGGAGGTTCGTACACAGCAACATTAATTACTTCAAACGGTGAAGATTGCGCCGATACTGCCAGACTTGTGATCAAAGTGGACGATGTCATCTTGTTTTATGTACCAAATACATTTACACCTGATAATGATCCATTTAATCCAACGTTCTTACCAGTTTTTACTTCAGGATTTGACCCACAAGACTATGAGTTGTTAATCTTTAATCGTTGGGGTGAAGTTATTTTCGAATCTCACAACACAGAGGTCGGATGGAACGGAACTTACGCTGATTTTGGTTTAGTTAAAGAAGGAACCTATATCTGGACGATAGAATTTAAAGAAACAATGAGTGATAAACGCCATTATCATCAAGGACATGTTAATATTTTAAGATAATCATCTTTGTGCCATAGAACGTTTGGAGTGTTTGGAGGATAATGATCTTGATTTATCATTATCCTTTTTTTGTTTTAGAAAGGGTTTATGGTAGCCTAAACATCAACTAATTCAGTAAGAAATTAAGTTTATTTTCTTATATTTTAAATTAAATGCTTATCAGTTTCTTTACCAGTAAAAGATAGGAAACTATAGTTTGAGGAATGATATTTTATTTGTTTGGTA
>JBBEBO010000029.1:0-7383 GCA_040882265.1 Brumimicrobium sp. | reverse complement strand
ATTTAACAAATAGTTTCATTCAGGAAGATGATAAAATTGTTTTGGTAGGCTTTACTCCACGTTATTATATTTATGATTACAGTCCTATTGGACTTTTAGAAGGAAATATGAGTGTAATTCTCAGCCGCTACACCATCAAAGGAATTAGCGAAGAAGGAGACGTTGGTCTTAACCAAGAAACCAAAAATGATTTTAGCATTTACCCCAACCCTACCAACTCAATTTTGAATATTCAATCAGATAAAGTAATTCAAAAGATTTCTGTTTTTAATTATTTGGGAGAATTGGTAATTCAAGAAAATGGTCAAGCGTTAAATCAAATAAATGTTGAGCAGTTGAATAAAGGGATTTATGTGATCCGTATGATTGGAAAAGATGGAAATGTTTTTAATGGGAAGTTTGTGAAGGAATAAACTATCTTCTTTGGCTTATCCAATAAAGAAATAAGAAAGCCTTGTAAAGGCGTTATATCCTTAACCGTGGGCTTTAGTCCACGGGTTATAAATGATAACTAACAATCCTTTTTGGCGTGATTTTTTCGGTTCCTGAGCTTTTAACCTGCATTATTCATGAATTTCCTATTCCAAAGCCAAACTGCTCCGCCAAAGGTCGGACAGGCTGCTACCTTTGGAAATGCTCAAAATTTTCAATCCCCAAAAGTGGGTTGCAATTCTGAGAATTAAAAATGTCTGTGCTTCCCAAATCTATTGACATTTTGACTTTTCATTACGAAAACCCATGAATAATGCAGGTTAAATTTAAGTATTTAAAATGTCGAAGGAAGAAATCACGCCAAAAAGTATTCTTTGCTCATTCTATTTTTATATGTTTTATGGTTCGTCCTTACTTCGATAAAATACAACCATCTCACGCAATTCAATGCCCTATCCCAACCTTTGAGACTGATCCAGAATAAAACTACTTGATATAATTAATTTTAAGTGATTTAATTGCTCTATCTAGAGGAATACCAAAACCGACACCTTCAACACCAATCCCCACAAGTTTAGCATTAACAATACCAATTAAATCCCCTTGTTTAGAAACCATAGGTCCTCCACTGTTACCACTATTAATACTAGCATCTGTTTGATAAAATGTTTGATCAGAATCATTTTTACGTTGGCCAGATATAATACCTTTGCTTAAAGTTTGGCTTAAACCGATGTTTGAAGGCGTACCAATGGCATAAATTTCATCGCCAATTTCAGGAGTAATCGTTTTATCGATGTTAAAACTATGTTTATTTTCATAATCAATTTTTAATAAGGCTAAATCATCGTATTCACTTACCCTAACAATTTCTGCTGGATATTCATCGCCTGAATTTAGAACTACTTTAATTTCATCATCTTCAGCTGTGGCTACAACGTGGTAATTCGTTAAAAGATAACCATCATTAGTTATAAAGAAACCTGACCCATGACCTTTATTTAATTTTACTGTTGCTGCAGACTTCATCCCTTCATTTAAAGAAGAAGCAATATTCGTTGGTTTTAACAATGCTAACTCTTCAAAATCAGACGAACCTTTGTCAATTTTCCGAACAGCTTTCATGATTTCAGAATTCATCAAGTTTGAAAGTGATTTTTGAAAAGCATTTTCTATTATTAATTCAAATATATCACTATTAGCACTTTGCGCTTTATTATAACCATTTGGAACATTATATACGTTAATTAGTATTGAATTAGCAAACTCCCCCGTAAGTACAACATCTTCATAATCAAAAAGTTTTTTCTTATACGCATCACGAATAATCCATGTTATTTTCATCTCACCAATAGAAAATGTATTTGAAGTAGGCACATTGAAAAACGCCTTAAACACTTTGTAAAATGAAAATTTATTCACTTCAGCATCAATGTATAAGGTGTTTGATTTATTCTTTCAAAGTGTTTCTGTTGTATCAGTAAAACCTCTAGATTTCAGCAATTCGTTTAAAGTTTCAGTAAAAACAGTATTCTCTAACTTTATATTCTCCTCATCTACATATAAATTTCGAGCTCTATTTCTATGAAAATCAAAATCTTCTAAAAAGTGGCTCCATTTAATATTTTTGACAGCTATATTTTCTCGGTCTACATCAAAAGATGTTTTATTGATGAAGATATACTTGTCTTCTTCTGTTCGTTCCACAACGGGAGTTTTACTTACATCATAAACCCTAGGTTCTTTTTCATACTTCTGCGCTTTATTCCCAATATCATAAAAAGGAGGGTAGAAGAGGAGTGCACCAGGAAAGATAGACATTATAAAAAGCGGAGACTTTTTTGTTTGCATTAAAGTATAATGTGCATCTTCATAGCCTTCTTTTTTAACGACAATCTGATGAGTTCTCATATCTTTTTCAAACTCTATAATTTCAGAGTCACCTTCAAATCTTAATGAATCATCAATATAAACTTTTGTTTCTGGATCGTTCGTTCGAATTGTGATGTCTTGACGTTTCGGAGAAAACATTGTTGCACAACCTGTACTCAGAAAAATTAAAGTCGAAATAACTGTGAATTTAACCACGCTTTTGTTAAAGTTAGCTTGCATAAGTATATTTTTAAATAAATTGGAGATGCAAAGTAAATAAAAATTTTAGACTTGTGTTTTGAGTGGATATCAAGCACAGGGCAAACTCATACTTTTTCACCTTTGGTTGCTAATTATAACCTAATTGAGGTGTTCATACTTATAGACTACTATTAATCAATGGAATAACTACTGCATATTGCTGTTCATACCTACGGCATTCAGATAATGACAACGAATATTCTCAATAGACGGCTTATCAGCCATCGCAATAAGCTGATCGTCCGTCAAGTGACGGACTTGGTTCGTATCTGTAATAATGAAAGTATATTTTTTTATTGAGTCCGTCAGGTGACGGACGTACAGCTTTTAACAACGGCAGCAATGCCGTTGACTAAAAACTTGATGATGTTCCTGAGTGCCGTAGGTACGGAATACTTGATGAACCAAAAATATAAAAAGTGTGAGTTTGCCCTGGGATATCAAGGCTTGGTCAAACGCATTTGAATTTAAAGGTTCTTTTTCTACGGGTTTTCGAAGTTCTATCACTATATAAAGAAATAGGGCAGAAGTAGTACTCGAAATCTGGAACAAGTAAATAAAAATAAAGCCTGCCGAAGCAGGCTTTTAAAAATTTAAAAAGTATCATTTAACGCCAAGTTATTCTTAGGGACTTTACTTGAATCCGTTTGGTTGGATAAAAGATCATAGACATACTTTAAATCGGCATCTAACGTCTTGTACTCTGAATCAATTGAAGCCAAAGCTTGATTAATTCTTTGGTAATATTTGTCTTCATCACTATCACTCTTATAAGTAATACACGCTTCTTTTAATTGACTTGCCATGTATGCGATACAGTAATTTTTCTTCACTTCATCATTTTCGAGTTTATTGTATCTGTCACTATTCGGTAAAACTTCGATTTTAGGAGATTCTTCCGCTATGATTTCCTTATTACCATTATGATTGTCAAATGTTAATCCATATTTCACAGGATCAATATCACCTGAGTAATTTTGATTTCGTTCTAGTTTTAGCACGAATATTTGTGTGAGCCCTCCTTGCAAATCGTCGAGTTCTAATTCTATTTTATTTCCTGAGATGGAAGCGTCATACCCATAAAGTTTACTCAAGGTTAACTGTTCCGGTATTTCAATAGACAGCGTGACATCTTTACCGTAAGGAGCCGCTAGAAACTGTTCTACTTCCTCTTTAAAGAGTTTAGTGATTTCCTTGCTGTCTTGTACAAAGTGCATGTGACCACGAAGCCTTGTTTTGATCTGGCGCGCAAAATCCTGATTAAAAGCCATACCAACACCGATAAATGTCAGGTCTATGTCTTTGATATACACTTTCGTATCATCTAGTATCTCATTCGGGTCAATGATTCCTGTATTCGCCATAGCATCAGAAAAAACGATTACACGATTATTTCCATTGCTCAAATAGGTACTTGCCACTTGCTTGTATCCTTCTTTCATTCCCAAGTGGACATTTGTACTGCCATTGATCTCAATGTTGTCAATCGCCTCTAGTAATTTCTTTTTATCACCAATGGTTTGACTTTTAAACGGTATAGAAACTTGATTTCCAAATAAAACGAGAGACACCTGATCTGTCGATCTGAGTTGTTTTACGAATTCTTTCATCGCTTCTTTACTTTTTTCAATCCGATCTCCACTCATAGAACCACTTACATCAACCACCAGACTCAGGTTAGCAGGAGGGATGTTGTCCAAATTTTTAGCCCGATGCGTTGAAATCCCTATTTGCAGGATCATTTCGTCTGTCTTTGAATTAACGTTATCATTTCCCCATTGATGAGAGATTTTTACTGGATCGTTATAATTAGCAGCTTCAATCTTGTGGGTGTGATAGTTGAAAATTTCTTCTTCCACAATATAGTCTGGTGATAAAACGCGTCCATTTCCGCCGTGATGATATGCATACGCTGCGCTGGAAATTCCGTATCCGCGTTGTGCATTTAAATTTAATGTGAAGCAAATTGCTGTTAGTACTATGATTTTTGATTTCATAATTGTTGTTTTTTAATTATTAATTATTATCGGATACAGTTGAGGATATGATGGGTTCAATTGGATGGTAAAATTATTCACAACAACTATCTCAAACTATAGATACCAAGGGACAAAATTGAATAAAGTAGTTGGTAAATGGCCAGGAAATGATGAAGTAGAGGACTTATTACAACTTTTAGATTAATATGGCTTTTATAAGCAGCTTAATTATACGGATTACACTTTAATTAATTTACATTATGTTAAATATCCCTGATTAAAAAGCTTCTTTTTTCAGAATAGACTAGTGGTTTTAGAAACCCAAACTCCTCAATAAATTACTAATATTTTCATATATTGTAATTTCAAAAAACAGCACAATGAAAATTCGTTCCTTAGATGATTTGGAATTATTAGCATCAGAGCGTGAGGGGGATTGCCTGAGCAAAGAATTCACTGATCCAATGTTAGATCATGCCTGGCGCTGTAAAAAGGGGCATACATTTGATATGAGTCCCTTTTTAGTCTCAAGAGGTGCTTGGTGTAATCAATGTAACAAGAGAAAGACTCCTGAACAACATCTCCAATGGTTAAAAGAGTATGCAGTCGAAAAAGGAGGTAAATGTCTTTCAACTGAATTCATCAACAGAAAGACTAGGGTAAAATTTGAATGTGCTGAAGGACATCAGTGGGAAGTGCTTCCGACAATAATATTCTATGAACAAACTTGGTGCAAAAAGTGTGCTGGATTAGCCAAACTGGGACTCGATGACATGAAAAAATTGGCACTCGAAAAAGGAGGGGTTTGTTTAAGTAAGAGTTTTAAGGGCAGATATAGTAAACTTCTTTGGAAATGTGCCAATGGACACACATTTAAACAAACACAAAAGGCGGTAAAGCGTGGAATGTGGTGTCTGGAGTGTAAGACTAATGAAGAACGATCGAAATCACTCGAACTCATGAAAACCTGGGCTAAAAAGCGTGAAGGCAAATGTCTTTCCACAACTTATATCAGTAACGAAGATCCGTTGATTTGGGAATGTAAAAATGGACATCAATTCAAAAAAAGCAGAGATTATATCAAACAACTTACTGCTGATAATTGGTGCGCTAAATGTACTAGTTTAGAACGAAAGAGAAAAAGAGAAATAGAAATACTAAAAAAAATGCATCAATATGCAGCTAAAAAAAACGGAAAATTTCTTTCAGATGCATATAATGATCTTGACACAGCCCTGAAATTTGAATGTTCAAAAGGTCATGTATGGGAAACAAGAGCGCACCATATTTTTTATTCTCAAACTTGGTGTCCGGAATGTAATATGGAGCGATTGCAAACCCGTGGAATTAAAAGTCGCATAAAGTCGTTCGAACTCATGAAAAAATGGGCGAAAGAACGTGGAGGTAAATTTCTTTCCTCAACTTATGTCAGTAAAGACGCTCTGTTGGAATGGGAATGTAAAAATGGACATCAATTCAAAAAAAGCAGGGCACGCGTCAGAGATCTTTCAGCCGATAATTGGTGCAGCAAGTGCAACACCATTGAAAGAGATAGGAAAAGAGAAATAAAAGCGTTGAAAAAAATACATCATTACGCAACGAAAAAAAATGGAAAGTGTCTTACAAATACTTATCAAAATAATAACTCAGTAATGAAGTTTGAATGTGCGAAAGGACATGTATGGGAGGTGAAAGCGCAATCTATTCTTTATTCACAAACTTGGTGTCCGGATTGCTATTTGGAGCGGGTGCGAAATCAGGGAAATGATTAGGAAGGATTTATTTTACGGTTATTTTGCAAACTTACTCAATTGTCTTATAATTAATATTATGTTAAATAGAGTTGTTCTGAATATTCACACCTACAAAACTATCCACCTACCTATACAAATAAATCACATCTCTCCTGACACCATGCCAAAGACTTTTGTGTGTCCAGAAAGCAGCACCATTGTAAAAGCGATGCTCTATTCTACTTGTAGCTTCTTGTGAAATAAATTCACTTGACAATTGGATTACTTCAATGTTGAAACTTTTCGTTGTATACAGGCGCTTCTCAGAAATTAATTTGGGTTCTTGTGTACTGATGTTTTTCCAAAGGTTTATGCTGTCTTCTTTATATATGTAATTGCGATCTGAATTATAATCAAACCAGACTGCTGTATCTGTCTCTAACAATGTATAACTTGTCGAATCATTAAAGTATATGCTTTTCTGAGTAGCTTTTTCAAATGACGGCTTCTTCTCCATTTTGGTTAGAGCGAGTTTATAGTAGCTATTTAGCAACGAATCTACATTCGTTTTCTCTGTGTAATTTTCAAAAATACAGTGGCACTCTATTTCATGAAAGTTTAGCAATGTATCAACAACTGCGAAATTTTCATTCTGGTATTTGAGTATATTCACGACTCCTTTGATAAAGAATTGATTATCAAAGTGCATACCTGGAGCTCCTTCACTTCGACAGTTTCTGTGAAATTTTATTTCTAACATATATAATTCTTCATCCAATTGACCAAGGGGAACATAACGTTCATTATACTCTCCACAACATGCATTAGTTGAAAAATGAACGCCTAAAAAGAAAAAAGAGAATAAAATCCACTGCTTCATAACTTAAAATATAAGAAAAGAAACTGAATTTTTTACTGATTTTAATGAGATACACAGAGAGTGGACATTGGGAAGCCGTTAAAACGGCTAAGAAAAGGAGGCTCGAAATATTTTTAGGATGCGGGTTAAAACCCGCACCGAAAGAAGCTTTCGCTTTACGAGCTTTCGCTCTACCAAACAAATAAAATATCATTCCTCAAACTATAGTTTCCTATCTTTTACTGGT
>JBBEBO010000028.1:0-7390 GCA_040882265.1 Brumimicrobium sp. | reverse complement strand
TCTCAATTTCCATTCATTTTAAACTTTTTGTTGCATTTACTAATTGAACTTACATATAGTTTATGATGAGACTAACAAGAATAACGTCATGTTAGCAATTCACTCAGATGACGAAGTAGCATTAAATAATACTCTTGAGAATTATAATTTCATTCTAAATGCATCTGATTCGGAGGTTGAGGATATATTGAATGGATCAAACAAAACTTCAGAGAATAGACCTACAGTTGATGACGCAGATTTTCAGGGTGATATTGAGGCGGAGCCTTTATTGGTTATAGAGGTCGTTAGGCAAAATATCAAGTCTGGAAACGATTACTTCTCACTGAGTTTGGAATCTAAAAGTGATAATAAGGCTTATATTCCTTCAGTTTTTCCAGTAAGCTTCCAAACCAGTTCTACAACATTAATTGGGGCGGTTCACTTAGGTCACGGATATGAATTCATGCTAAGATATCAATATAAAAATAATTGGTGGAATTTTTGGCAGACAGTAGATGTAGGTGGTGTTAACGCGTGGATATTAGGTCAAAGCTCTCCTTATCCTTATTACCATGATCACAATTTTGGTTCAAACGGTGGATACAGAAGGCAGATGACTTTAAATCCAGATGAGAGACAAAACTATGTTAATTATAAAGTATACTTTTCTACAATGTCATCTACTGCTTACTCGCAAGAGTGTCCTTTAGGGTCATATAATATTAACGTTTTTGGAGAATGTTATTATGGGACTGTTCCTCCAGGATCAAATGCATTTACATATAATTACGGAGGATCTACAGGTGTTTGGTTTATGTATACAACTTCAGATGGAACTTGCTCTTGGACGCCCGAACCAGGCAGTGGTTATGACGGTGCAAACTGCAAGGTTGTTCAGATACCTCCAAGTAGAGTTGGTACCGAGTATATTTGGCAAAGAAATTTAAATATCAAATCTTATAAGATTGGAGAAATATAACTTGTTATATTAATTATGGGGAGGTAGCACTCCCTGTTTTTTTTTAATTATCTATATCATGAAGCTTAAATTATTCACAATATTATTTTGCCTTATTGGATTTAGTTGCAAAAGTGACTTAAAAAGTGAACAAGACAAAATAGAAGTTATTGCTAGTTTCGATGGAAAAAATTATTCTAAGAAATATTTCGACTCGATTACTGCAAGCCAAGTATATGAATTAAAAATAAATACTATAAAAGAGGAAATAATCAATTTTCTAATAAAAGAGGAAGCAAAAAAAAATAGTATGAGTTCCTATGACTTAATTAAAGAGTTCAGTTCATCAAAAGCAGATTCATTAATTCAAATAGAGTTAAAAAGGAATAATTATGATCAAATAGTCAACATTGATAGCTCACAAGCACGAGGGATTTATAAAACGGCAGAATACCAAGTCAAAAAAACAATGTTGGGAAAGAATCTGATTAAAAAAAAGAACATTGAAGTATTTTTAGAAAAAGAATTTCATAAATCTTTTTTAGGTGAACTCTCGAGTTCATATTTATTATCGCCTAGCAATGATGAAGACAAAGAAGTAGTAATTATATCTAATTATGAATGTCCACACTGTTACAGTTTTCATAAAAAACTGATGAGATTAATCAGAAAGAGTAATTTTGATTTAAATTTCAAATTTGTTTATTTCAGTGATCGAATATTAAAATTTGCCAATGCTCCAATTGCAGCAGGTGTACAAAATAAATTTAACGAAATGAATGATTTCGTATTTGAAATGGTTCAAGACGGTACTATTAGCGACTCTATTATATTTGAATTTGCGAGTGAGCTAAACTTAGACATTGAGAAATTCAAAAGAGATTATTTTTCTGCCGATACTTATAATGTTTTGGATGGAAATAGAAAAATAATAATGTCGAATAATATTTATAGCACACCAACGTTAATAATTAACAATAAAATTTACGATGAACCTAATATCCTTGATATCCTAAAAAGAAAAATCCATGAAGAAGAGTAAATATTTTGCTATTCTAATCTCTACAGTATTATTTTCTTGTTCAAAAGAAATAGAGATTGATTTAGAAGAAGCAGAGCCTCGATTAGTTGTGAGATCGGAAGTAACAAACAAACCTGATTCAGTAACTCCTGGTCCAGGGGTTATTTTGCCACAATTTATTCCAGCAAAACTTGTTCTTGGTTTAAGCTCATCTGTTACCGATGATCCAATAGATAACATTGTTGATGCGAAAGTTATATTGAGAAAAAACAATTTCACTTACGATACAATATATTATAATTCAACTAAGGGGTATTACGAACTTTTCGAAACACCATATGACTTACCTGAACCGGGAGATAATTTGTTTCTTGAAGTAGTGCGTAATGAAAAAAAGATATCTAGTTCTTCTAAAATGCCTAGTAAAGTTGATATTATTTCAATAGATACTTCAGTATACTATTCTCATTATATAGAGGGATCTGGGATCTTTTCCGAGGGGACTATAACATTTCAAGACCCTGGATCAGAAGAGAACTTTTATGAACTGATGGTTTGTTATCCAGGCCTATATAATGACGAATTAATTCCAAGTCGAATAAAGACAGATGAAACCTTCATTACTGGAGAAAATCATTACCCTAGTGAAATCAATACGAATCAATACACTTTTGAACAAAAGTCACTACTATTCAGTGATAAAACTTTTAATGGGGAGGAGAAGTCTGTTCGTTTTTATTTTATAATAGGAGGTGCTAAAACCGACAATTCAATTGAGTTTGAACATAGCACTAGAAGCTATTACTTAAGAAATGTAACAAAGGAGTACTATTCATTTAAAACCAGCAAAAGAAAATATTTATTGAATAGTGGTGAAAACTTCTTATTAGGTGCGTCAGAACCACAAAATGTTTATACCAACATAGAAAATGGTCTGGGTGCTTTTGGTGTTTATACACATGATCAAGAAATATACTTTTTCCCTAAACGGACGATTCAATTGTAAAAGTTGATTATGATAAGAGCAGCAATTTTATCAATCATCATTTGTTTTCCTTTTATATTATGTAGTCAACATATTTTTGTCAGTGGCTATTTATATGATAAAAGCAGCAATGAAAGTATAATTGAAGGTACTATTTTCAGTATTCCTTCAAAAACGGGTACCACTACAAATGAGTATGGATATTATAGTTTAAAGCTCACCCCCTCCGATTCGATAATAAGAGTTAGGGCATACGGATACTCAGATACTATTATTCCTCTATCTAAATCAAAAGGAGCGATTTCATTAAATATTTACCTAAACCCTAAGGTTACAAGCTACGATCAAGTAAATGTTTATGCTGATAAAAGTGAGGTTAAAAAAGATGAAATGGGAGTGACTTCAATTTCAATGAAGGATATTGAGAGGATGCCCAATTTATTTGGAGAAGTCGACATAATAAAATCATATCAAAAAACACCAGGTGTTCAATCAGGAGGTGAAGGATCAAGTGATTATTACGTTAGGGGTGGAGGAGCCGAACAAAATTTAATGCTTTTAGACGGCGTCCCTCTATATAATGTTTCTCATTTTGGAGGATTTTTTTCAATATTTAATTCTGACATCATTAAGAACACAAAACTCATAAAGAGTGGATTTCCCTCTCAATATGGAGGTCGATTGTCATCTGTATTAGATGTTCGAATGAAAGAAGGGAACTCCAAGAAATTCAGTGCTCAAGGGGCAGTTGGATTGTTATCAACTCGTATTGCTGTAGAAGGACCTATTTTAAAAAACAAAGCCTCGTTTGTTGTTTCAGGGCGAATAAATCCAATTCCTGTTTTCAGGATAATAGGAAATGGGTTAAATTATAATTTCAATGACCTTAATGCAAAAGTAAATTGGAGTGTTTCAGAAAAGGACAAATTGTTTTTAAGCTTTTATAGAGGTAGGGACAAAGTAAAAGTCAAATCTGGCGGGGAAACTAAAGATTCACCATCACTTAAAAACACTTTATCATGGGGTAATACAATGGTGGCATTGAAGTGGAATCACAAATTTGGATCTAGAATGTTCAGTAATATGACATTATACAATACAAATTATTCATACATAGAAGAGTTTGAGTTTAAAGAAAAGACTGACACATCTAACAGAAATATTTATAATGAACTGTTTACTGGAGTTCGAGACATAGGTTTTAAATATGATTTTTCCTTTTTTATTAGTTCAAAAATAGATTTGAATTTTGGAATAAATTCAATTTTCCATCGTTTTACACCGAATGATATTTATTATAAACAATCAGGCTCCAATGTTGAGGACTTGGTTCGTTCAAATGACACTAAAATGGACGCTTTAGAGAATAGTGCATATACCGAAATCAACATTGATTTGGATTGGTTCTCAGCTAAAGGAGGAATTCGTTATACAAACTATATTTTAGACAATACGACTTATAATAATATTGAACCGAGGCTAGTCAGTAGTCTCAATTTTCATGAATCATGGTCTTTAAAATATTCCTATACTGTGATGAACCAGTATATACATCTTTTAGCATATTCTGGTACTGGACTGCCTTCTGATTACTGGATGCCCACTAACTCCAAAGTTCCTCCTTCAAGGGGGGTGCAGCATTCTATTGGATTATATAAATCTGTAAATAAAGATAAATACATTTTAAGTTTGGAAGGTTATATAAAGAATACCAATAATATGATCCAGTTTAGACCAGGTGAAACTTTAATTGGACAAGTAGAATCTTGGGATGAAACGGTTGAAAAGAATGGAAAAAATCATTCTTACGGTATAGAGTTTATGATACAAAAGAAAAGAGGTGATTTACACGGTTGGATTAGCGCAACCTATTCAAGATCATTGCTTCAATTCGACAATTTAAATGAAGGCAACGTTTTTCCATTTAAATATGATAGGCCTTTAAGTATTAATATTGTTGCGATTTATGATTTAAATGAGAAGGTTAATTTTTCTTTAACTTGGGAATATGGATCTGGTTATCCAATAACATTGGCAAACGAAATTTATGTTCATGATGGGGATCATATATTTCATTTTGATAACATTAATAACACAAGGATGAGAGATTACCACAGACTAGACGCTTCATTTAATCATACAAAAGAAAAAAAATGGGGAGAACGTACTTGGTCAATCAGTATTTTCAACTTGTACAATAGAAAAAATCCTTATTACTACTATTATGAACATGAAACTGAAAATGTAACGAATGGGAATGGAGGTACAGCGTCAGTAAAGGGCGACTTAAAATTATATCAACGTAGTCTTTTTAATTTCTTTCCTTCATTTAGTTACAGTTTTAAATTTTAAAATTATGATAAACAAATTTGTGTTATTTTTATTTATTATGCTATCAGTATTGCAGTCTATAGCTCAGTCTAACAAAATGTCAATACAAGGTGGAGCCACCATTACAAGCTTTAAATCTTCGGTTATATCCAATCAAGAATTTAAGTTCGGAGACATTTACTATTTAGGTTTTGAACGTGAAACAGAGAGTAACCTGCTATTATCTGTAGGTGTAAGTTATACTTCAATGGGCAGTAATATAATTGGTCAAATTATTGATAGTTCGAGCGTTTCTGAGTTCACGAGTACTTTAGATTTTAATTATATCTCCATTCCTTTAAGGGTAGGGAAAAAAATTGGCGATAATTTTTTTGGATTTGGATATTTAGGAGTTTCCAATAGATTTTTATTAACTGCAATAGAGGACAGACCAATGTTTAATGCAGATCTCGAAATAACTGGTAGTCAAGAAGTGAAAATAACAAAAGATGTTAATCGTTTCGATTTTGCAGGTCTCGTTGATCTTGGATTTGGTAAAAAATTCTCAAATCATGAAGTATTTTTATCCTGTAGTTTTACCTTTTCAGCAACCTCTTTTTCAACTGACAGCTTCTATATAGGATCAAACCCTAGGAATTATGGGGCTTTTTTGAAAATAGGTTATAACTATTGTTTTTAATTAAAGTTTAGAAAATTTTTTGGTTACTATTTTTTTAACCCGCTTCCAAACCCACTTCAAAACAACAGAAACAACAAAACTCACAGCCGCACCAACTGCAGCTAGAACAATCGTTTTTAAATAATCTTGGGTGTCTAAAGTAATACCAACACTTAACAGTGTTCCTGATATCGTTCCTATGATTGTAGTATTGTCGCCTGTGTGTTCCATTGTTATAAAAATTAAAAAGCCACGAGAGCACCAAAGCACTCCCGTGGCCAAACCAACTTACTTGCTAGTTGTACTTGCAGGATCTCCCTTCACCATACATCCCTCAGAACGTAGGTGAAGTTTCAGGTCCAAAACAAGACTATCGCCTTCGATGGTCTCATTCCAATCCAAATCCACAAGATTTACAGATTTTGACAGGTCTGCGCCTGCCTTAAATTTTGGTCGACGTGTTTGCACGTTCAACACTAGATCACTTGAAGCACAATCGTGCTTTACTGCTTTTTCCATATTTTTTCAATTTGTGTCCAGGATCATACCAGACAAATTCAACAATACCCTTTCGGGTTTACTCTTCTTCTTCACAGTCTTCCTCTGAGACTGCTGCCTGACTTACCGCCGTCATAATCGATCCTCCAAGAATCATATACCCTCCAACAGTTACAACTGCTGCAGGAATGGCTACTGGTGAAGCAACGATTGTCGTTCCAACCGCTGCAATCACCAATCCAACCGTGCGTAATTTCTTAAAGAATGGCGGTGTTTCCGCTTGACAGCGTTTCCCGATAGATTCGAGAAAGTCTTGTACTCTCTTACCTTTTTTCATTGCTTTTCAATTTTACGCAACATCAATTACAGTCAATGCGTTATACAACCCATCGTTTAAACTGTATTGGTTACCATTTACTTCTTGGAAAAACTCAACCATGAGTAGGTACATATCAGTACCTGTTCCCGTAGGTGCCTGCGGAGGTGTCAACGTAACGTTCGATTGCGTTGCATCGATTGGAAGGTTCGTCGCTGGAGACATCTCCACCGTAAACGTACCGTCTGCAAAATTCACTTTCCCCCATCCAGCTGTCAACGCAATATGCGTAGCTCCAGAAGGAGCAGCAATATGGTTCACAGGAACAAGGTCCGTAATCGTCACCTCACCAGTTGCATTATCAACCGCATAAGGCCGAAACAAGATCGCTTTCAACAAGGCACGCTTATTGAAATTGAAATCCTTCAACGCATCCTTTGCAGGCTGATTAGCGATTGCTACCGCCACAGATCGATCACCACGTCCACTTGTCGCATCCAACTTTCGGATGTCAGACATCAATTTCGTCAAACGAGAAACCACTCGACGATCAGATGCCTTCATCATCATCGGACGAAAAGCATCGCGCAAAATCTTTCCAGACTTAGCAGCCATCCCAAACTCCTGATTGTTTTCACGAG
>JBBEBO010000027.1:0-1303 GCA_040882265.1 Brumimicrobium sp. | reverse complement strand
GCACAATGAAAAATCCATCTTCTTGGAACATAAAAAAAATCAAAATATCACTTTTGAATTTGCCCCCTGTGCACAACTCAAACTTAAAATTGAGAATGTGAATTGTCAGGGACCTAATGATGAAATGCAATTCAGAAGATTATTTTTAGGGCAACCTGCTGTTAATTGGTCTTCAAAAAGAGAAGGCTGCTATTCTTTCGATTCACCAAGTTATTTCGATGTTCCTATGGGATGGGTGACTTATGAGTGGAAAGGAATAAAGGGAGGAAATGATTTTTATTTCACTGATTCAATCTACTTAGATGAAAATCAAAATGGGTTAATAGAACTTAATTATTGAATTAACTAAACAAATTAATAACCGACAAAGAAAATATCGACAAAAAAGTAAGGGTCTATCCTAACCCAAATAACGGTTCATTTACCTTAGAAGTATCAGATGGTTATCTTGAAGGGGAATTTATGATTTTTGATACTTACGGGAAAAAACTGTACCTTGAGACTATAAAACAGAATACAACACGCATAAATAAGCAGCTTGAAAAAGGGGTGTATTTTGTAGCTCTTGTAAAAGGCAATAACAAACACGTAGAAAAAATTGTAGTACAATGAAATATTTAATACTCTTAGTACCGATTATATTCCTTTTTTCATGTAAGAAAGAAACAATGATCAAAGTTCATATAGAAAATGTAGCTACAGGAGCACCTTATGTAGATCAGTTGGTGTATATTCGAGAGAATCCACAAAATGTGAATCAAGAGAACACCACGGTTTATGAAGGGTATACCGACAGCGAAGGAAAGCTAATGATAGATTTTAAGTACAAGCGAAATGCCAAATACTTCATATTTATTAGTTTACCGGAAAGTTACTGTTATATACATTCTTTATCCTATCCAATAAATAAAGAAAAAACCAATGATATTCATTTTAGACTTGCCCCTTGTGCACAACTCAAACTTAAAATTCAAAATGTCAATTGTCAGGGGCCAGGGGATAATTTGAAACTTTATTATATCGGTAGAGAAGTTCCTGGTCAAGAGATGCTTGATGGTCAATTAATGTCTGAGCATGACGGGTGTGTAAATGTGGAGTCTGACAATTTCATAAGCTACCCAATGGGAAGAAGATACTACCGTTGGGAAGTTACACGTTCAGGTACTACGGAAGTATTTCAGGATACGATTTATCTAGAGGAGAATGAGCAAAGGGTTTATGAGATATTGTATTAGAAAATTTCTACCTCCAAAACAAGACCATCGGTCAAAACCATGTCCAATGGCTTCAAGATTATGAATAC
>JBBEBO010000026.1:0-7505 GCA_040882265.1 Brumimicrobium sp. | reverse complement strand
GCACTACATCGTAATTTAATTACGGTCTAAGGGGTAAACTTGCGGATATGCATTATTTTTTATTACTGCTTGGATAGTTTCTTATTGGTTTGAAGATGGAGAAACTAAAATAGGAAACTATAATTATTTCGGATGGACTTTACTTATTTCAGGGATCTTGTTGGCATTGATTGGACTATCAACTATTCTTGGATCTAAAGAGGATAAAGGAGGAAAGAAAAAACATGATTTCTTTTTTATTCCTGTCATTATTTGGGGCGGTTTTTTCTTTGTTTTAAGTATTTGGTTCTTATTTTTTATAGAAGTGGTTCCAAAGAAAGAAATTGTTTCAGACCAACCAGTTAGAAAGCCAATCACTCGATTTGTGAATTTTTATAATCCTAGCGAAGACACGTTAACATATATTGTTGCTGATGAAACTGGTGATGGTTTAATAGAGCGAAATAAAGTGCTGCCTGGACAATTAGTAAGGAGGGAATTACCTATGAAAACGTACCTTTTTAATGCGTTTAATTCTAAATCTGAAAACACTTTACAGTTGCCTTCAAAAGAGGATGCTACAGATACCTTAAAGTATATCTTATTTGAAGACGACAAAGGAAAATTTTATCAACGCATATTATATCCAGAGACAATTGAAGAAAATGATTACGATGATGCATGGTTGATATTGGACGGTAAAACTAAGTTGGTTCTGTTAGATATAACTGATTTGCAAAATGGTGAGTTGAATAAAGAAGAGGTCAACGAATATAAATGGTCAGATAATGTTTATGAAGTTTATAAACCAAAAGATTTAGTTGAACCATTGTATGGAGAATCATTTGAAGGAAAAGAAATTGAAGTTATCCCTCCAGGAAGAAAGCTTCCTCCTAAAACAACTGCTGAAGTTTCATTTGCCTTGGTTCCTTATACCGTTGGAGATATGGATGATGCTTTTTTTGCTAAATATTTAAATAAAATTAATAATTAATATCACTATTGAATTAACACGTAAAAGAAAATGACAACTTTGAATAATAAATTTGAAATAGAAGTTTGGCCTAGTGCTGGTAAAATTAAAAAGGTTTATACTTCACTTTCTATCTTAGTGATTTTAGCTACAACGGGACTTGTTCTTGGAATGCTCTTTTGGGACGAATATACATATATGGTAAAAAGTATAAAAGGAGTTGTTTATCAATCGGGTTGGCCAGTAACGCTATATTGGTGGGGACTTATATTGGGTATTACTGGTGTACTAGCTATCGTACTTGTGTTTTTTATGAATGACAAAAAAAATCCTTCATTGGCCATAAGTAAAGAAGGACTTTATATAAATCAGCAATTGATTAAACAAACATTAATAGATTGGTCAAACATTAGTATGATTGAAAAAAACACCAATTCTAAAACACCCACGCTTTCATTTTACTTTAAGGATTCTTCCAAAATAGTTGAAAATCAAAAAGGTATAAAGAAAGTATTTGTAAAAGAAAACCTAAAAGATAATAAACCTTTGAAGTGTGAAATAAACCTGCCTCCATCTAGTTTTGATCAATTTGAAACGAAAGTTAGAGGTTACCATGAGAAAATAGGCGGATAATCTAAAATTTATACATGTGAAAGTATTTAGCCTAGATCTTTCACTTTATTACCACTAATATGTTTTATTATACTCTAGCAATCAGTTGTTAAGGAATTTAATTCTGTCTCTCTTTATAAGATTCCGAACACTGTTGAAAAAAATAATTTCAATAGGTTATAATAAGAATATTCATAAAATCAACCTGTCCTTTATTGATAGGGGATTTAAAATTAAAATCGATTTTATAAGTTAGTTGGTTTTGGGTATAAAAGACTGATAAACCATACGATAATTGAAAATAAAACCGTACTTCATTTATTGGTATAAAAAAAAAATGTAAATTTGGAACATCACGAAAAATAAAAAACAATGAATAAGATACTAATAGCGACGTGTTTGTTTTACTTCATGGTTTCCTGTAATTCAAATGAAACAGAAGAGAAAAAGTCTGTAGATGTTGAAAAGGAAATGAATGGTGAAGACAATGACGAGCCAAAAAATGAGGTGGTTTATACTATTCCATCACCGAATGAGCAATACGATTTACTTTATATGTTAGGAGGTGAAGTAGATCCTCAATATGTAAACAAGCTTTCTCGTATGTCAGATTATACAACATCAACAGAAAAGGCACTGAATTTTGGTGTTTATTTATCAGATGCTGCTTATATGATGCGTTACAACCAAGGAAAAAAAGTCTTTTTAGATTATGTTTCAACATTAGATGAAATGGGACGCGATTTGGATATTACTCAAGTTTACGGTGAAGACTTATTGAAAAAGGTTGAGGAAATAGGAGCTAACTCTGAAGAACTTTTTGAACTTTCATCTGATAATTATTTGAAAGTATTTGATCAAATGATAGAAAACGATAAAGGGAAGGAACTTTCTTTAATTTTAAGTGGCGCATGGATTGAAACAATGCATATTCTGTTTAAATCTGCTGGTGGATACGATAATGAATTTGAAATTCAAGAGTCTATTACTGATCAACGCTATGTACTTGAGAATTTACTTGGCTTTATTTCTGAATACGCTGAAAACGAAGACGTGAAAAAAATGCAAGAAAAATTAAATAAAGTGTTGGACGCTTATGATAATTTAGATTGCAACGACACTAAAGTAAACGTTAAAGAAAGTGACAGTGATAACTCATTCGTTTTAGACGGTGGTTCTTCTTGCTTGTTTACACAAGAAAGTTATACTGAAATGGAAAGTTTAATACAAGAAATCAGAGATTCAATCATATTATAAAATAGTGAATTATGTTTAAATTTATTAAAATATATACTTGTGCAATATTTATTTTAGCAAGTACTTGGTCGATTAGTCAAAGTCAATGTCCTGACCCCTCTCAGATCTTAAAAGCAGATTACAAAGATGGTTGGGGCGAAAACTCACAGTCAAAAACAGGAGCACTTCGCCCAGGCGATTCATACGAAATAAACTTCATTGCCCACGGTGGGATGAAATATAGAATTACAATCATGTCTGGTGTGTCTGATTTTACTGATGAAAATGTTGAATTCCAATTGGTAGGTTCTGAAGTAAATAAAGTAAAAGAAAACGGTAGAAGCATTTACAAACGTCAAGAGGTTGTTTTCTTTGATAGTGAAAAACTAAGTGAAGATGAAAAAATGTCTTTTTCAACTGATAAAACGAGAAAGTTAAAACTCAAGATGAAATTAAATGGTGTTGAGGAATCTAAACTTGTTCAATGCGTTGTCGTTTTTGTTGAACACAAAAAAGAAATCGAAACTGGATTTTAACTAAAAAAAGAGAGTAAATTATTGTATGCAAACATTTAATGAGCAAAAAACTGCTCAGTTGGATGGGATTATTAATGATTCCAAACACATTGTAATTGTCGCTCATAAATCACCTGATGGCGACTCTATCGGAAGTTCAGTTGGACTTTATCAATACTTAAAAAAGAAAAACAAATCTGTTGTCATCTGTCATCCAGATCCAGCTCCTTCATTTTTAAACTGGATCAGTGGTGTTGAAGATATTCTGAATTTTGAAGAACATGAGAAGCTTGTAACTGAACATTTTCAAAAAGCAGATACAATTTTTTGCCTAGACTTTAACGATTTCGGTCGAGTAGGTAACGGGATTAGACCACTGCTAGAAAAGAGTAAAGCAACAAAAATCATGATTGATCATCATTTATACCCCAGTGATGTTTTTGACCTTCAGTTTTCTGAAGTTGCAGCGTGTTCGACAGCACAGCTTATTTATGACGGAATTGAAGCACTTGGTGATGTGAACTTGATAGATGAACTCGTTGGTGAACCACTTTACTGTGGAATAATGACCGATAGTGGTTCTTTTCGGTTTCCGAGTACAACTCCGCACACACACGAAGTAATTGCTGGTTTAATGCGTGCCGGAGTAAAAAATTACAAGGTACACGAAGCTGTATTTGACACTAACACCTTAGATCGTTTGCGTTTAAGGGGATATGCTACAAACGAAAAACTTGAGATTTTAGAAAAATATAACGTTGCAATTATAAGTCTGACAAAAAATGAGCTCGATAAGTTTAACTACGTTAAAGGCGATACTGAAGGGCTTGTGAATGTAGGTTTGTCAATTCAAGGAATCACAAAATCTATTTTTTTAATAGAAGGTGAGGGAATAATTAAGATTTCTTTTCGTTCAAAAGGAGAAGATAATCCAATCAATGAAATGGCGAGCACTTATTTTTCAGGTGGTGGTCATGCAAATGCTTCTGGTGGAAAATGGGATGGAAACATGGAGGAAGCAATAAAAAAAATTAAAGAAGTATTACCAGAATTTTGTTAATGAAAACACTTATTTGCATATTAATTTTTGCACTCGTCTTTATAGCGTGCGAATCAGAAGCACCTAAGAAAGAAAAGAAGAATTCATGGTCGCAAGAACAGTCGACTAAACTAAATGAACAATTTACTAAAGAAGAAGAGATCGCGATAAAACTCTATTTAAAAAGACGCCCTGAGTGGGACATGAAATCTACAGGCTCTGGTTTACGTTATTGGGTTTATGAAGATCAACCAGGCGAAACAGCAAAGGAAGATGATCAAGTGGATGTTAATTTTGAGGTTAGAATGTTAGATGACTCTCTTTTATATAGTACAGCCGACGGTAATGTAAGTACTTTTAAAGTAGATAAAAGCAATGTAGAAACGGGTGTGCAGGAAGGAATCAAATACCTTTCAGAAGGCGACAAGGCAAAATTTATTATACCAAGTCATCTCGCTCATGGTTTACTTGGAGATTTCAATAAAATCCCGCCTTTGCAAGTACTTGTCGTGGATATTGAACTATTAAAAATTTATTAATGAAACAAATATTTATTTCAATCACGCTATTAACACTTTTAATAGCATGTGATGTTGAAGGTGTTAAAACTGATCAAGGCGATAACGAGAGTAAAGGTGAATCGAATCAAAATGATGAGCTAACTGATAGTTTAGTGGAGAAATTAGAGAAAGACTCTACAAATATCAAAACAGCAACTGTTGAGGAAGACACTGTTGATATATTAGAACTCGATAATGGCATTAAAATTACATGGTATAAAAAAGGAGATGGTAAGCGCTTAAAAAAGGGTGATTTAATCAATATCGATTATCGCAACAGAGTAGAGGACGGTAAAGTTTATGATGGAAATCATTTGATTAAAAAGCCTTACATTCCTTTCTTGGTAGGTTGGAACCAGCAAACACCGGGTTGGGATATTGCACTAAAACACCTTCGTGTTGGAGACGATGTGGATGTCTTTATGCCTGCCAAATATGCCCGTGGAGAAAAAGGTATTGAAGGAGTTGTTCCTCCAAATGCCAATAATATTCTTTCCATTCGTGTTCTTTCTATCGCAGAGCCAACAAAAGTAGTTGACGGAATTCGTATTTGGCGCGTTGACCAACTTAAAAACCCTGGAGACACCATTCGCTTTGAGGATAAAGTAGTAATTGATTACTGGGTAAGCTCTGAGTCAACTCCTAGATATGACAATAGCTACCAAAGAAACCAACCCTTCGAACTTGTAATGGGTGATGGAAATATTGTTCCAGGACTTTACAAAGCGCTTCATTTCGCCCGCTATGGAGATAAACTCATGATTCATATCCCAGCGAGAGAAGCGTATGGAAAAAAAGGTTTGGTAGATAAAGTAAAGCCAAATGAGGATATTTTTTACGATATTATTGTGAAGGAGGTTGATTAGTGAATAATTGGTTTAGAGTATCGAGCTCGATAATTTTCAAATCTACTCATGCCTTGATAAGTACAAGTACGGTTCTGTATTCAGCATTCTTCGGTTAAAATAGCACACAAACCAAAAAAAAGCCAGCCTGGCGTCTGACAGGGAACAGAATATCGAATACGGATTTCAGAATCTTGAAGGTGCGACACTTCTTACTTCGGTTCAGTATTTAGCATTCTTCGGTTCAAAAACACCCAAGACAAAAGTGGAACCGCAGAATATCGAATATGGATTTCAGAATCTTGAAGGTGCGACACTTCTTAAATCTAATCACGCTTCGGCAATCACAGGTGCGGTTCAGTATTCCGTATTCTGCCTTTCAAAACATACTAAAATCCTAAGATAAATGTAAAGTATTTCGGTTTGCAGTTCAAGAGGCTTTTTGTCGATGTCTTTTTAATCCGTGGATCAAGTCCAGTAAATACGGGATAGCATACACGACTAATAATGTTTCGCCTTTACAAGACTTGTGTGGTGGAACTTCAAAACCATCATGGAACCGAAGAACATCAAATTCGCCCGTCTTGATCGAACTGAGACTAACGAATATTGAACTATAACCAAAGACTAGATCTCAAAACAATACTAAATTCAAAATTATCACTATTAATCCTTGTATTCTTATTTTTTTTATGTTACTTTGTAAATCTTATAACTATATATGTAAGTTGTGCTTATGAATTTATTACGAGTATTTTTACTTTCAGTTTTTTGCTTATCCATCGGAGGAAGTGCTTCTGCGCAGACTTATGTTGGGGATAAGCCGTATACTTATATGGCGGGTATTTACTGGAATATAGTTGAAGATGACGGAAATCCTTACGACGGTATATTTGGTATTGCCGACAACTGGAATATGATTGCTTTGCCTACTTCTTTAAGCTTTGATTACCATTTAGAAGGCGGATGGAGCTTAGAAGCGCTTATGAACTTTAATCGATATAATCCGAGTAACAACCTAAACAGAGATATTAATAACCAAAAGTTCTTCTTTAACTTTGACGTTAATGGGAAATATGCATTTGGTCAATTAATGGAACAACCTTACTGGGATCCTTTTATTTTTGTTGGAGCTAGCTACACACTTCGACCACCTGAAATTTGGAGACACATGCTTTCGCCTAACATTGGGGTTGGTTTTAATGTGTTTATTAAGGAAAACATTGCAATTCAACTTAGGTCTGCTGCAAAAATTGGTGTGGCACCTGAATTCTTTACGCACCATTCTAATTACTTACACCACCACTTTGGTGTAGTTTACGTCATGGATGCTATGCCTTGGAACCAAGACTTTAGCAAGAAAAAGTACAATTGGTTGTTCAAAAAACCGAAGTGGAAAGGAAACAACATGTAGTTTCTCCTTTATTCCATCGTTTGTGCTTGGTGATTATTCTTATTTTTTCTTTACAAATCTATGTGGCTTGATTAGCTTTTAGGGTGTTTTATAAGGCACTAAAAATTGTAAGTGCTTATAGCACAAGAAGAACTTCAAGTAATAAAAGTGTTCTACTATCTTTTAAATGAATAAGTAGTATATCTATAAATTGAGACCTCTCATTTCATTACCAATGACGCATTTTTATTACATGCTTATAATCAATGATTAATGAGTTTAGTTCTGCCACACTCAATAAGATTCCTCACTATCGTTCGGAATGACGTTAGTTTAATCGTTTTTCGAGCAAA
>JBBEBO010000025.1:10556-43311 GCA_040882265.1 Brumimicrobium sp. | reverse complement strand
ACCTTGCGTCACCTCGAATGAAATGAGAGGTCTCAATTTATATCGGACAATAGTGATAACAAATAAACTAATGTTAAAAAACAAGTGTGAAATCAAAAGCTTGTCACGGACAATTTCATTATTTTTGCTGTACAATCGATATTATGGGAAGTACAATTCAACAGGAAGCAACATTAGAGCAAGCAATTGAACTCGGCTTGAAAGAAGAGGAGTTTGAGATGATAAAAAAAATCTTAGGACGCACGCCTAACTATACAGAAATCAGTATTTATGGTGTGATGTGGTCTGAACATTGCTCATATAAAAATTCCATTTTGTGGTTAAAAACTTTACCGAAAGATGGTCCTCATATGTTCTCGAAAGCGGATGAAGAAAATGCTGGTCTTGTTGATCTTGGTGACGGAATGGGTTGTGTATTCAAAATCGAATCTCACAATCACCCAAGCGAAACAAAGCCCTATCAAGGTGCTGCAACTGGTGTAGGAGGAATAAATAGAGATCTCTTCACTATGGGTGCTCGACCAATTGCACAACTGAATTCACTTCGTGTTGGAAATATTGAAGATGAAAGAACAAAGCGGCTCGTTAAAAGTGTTGTAAAAGGCATAGGTGATTACGGAAATTCATTTGGAATTCCATTAGTTGGTGGAGAGGTCTTCTTTGACAGTTCTTACAACATAAATCCTTTAGTAAATACTTTTTCTGTTGGAATTATAGATACTAAAAAAGTGATTTCTGCAACCGCTTCAGGTCCAGGAAACCCTGTTTATATAGTTGGTTCTGCAACAGGAAAAGAACGGATTGCAGGTGCTACATTCGCTTCTAAAGATATAACTGAAGTGTCAACTGAAGACTTGCCTTCTTTACAACTTGGAGATCCCTTTCAAGAAAAGCTATTACTTGAAGCTGCAATGGAATTAGCTGAAACAGACGCAGTAGTTGGTATGCAAGATATGGGCGCTGCTGGAATCACATGCGCTTCATGCGAAATGTCTGCTGCAGGTGGTGTTGGAATGGATATCTGGTTAGATAAAGTGCCAACACGACAAGACAATATGTTGCCTTTTGAAATTCTTCTTTCAGAATCTCAAGAACGCATGCTTGTTGTTGTGAAAAAAGGTAAAGAAAAAATCGTTAAAGATGTATTTGACAAATGGGATCTGAACGCTGAAGAAATTGGCGTAGTTACCGATAGTGATCGCGTTCGTTATTTTGTTGGCGATACAATTGTTGGCGATGTAATTGGTGAGTCGCTTGTATTAGGTGGCGGTGCTCCACAATATGAACGAGAATACAAAGAACCAGCATATTATCAAGAATATAAAAAGTTCAACATTGATAATGTTAAACAACCCGAAGACTTAAAAGAAGTTGCTATATATTTATTGAGACATGAAAATATAGCTTCTAAAAGATGGATTTATAAACAATATGACTCAACGGTTGGAACCCAGACTATGACAACCAACCGTCCTTCTGATGCCAGCGTTGTAAATATTAAAGGAACAAACAAAGCTTTAGCCATGACGGTTGATTGTAATTCTCGTTACGTTCATGCTGATCCTCACCAAGGAACTGCTATGGCAGTCGCTGAAGCAGCCAGAAACATAGTTTGTGCTGGTGGTATTCCAAGTGCAATTTCAAACTGTTTAAATTTTGGCAATCCATACAATCCTGAATCTTATTGGCAATTTGTAGGCGCCATAAAAGGAATGTCTGAAGCTTGTCTGAAATTTAAAACTCCTGTAACTGGTGGTAATGTTTCATTCTACAACCAAACTGTAACTGCTGGAAAAGAGGAACCCGTATTTCCTACTCCAACTATTGGTATGATAGGTTTAGTTACAGATAAGGAAAATGTTATGTCACTTGATTTTAAAAGCAAAGGAGACTTAATCTTTATTCTGGGTGAAAATGTTGAAGATATTTCAAGTTCAGAATATTTAGCTTCTTATCATGGTATAAAAGCTTCTCCTGCTCCATACTTTAATTTGGAAAAGGAGTATGAAATGCAAGAAAAACTTAAAGAATTAATCCAAACCAAATACGTGAATGCTGTTCACGATATTTCTGATGGTGGATTATTTATAGCCCTTGCTGAAATGGGAATGCAAAACGAATTAGGTTTTGATATCGTGACTGATGCAGAGATTAGAGAAGATGCATTTTTATTTGGCGAAGCAGCTGGACGTGTTCTCGTAACTGTTTCTGAAGATCACGAAGATGATTTTATTGAGTTTATGATGAATTCTAAAACTGCATTCACTCTTCTAGGACACATTACAAAAGGAAAAATGGTAATTGATGACGAGCATTTCGGTTTCATTAAAGAAGCTAAAGACATATACGATAATGCATTAGGCTTAATGCTTGAAGCATAAATATTTTGCTTCTTTTAGTTGTTTTTCCATACATTCCTCGAATGAATTAATTGACTAAAAAAGAATTTTATTCCTCATTTTTTTAACTTGAACTTAAAAAAGTAGATATATTGAAAAGTAAATTAAAAATACCTGACACTTTCGTTGTTGGACTTTTGTTGATGGTAGTTTTAGCTTACTTTTTTCCTTTTAAATCAACTTACAATGAGGCTTTCCCATTAAAAAAAATCATTTACTGGGGAATTACAGGGATCTTCTTTTTATACGGGTTAAAAATAAATCCTAATAAAATCAAAGAAGATATTGGTAACTGGAAATTACACTTGATTATTCAACTCACTACTTTTTTACTTTTCCCATTGATATTGTTGTTGTTTTACCCAGTGTTAAAAGGGAGTTCCTATCACACTTTATGGTTAGCTTCTTTTTTCCTTGCGGTACTTCCATCGACCGTTTCGTCGTCTGTTGTTATGGTATCAATTGGCAAGGGAAATGTTCCAGCGGCAATTTTCAACGCCAGTATTTCTGGACTTATTGGATTAATTATGACACCGTTTTGGATGAGTCTTTTTATGAAAAAAGCAGGCCACGATATTGAAATACTGGAGATGATGCAACAATTGTTTTTTCAAATTTTACTTCCTGTTATCATTGGTTTACTGCTAAATCGATTTATCGGTAAGTACATTCAGAAACACAGTGCTAAAATCGGTTGGTTCGATAAGGTTATTATTTTTCTAATCATCTATAAAAGTTTTTCAGCTGCTTTTTTAAATGGTATTTTCACACAAGTTCCTTTATGGACATTCATCCTTTTATCTGGATTAATAATCTTACTTTTCTTTGTCGTTTACGGATGTATTAATTTGATTTCAGGTTTATTAAGTTTTAATCGTGCTGATACCATTACGGCACTATTTTGTGGCTCTAAAAAGTCCTTAGTTCACGGATCTGTGTTTGTCACCCTCATCGTCTCGGATTTAAGTACGCAAAGTTTATTTCTACTTCCAATTATGATTTATCATGCTTTCCAGCTATTTTATACAAGCTATAAAGCAAGGCGTTTTGCTAAAGAAGTTCATTAATTACACTCTTTTTAGAGTTCAACAATTAAAAGTTTAAAATAAATGAAAGATTTTTAACTTTAATACGTCTATAAACTATGAACTGGAAAATATCATTTATTCTTATTTTGTTTTGTCAGGTTATTTATGCCCAAGGACCAATTGATGGATACATGAAAGGGAAAGGCAACCTTGACGTTGCAATTGGCATGAATTTCAGTAGATCAAACACTTATTATGGTGCAAATAATCAAGAATTCAATCTCCCGTACAGTGCTGACATGTTTAATACTTTTGCTCAATACGGGCTACACGATCGATTAGATTTTATTTTCTCATTACCGTTTATTTTTGGAGGAAAAGAAAAAAAGTTTCAAGATTTAGGACTGCACTTAAAATACAAAGCCTTTGAACTTAATTTTAAAAATGACGCCAGTTGGAGTAACTTATTTTCGGCTGGAGTTTCATTTCCAGCATCTGACTATCGTCCTGATGTAACTGGAGCTATAGGTCAAAGAGCAAAAAGGATTCCTTTACGATTTATATCACAGCTTAAATTTAATAACGGATTCTTTTTTAATTTTACAAGTGCATACCATTTTCGGTTTGATGAAGTTTCTAATGAAACCGCAATCATGGTGATTGAGGAAAACCCAGACTTTAAAATACAAGCTCCAAACAATCATTATTCTTTGGTTGCTCGAATTGGTTTGGCGTCAACTAAGCATTTTGTAGAGTTTTTCGGAGAATATCAAAAAACACTTGGTGGTGTAAATTATGAAGAAGGCACAGTAAAACCTGCACAACTTTACGGCGTTGATTTCTTAAAAATTGGAGGAACTTACTATTACGGTATGAAAGAAAACGGGATTGCAATAAACGCATCTTATATTCCTTTGATCCGAAGAAATATTGGAAACATTATATCCGTTGGTGTTTCTTTTATCATCAAGCATCAATCAGAAAAAAATTAGGTAGATTTTTAAAAGTAGTAACAAAAGAATAACCTTGATTAAACAGTTTCAATTTCAGTACTTAACTACCTTTTTGTTGATCACACTATTATTGTCAAGAAATATCTTTAGATAGTAAATACCGCTTTCATAATTTGCAAGTAATAATTCTGTACTATTTTTATTAACAATAGATTTTTGTATTGACTTTCCTTGCATGTCAGATAGTTCATAAGCTTTTATTTGTGTCTTGCTTGAAACAATATTTAATTTTTCATGAGCTGGATTTGGAAAAACATCCAAACTTTCTTCTAATTCAAGTGCATCAGTAGAAACTGATTCAATGCTAAAGCAATCAGAGGTATCAATACAGGTGTTATAAGTAACTTCTACTGCATACTCACCATTACTAGTTGGTGTGAAATTTTGAGAAACAGCTCCAGGCATATGGCTATAGTCTGCACAATTTAACCATTGATATGAAGCATTTTGTTGAGTTGCATTTAATGTAATATCTTGTTGTGTGACGTTTGTGTTAACAGAAGAAATATTTACTGTTACAGCTAGCCTATCAACGCTTTCACAACCATTTAACGTTTGTGTTGCATAATAAGTCTCTCCATCAACAAGAGGTGTTGAGCCTGCAAGTAAAGTGCCACCTGATGAGGATGAATACCACTGAATATTTGAACCGTTTACAGAAAGGTCATTAATCGTATTATTTTCATCTATACAAAATGTTTGTGATGAACTACCTGAAGGTTCGTTTGTATTTACTACATCAATTTCAATTTGATTACAGTCAGTAGGTTCTCCACAGCCTCCCATTCCTCTTACGAAATACGTTGTTGTGTTTAAAGGATTTACAGTTATAGAGCTACCTGTTCCAATAGCAGTTCCACCACAGCTTCCAGTATACCACTCCCAATGAGTTGCATCATTTAAGTCACCGCTATTAACTTCAAGTGTAACAGAGGTGTTTGCGCAAATATTATTATCAGAGGAAGAAACATTTGATATTTCAGGGTAACCACATGTATCAATAAAGACAGCAAATCCCTTTCTTCCCTTATTATTTACTCGATTAATTTCTCCGCCAATAAATAATTTATTTTTTGATGCTTTTATTTTTCTTACTCTCCCTTTCACCCCTGCTGTCCAATTACTCAAATTATTACTGTCTAAATAAACTTCTACAAAATTATTTCTGGGCTGGTTATTAAAGCTTGAGAAATCCCCACCAATATATATTTTGTTTTCATTTTTAGAAATTGCATATACTTTCTCATTAGGATTTGGTGACCAACTACTTACAACATTATTAATCGAGTGAATTTCGCCAAAGTAACTTCTTGAATATCCATTTATATTGCTAAAATTACCTCCAACATAAACGGAACTATCAGATACTTCAATGTTATGCACTCTAGGATTTATTGAGTTATACACCCCTGGTGACCAGCTTCTTAAGTTATGACTAGGAATATCAAATGAAGCCAAGTTACCACGTGCGTAACCATTTACTGAACTAAAATTTCCACCGACATACAAAAGGTTATTAATTTTCTTGATGGTGTGTATAACAGAAGCATATCCTCCAGAAGATGTTGCAACCTGTGGATCCCATGATGTTAATGACTTATCATATAAATTAAATGAAGCAAGATCGAATCTATCAATACCGTTAATTTTTGAAAATTTACCACCTACGTACAAAAGACTATCTACAGCTAAAAGAGAAAAAATATCACCTTGTACATCTGGAAACCATGAAGATAATTCCCCAGTGACTAAATTAATAGCTGCTAGGTCTGGTTGACTTTGCCCATTTGTACCTATAAAACTCGTACTTTCCCCACCTACATAAATTATTGAATCATTTAAAGCTATTGCATTGACATTAGGATTATTTGCACTTGGATTCCATGAAGTAGGTTCTCCAGTACTCAAGTCTATTGCTGCAAGGTAGTTTCTTTCAACTCCGTTAACACATGTGAAATCACCCCATAAGTAAACATAGCTATCAAATAGTGTAATATCATTGGCTTTACTACCTAACCCAGGGTTCCAATTCAACACATCTCCATATAGAGTATCTAAAGCTACGACCCTTGATCTTTCCTGATTTCCAACTAAAGTAAAGTCTCCACCTGCATATACCCTATTATTTGATGAAGTTATTGAATAAACTACATTATTTGCATTTGACTCCCACAATGAATCAACACCAGAATACAGATTTATTTTTGCAATATTATCTCTATTTAATCCTCCTACAGCATCAAAAATACCACAAATATAAAGTGAGTTATTTAACCTAGTAAAATCAAAAATTGTAGTTGAAATTCCTGTTAAACTATAGTTCAAAGGTGTTAAACTGTTTGTGTTTAAATCAATAGCGGCCAAGCTATTGATGAATTGCCCATCTACTGTTGAAAAATTCCCGCCTAAAAACAATGTATCGTTATAAACTTTTAATTTAAACACGATTCCATTTGTTGAAATATTAGGTGATGTTACATTACCATATATATCAAATGCAGTAAAACTTCCGCCAACAAATATAGTATTTTCGTAAGTCTCTATTGACCAGACACTACTATTGACCGAAGGACTCCACGCAAGTAAATCTCCAGTAACCCCATCTATAGAAGCCAAATACTCTCTTGTTTGATTAGAAATTGAAGAGAAATTTCCACCGACATATATAGTGTCTCCTGATTTTGCTATTGCATAAACTTGATCATTTGCATTTGGGTTCCACGAAGTGACCTGTCCAAAATTATCAATATGTGCCAATCTATTCCTTACACTATCTCCTACCATAGTAAACTCCCCTACTATATACCAACCACCATTATCATCAGAAACTGCTTCATACACCTCATCGTTAGGATTAGGGAAATTAGATTCAGGTACATTCAAAGTAGAGTCTATTTTTACTCCATAAGGTATAGTTTTTCCAACATAATTAAATTTACCACCCAAATAAAGTGTATTATTTACAGTATCTTCAGCTATATCTCTCACAGACCCATTAGTGTTCCACATATATTCCTGCAATTCTAATTGAGAAAAAAGAACCTTAGGAAGAAACAATGCAAAAAATATTATAAAAGTGATTTTAAAGTATGTTGATATTATAAACATATATCCGTTTTGGGAACTAAATTACAAAAAATAAAATCTTAAAACAAAACAGTCACAATAGGTAAAGTACAATGAAGATTCAACTAGCAAATGCGACATTTCCGTTTACTAAATTACTAAAAATATATTAGCTCTATATTGCAATGAATCAGCAAAGTTTATTTCTTATTATTCAAAATGTTTTCAAGTATTGTATTTATTAATCACTAGTATCCGGGATAAGTGAGAGAATTAAAATTCTGAAACTTTTATATTAAAATATAAAACCTTAAATTAGCGCACTTGAAAGACCTACTTTAATGAATAAATTTCAAATTTCATTTTATTTCTTCTTTTTGCTTGTATTTTTAACAAAAGCACAAGACTCTACTGAAGGTTATCAATTATTAAAATACACACAGGAGTTTCCTGAAAGATATTTTAAGAAAATAGATGAAACAGCTTCAAGATTAGCCTCTGATCAAATCATATTAAAAAACGAAGAAGCACTTGAAATCTATAAAAACTCTTTAACTGGGGTAAAAAAGTTATTTGAAATGGGTAATATTCTTCATGAAGGAGAAATATACGATTACGTTAATGAATTACTTCACGATTTATACAATGATGATCCCGAAATATTGAAAGATATTAACCTATATGTAACAAAACTTTCTGCTCCAAATGCCTTTACCACTCCAGACGGAACAATTTTAATTAATACTGGATTAATAAGTATATTAGATTATAGAGAAGAATTGATGTTTATTATTGCACACGAGGTAGGTCATTACATCAAGAGCCACGCTTTAAAATCTAAAAAAGAGTCAAATCAGTTGGAGGAGAGAAGTTTTGATACTGAAGAAGATAAAATTTTATACTTAAAATTATCTCACAGCAGGGAATTTGAATCTGAATCAGATGCTTATGCAATTAGTAAGCTTACAAGTTTATCTAGATTCAATGTTGATAAATCAACGAATGCTCTCAGTAAGTTAGAGTTTCAAAACACCAGTTTAGAGGAGGTACCCACTTCCTTCTACAATCTTATAAAATCTGATGAATTCATCCCTGACTCCTCTAATATTTTTGTTACAAATGAATTTGAAGAATTAAATAAAATTGAGATTAATGACAACCAATCTGTTTTTAGAGGAGATGTTGATAACTACAGTACCCATCCCGCTATTACTAAAAGGATAGTAGCAATAAAGGAAATTTTAAAGTATTCAGATTACGAGCTGAATGAAAAAGCTAAAGCAACAGAAAAGGAAGAAATTAAGTTTCAAAAAATTAAAATGGCTTCTTTTTTTGAAACAGCAAATCACGCATTTGAATCAGGTAAATATATATTAGCATTTAATTATGCTTCTTACTTATTAAATCTTTATCCAGAAAATAAATTCGTTTTAAATTTGATGAATAAATCACTTTATTGGATTTCATATTATAAAGAAATTAATGATTTGGATAATGAAGCAGATGAAATTCCTATTTTCTTTAGATCTATGTACTGGTTGACTGCAAAATATTTTAAGGAGATTAGTTCCTCTGATTTGAAAAAACTAGCCTTTTTCACTGTTAGTAAATATCAAGACAAAATGAAAAATGATGATACTTTTAATTTTTATTTGGTATTGCATGCTGAAAATTACCTTGGAAAAGAAGCTTCAAGTATATTTATGACAAATTACAAAAAGAATTTTCCAAAAGGAAAATACACTAAACTCATCAATAGAAAACTCTCAGGAACTTGATTATTAAAACCATAACATACCTTTTTTTCTTGTTAGCAATTTTTTCTTGTAGAAACTACGCTAGGATTGATTATGATAAAAATTTTGAACATGAAAGAAAACAAATAAATGATATAGTAATTCTTCCTATTGTTTTTTACGAATTTGATTCAAATGAAGATCTTAAAAATTCAGAGAGTAAAGAAAAGGAATTGTTAGAATCTATGGATTTGGCATTTACTAATTTGAATAAAAAAGTTATTTATACAGATAGCTTCAAATCAAACAAAGTACCTGAATACTTAAACCATCTAGTACCTCTTCAAAAAGATATTATACGTTCGAGTGACTTGCATCAAGATCCATATATGTTTAGTTTTGACGATAAAAAAATGACCCGCAAGTTTTTTGTCCAAACTCCCAAAATCCAACCTGATTACTTAGATTTTTCGGAAAAATATAATACGCCATATGTCATTTTTATTGGAATTTTTTCAAATAAAGGAAAAAGCTTTCACTACATTATTCTTGCAGATATAGAAAAGTCTGAAATAATTTACAGAAGATTAAATTTTATCAACAAAAAAATAACTAGAAGCAACTTGTATCCAGTTGTTTACAATTCTTTAATTGAAATATTCAATGAGTAAAAAAATTAAAATTATATTATCTATATTTTTAATCAGTTTTTTCTATCAAGAAATTAATGCTCAAAGTCATGGTATTTTAGGTCGTAAGTTTTTAGGGAAAGCCGTTATTATTAATGGTATCAAACCTTTATCTTTAAATATTGAAGGTGAATATTTTTTCCATAGAAAAATGAGTATAACTGTTGGTTTAGGTATAAATACAGTTAAATTAAGACAAAATTATTATATACAAGGGGAAAGAGAGTTTAATAATTTCACTCAAGAGTTTGAGATTAATAACGATAAGTACGAACTAAAGAAAAGTGAAAAAGACACAAGAATCAATTCTGGTTTTCTTAATTTTCAGTTCAATTATTATTTTCTTAACCATTTAATTTCAGCTCCAAATGGATTCTATTTATCTGCTCGAGGAATCGCAGGAATCGCAAACATGAATTCTAAAAGCGGATTCTCAATGGTTAACCCACTTGATTATGTTGAAGGTACTCATGTAGCTCCATTCAAGTTAGGTAATATCTTTTATAACAGTGTTGAATTAGGTTTTGGAATTCAAAAGTTAATTAACAACAGATGGACTATTGACGGGTCAGTTTTCTACAACTTGACTAAGTTTAATTCAAATGGAAGCTCCAAAACTAAGGATTACACAGGGACTATTGCTAAAAATTACGGGTCTAATATTACAACATTAAACAACAAATACAACTCTATTAGACCTTCATCGTCAAGCATCGATCAGAGTTCAGGAATTTCTTTTTATCTTAAAATTGGCTATTTTATATTTTAAATATGAATCACTTTTTTATAAAAATACTATTTTACTTTCTTTTAGGACTGTTTATAATTCCTTCAGGATGTAAATTAAAATGTAAGGATGTAGTTTGCTTCAATAATGGAAGTTGTTCATCTGGCTCTTGTCAATGTGATGAAGGATATAACAAAAGAGACTACTTAGAAGACTGTAGAGAAGTTAAAGGTTATTTTGAATTTGATTGGGTAAGTGAGAACTTTGGATGTAATCGTTATCCAAAATATTTTAAGTTATCTAAATCTGATAAAAACGGAGCTTATAACGTTTCAAATGTATCCGTTAGAGTTGATGCCACTAGTAATGAAACTAATAGCTTTAATAATGAATCTGAATTGACAATTACAGAAGTTTCTGATAACAACTCTTTTGAATTTATCTTAAACATAAGAGATACAAATAATTACGAGATTTTTTACAACGGTACATTTAATCTAGATGACAACTATTTAGTTTTATCATACAACTCCTCAAATTTCGATCAATGGTATTCTTGTAACACTGCTCAAGAGGTAATTTTTCATAAAGATGAATAACAGAAATATGAATAATACACTTAAAATATTGCTTCTTATTTCATTATTTACATCATGTAATAAAGAGGTAAATCATAATAACGATGAAGTTTCTTCGCCAAAAGTTTCTACAGTTGGTGCAACTGAGGTTAATAAAACGGAAGCGAAATTCATTGGAGAAGTAATTGATGATGGTAATGACCCTAAAACAGAAAGAGGTATTTGTTGGAGCACACATAATCAACCTAGTATTGATGATAATTATGAATCTTTTGGTTATGGAAATGGAAAATTCATAATAAAAGCTTCATACTTGACTATAAGTACGAAATACTTTTTTAGAGCATTTAGTAAAAATAAAGCAGGTGAAAACTACGGTGAAATATTGAATATCACTACTGATCAAAAAGAATTAGGTGATTCACTCAACGGGGGCATCATAGTGTATATTTTTAAACCTGGGGATATTGGTTATGTTGAGAATGAATTTCACGGAATTATTGCTGATTTTTCACACATAAACAATTCCATTTGGGGTTGCGAATCATACCCAATGAATACCTCAACAGAAATAGGTACTGCTATAGATAATACGAACCATATTGTAAACAATTGTTTTGCTCAAAGTTTTGCTGCTAAATCATGTCATGAATATGAAAATAATGGCTATTCAGACTGGGTTCTACCTAGTATTGATGATTTAGAACAAATATTTCAAAACGAAAATATGTGGAATGTTATCTTTATTGGAGGATTTTGGTCTTCCAGTCAAAGAAGTGGTAATACTGCTTGGGCATTAGACGCAACTAATAACAACAATATTGTTTTTTACAATAAAGATTCATCTGCAAAATATTTCCCAGTAAAATATTTTTGAAAAACAAGATTTAATCCAAAACTCAACTTAAACCTATAGTAACCCAATAAACTTAATTACTTATCCGCTTCATTTCGCTTTCATCTCCAAAAATTCTTCAATTCTTGAATAACAATAATCCAGCTGATCGTTTGTTGTAGAATAAGGCGGGTTAAGAAAAAGTACATTTCCTAGAGGACGAAGGAGCATACCATTTTCGTAAAAATAATCAACTGCTTCTTCACGGATTGAAGCAAAGTATGAACTCCCCTCTCCTACTTCAACTTCAAGTGCTAAAATAGTTCCACATTGACGGAGCGAGCGCAAATTGAATTTATCTTTAATTCTATTTCTGAAATCTGTATGTTTTTGACAAATTCTTTGAATTGATTTAGTTGTTTCCTCTTCTTCAAAAATGTCTAATGTTGCACACGCTGCAGCACAAGCCAATGGATTTCCTGTATATGAATGTCCGTGCAACAATGCTTTCATTTTATCATCGTCTAAAAAAGCTTCGAATATATATTCTTTAGTTACAGTTAAACCGAGTGGTAGCGTTCCTCCAGTTATTCCTTTGGATAAGCACACAATATCAGGTGTAGATTGACAATGATTCATCGCAAACAGCTCACCTGTTCTGCCCCAACCCGTCATCACCTCATCGAAGATAAATAAAACGTTATGCTTTTTTGCTAGCGCCATCAATTGGTCTAAAAATTTAGCACGATACATTTGCATTCCAGCACTTCCCTGCACTAAAGGTTCTACTATTACACCAGCAAATTCTCCTGATGAAAAAAGTTCTTCAGCACGTTTTAAGCATTCTGACTCTTTATCTTCACTAGGAAAAGCAATGTAATCTGCTTGAAAAAAGAAATCTTCAAATGGTTTATTGAAGTACCCACGCTGACCAAGGCTCATAGCTCCAAAAGTATCACCGTGGTAAGCTCCTTCAAGGGCTAGGAATCGCTTTTTTTCAACTCCTTGGTTAAACCAATATTGCATAACCATTTTGATTGCAACTTCAACAGCTGTACTTCCATTATCTGAATAAAAAACACGGGAAAAATCACCTGGCAATACTTTTATTACTCTCTCTGCTAGCTCAACAACTTTTGGATGTGTTGCTCCTGCCAAAACAACATGATCAATCAATTGAAACTGTTCATTTATCGCCTTAGCTATATGCGGATGGCAATGACCATGAACATTTACCCACCACGATGAGTTACAGTCAATATAAGACTTTCCGTTTTCATCATAGAGTAAGCTTCCCTTCGCTTTAACAATAGGTAAAGGATCTCTTTCAGTTTGTGCTTGTGTAAATGGATGCCATACGACTTTTTTATCGCGTTCAATTAAACTCATAAATTAATCCTTTGAATTTTTCTGACTCTTCTTTTATGAATTGTGGTGTAATTTCGTCTACCAGTGGGATGCGAGCAATCGTTTTAATGTTTGTGAATTTTTCAATAATTGACTCTGTAACTTCATTTTCATCACCGATATAAACTATTCCAGCAATTTTCATCTGTTCTGCTATCAACTGATTTATAGTAAGTAAAGTATGGTTTATACTACCTAAATAATGTCTAGAAACTATAATAATTGGTAAATGTGCTTTTTTATAAATATCTAAAAGTGATTCTTTTTCTTCATTAATTGGAACAAGTAGTCCCCCAGCCCCTTCAAGTACTAAAAAGCCATCTGTTTCAGGAAAATTGATATCACTAACACGCATTTTAGTCCCGTCAATTTTAGCTGCACCATGTGGAGCCATTGGCGTTTCTAAACGAAATATTTCTCTAGCTACTGTTACAGATTCCGAACACCATTTTTGCACTTTAATGCTATCTGAATTATCGAGGTCTCCAGCCTGGATTGGTTTAAAATAAGTTCCTCCAAGTGATTCTGCAACCATTGCACTAACAACTGTTTTTCCTACATCTGTTCCTATACCAACAATTGAAAAGCCTTTTCTCATCGCAATTCTGCTTTAAGTTGATTTTCAAATTCAACTCTAATTTTATCCATTAGCTGATCAACTTGTTTGTCTTGTAATGTTTTCTCCTCATGCTGAAATGAAAAGCTTAATGCGTATGATTTCTTTCCATCAGGAAGTTTATCACCTTCATATACATCAAATAGGTTAACTTCTTTCAAAATTTTGCGATCCACTTTATATGCAAGTGATTCTAATTCTTCAAAAGTTATTTTTTTATCGAGCAGTAAAGAAAAATCTCTACGTACAGCAAACGTTTTCGAAAGAGGAGTGAATTTTACTTTGTTGCGATTACCCATTTCAATAATTGCATCCCAATCAAGGTCTGCAACATATACTTGTTGTTTAACACCGAAAGCTTTATTCATCTTTTTTGAAGTCCAACCTATCTCTCCAATTTTTTGTTTCTGTATAAACAATTGCACACCATCCTCTAACAAAGACTTTTTTAACCCTTTTGTACTGACTAAATTATTTAAACCTAATCGTTCTAAAATTGAAATAACATTTCCTTTCAGCGTATAAAAAGTAACCTCTTTATTAGACGTGTTCCATTGTTCAGGTTCTCTTCTACCAGCTAAAAAGATGGAAAGCCTTTTGTTTTCATTATAAGTTGTATCAAATTTTTGATAGATTTTTCCAAATTCAAAAAATCCAACATCTGGATGTTGACGATTTTGATTGTATGCAATTGACTCCAATCCATGGAAAATCATTGTTTGACGCATTACATCAAGTTCGTTACTCAAGGGATTTAACATATTTATACTGCGGTCAGCGGTAAATAATTCGCCTCCGTGTTTTTGTATCAAACTACTTGAAGACAACGAGTTATTCATCATTTCAAAATACCCTTGTGCAACCAGTAAATTTGCAATTGTGTTTTGTCTTTTCTCCTCGCTGCGTAGGTCTTGATTTGATAAACTAATATTCCATTTCAGCGGTGTCTCAATGTTGTTAAAACCATAAATTCTCAGGACTTCTTCAATAACATCAGCTTCACGAGTTACATCAACTCGAAATGTTGGAATACTCAGTTGAACTTGATCTCCGTTATTATTTAAAATTTCAATATCCAGTGATTTCAAGATTTGCCCAACTTTTTCAACAGGTATGTTATTTCCTATTAGTTCATTGCATCTTTTATAACTGAAATTGACTTTTTTAGGCTCAATTTCTTTGGGATAAACATCCATTGGCTGCATACTCACTTTGCCTCCTGAAACTTCAGTAATTAATGTTGCAGCGCGTTTCATTGCTAGTTCAATCATTCCTGGGTCAACTCCACGTTCATATCTAAAAGAGGCGTCAGTGTTTAAACCATGGTGCTTTGCTGTTTTTCTTATCGTTACTGAATCAAAAAGAGCTGCTTCTAAAAAAATAGCAGTAGTCGAATCTTTCACACCAGAATAAGCACCACCAAACACACCAGCAACACACATGTTTTCATGACCATTGGTAATCATTAAGTCTTCTGAAGTCAGTTTTCTTTCTACGTCATCTAATGTTTTAAATACATCTCCAGATTTAGCCTTTTTTACGACAATTTTTTCACCTACATTTTTTAAATCGAAAGCATGAAGTGGGGTGCCAAGCTCGTGCATCACAAAGTTAGTGACGTCAACAATATTATTTTTAGGAGTTATTCCTATAGTTAAAAGTGCATTTTTTAACCAGTCAGGTGAAGGTTTTACTTCTATATTCGAAATAGTAACCCCCATATACCTAGGACAAGCACCGTGGTCTTCTACCTCAACCTTCACATTGTTTGAAGTGGATTCTACACTAAATGACTTGACATCTGGAAGCTGTAAAAAGACTGTTTTTTCTTCGTGAACGTTTGTATAAGCAACAATATCTCTAGCTACACCTACATGTCCCAAAGCATCACTTCGGTTTGGTGTAAGTCCAATTTCAATTATGTAATCACTTTCTAATTTAAAATACGTAGAAGCTGTTGTTCCAACCTTGGCATCGTCTGGTAAAACCATGATTCCGTCATGAGAAACGCCAAGTCCTAATTCATCTTCGGCGCAAATCATTCCAATTGATTCCACCCCTCTAATTTTCGCTTTTTTTATTTTAAAAGGCTCATCTGTTGTCGGGTAAAGAGTAGTTCCAACAGTTGCTACAACCACTTTTTGACCTTCTGCGACATTAGGAGCGCCACAAACGATTTGTAAATTTTCACCTTTTCCAACATCAACAGTCGTTACTTTAAGTTTGTCTGCATTTTCATGGGGTACACAAGTCAATACCTTACCAATCACAACACCTTCTAATCCACCTTTAACTGCTTCTACTTTTTCAAGACCTTCAACTTCGAGCCCAGTATCAGTAAGAATTTCTGCCACTTTCTCTGGAGAAAAAGATGTTTTAACGTGACTTTTCAACCATTTATATGAAACTTTCATGCTTATATTCTATTGACAAATTTGAAAAATCAAAAATAGGGAAATCAAGTTAGTTGAAGGGGTTTTTATAACACTTTTTGCTCATTAACGGAAAGTATTTTGTAAACTCCTACGTACATTTGTACTTCGATACTTAAAAGATTAGATATTTAAAGTGCAAAACGAAACAACATTAAAGGGTAAACATTTCATTGAATTTAAAAAAGATGTTACTAACGTCGAACTGCCTAAAAAATTTACTTTCCCATTTTATTATGAACCTCATCCTTTAGCTATTGTCGCTGCAAATGAACTGCAAGAGTATCTAAAAAATCAAAATGATTTTGATCACAACTTTGGCTTAGTAGAAAATAAAGACGGAATACCTATAGGTAAAATGTTTGGTGTATTAGTCGTTGAAGATAAAAATGGAGCGATTGGTTATTTAACAGCATTTTCTGGAAAGTTGGCAGGTAAAAACAACCATTCGCGTTTTGTCCCACCTGTTTTTGATATGCTCACTGAAGGCAGTTTCTTCAGAGAAGGAGAGGTTGAAATCAATGCTATTAATTTAGAAATTGAAGAACTCGAAAATAGTTCAAAGTACAAATCTCTTATTTCAAAATACGAAAACGCGAAAAAAGAATGTGAAGCAAAAATATCAGAAATGAGAGCTGATATGAGAGAAGCAAAAAAAGTTAGAAAACAAAAACGTAAAGTAGCATTGGATTCAATGTCTAATGATGATTATAAAAAACTATGTGATCAACTTGCCAAAGAAAGTGTAAATGCTAAAATTGCTTTACGCAACTTGATGAATTCTTCAGAAAAGAAAATAGAATTAATTTCAATAAAAGTTAGCCTCCTCAATCAAAAAATTTCACGTCTTAAGGAGCTTCGTAGTTCAATGTCTGCAAAACTTCAAAATAAATTATTCGATAATTATTCTTTTTTGAATCGATACGGTGAAAGTAAAAGTTTAGCGCCAATATTTGAAAACACTGCATCTAGAAAACCACCTGCTGGTGCTGGTGAATGTGCTGCTCCGAAGCTTTTAAATTATGCATTCAAAAATAAGTTAAAGCCAATTTCAATGGCTGAATTTTGGTGGGGAGTCTCTCCTTCTGCTGACGTCAGAAAACACGGACAGTTTTATCCAGCTTGTATAGGCAAATGTCAGCCAATCTTAAAGCACATGTTAAAAGGCATTGAAATGGATGAAAACCCAATGCTGGTTAATCCCGCTATAGGAAAAACAATTGACATTGTATTTGAAGATGAATTCATCACAATCATAAATAAACCAGCTGAATTTCTTTCCGTGCCTGGCAAACATATCCAAGATTCAGTCTATACAAGAATCAAAAAACGCTACCCAACTGCTACAGGACCCTTACTTGTTCACCGATTAGATATGTCCACTTCTGGTTTGATGGTCATCGCTAAAGATAAGAACAGTCACAAATATCTACAACGTCAATTCATTAAACGAACAATTGACAAAAGGTATACTGCATTGCTTGACGGATATCTTAAAATAGAATCAGGAGTTATCGATTTACCTTTAAGATTAGATCTAGATGATAGACCTAGACAGCTTGTTTGTTTTGAGCACGGAAAAATTGCCCAAACAAAATGGGAAATCATTGAACGCAAAAGTGGATCTACACGTGTAAACTTTTACCCAATTACGGGTAGGACACACCAATTAAGGGTTCATGCCGCACATCCTAACGGTCTAAACATGCCAATAATTGGAGATGATTTATACGGTAAGCGCGACAAACGACTTCACTTACATGCAACTTATATTTCATTTAAACACCCTAAAACAAAATCCACAATCTCGTTCGAGTTAGAGGCGGAATTTTAACCCGTTTTAACCGCTGAGAACGCAGAGAAATCGCAAAGATTTCGCAAAGGTGGTTTTTAGATGGGCTTTTTAAAAGTATGGCATTCTTGGTTCTTCCTTAGCGAGTTTAAAAGACGCTATAGGTCATTACAGGAGTGGTTAAAACTGGAGAGAAGCACCAATTATATTCGCATATCAATAAAATCGAAGAATCATTATTTGACTTGTATACATACCCACATATCTTTTTTTAAAATGCTGACGTGAAAAAAATATTATCTTGCACAAAAAAATAAATGGAAATTGAAGTAACTGATAGTAACGGTAACACCCTAAATAATGGTGATGCTGTTAACTTAACAAAAGACTTAAAAGTTAAAGGAGCAAATCTTAATTTAAAAAGAGGTACAAAGATTAAGTCCATTCGTCTAACTGATGACCCAGAAGAAGTAGAATGCAAAATCGGTAAAAGCACAATTGTACTTAGAACAACATTTTTAAAGAAAGCTTAATCTAATATATAAAAGGACTACTTTTTAGAAAGGCAATTCTTTACTTTTTTATCGTGTTTTAAACGATCTTCAGGAGTGGCATTAGGCCGCACAAGCATTTCTTTACACTTACTATCAATATATTCTGAACGCTCCATCACCATATCAAAGGCATCATCTGAAGCTTCCATTAAAGCAGTGTTTACTGAGTCGCTTTTGTTGATACAAGTACAAAAATCCCATTGAATCCCAAACTTTTTTACTATTTCTCTTTTAGCCTCTTCGACATCAGGGTTTTCATCTTTAACATAGTTTTCAACTGTGTCTGTTGTATCTTTTTCAATATTTTCTACCAAAGCAGAATCATTTAAGTTAGTTTCAAGTGAATCTGATTTGTCTAATTCTTCATCGGAATTATTTTTATTCGAAGAATTGCACGCACCAAGAATTAAGGTGAAAGCAAGGGCTGAAATTATATAGTTTGGTTTCATGGCAAAATATTTGTAAGTTACTATTCGTTATTAAAGTTAGTTAAAATAATTAATTCATCAAAATGAAATTTTTTATATTCATATTATTCGTATTTGGTATTGGTGTTTCGTATAGTCAAACAAGTTCTGCAGACTCATCTAATGAACGATTGCAAGTATATGAAGAATTTACTTTGCCTCAAAACTTTGATTTCAAGTATCGTACTGCGCTACGAAGAGTTAGAAGGGTTTATCCTCTTGCGCTCCACGCTGCAAAAGTAATAGACTCACTTGAAAACGAAATAGAGAAGACTGATAAAACAAGGAAAGAGAAAAAAATAGCAAGACAAACACACCGTGATTTAAAAAATGATTTTAAATTTTTATTGAAGGAGCTTTATGTTTCAGAAGGTGTTGTTCTTTCCAAACTTATCTACAGAGAAACAGGCATGACTGTTGAAGAAATAATTGCAAAATATAAAGGTGATTCACAAGCCAAGCTTTACACAGGAATGGCAAGTATGTTTGATCAAGAACTTGATGCAACCTACGATGCAAACCATGAAGATTTTGTTCTCGAATGTGTAGTTCAAGATATTAAAACTGGTAAAGTTGATTTTGATCCTACATTTGAAATTGTTGACAGAAAACACTACAGAGAAGATCGAAAACAATATAAAGCAGAAATACGTAAGAATAAAAAAGAAATGCGCAAACGCAAGAAAGAAGCACGTAGGGAAAAACGTAAAGAGAAAAAGAACGGAGATTAGAGGTTATAAGTTTTGAATTTTTGCAATCTTAATTAACCGAGAATGCGACTCCTCTTGAAACGCAAACCGAAATACTTTACATTTACTTTAGGATTATAGTATGTTTTGAACAGAATACTGAATACGGAAGGCAGATTTGTGAAGTGTGCGTAGTTCGAGATTCTTAAATCCGTATTCAATATTCTTCGGTTCCCTGTCAGACGCCAGGCTGGCTTTTTTTGTTTGTACGCTATTTAAACCGCAGAATACTGAATATGGAACCGCACTTATACTTATCAAGGAATGATTATATTTAAGAAATAGCACGTTAGAATTCTGGATTTAGTTTGAAGCTATAAATGTGCAGAACGGATTTTATTTCCATTCTGCACATAAAATTTAAACTTGGTCTTGATTAATTATTTTGCAGCTGCTAATTGATTATCTGTACCGTTCGAAACAGCAGATTTCTCAACGCGGATTTTAGCTCCTCCTTCACAACTTAACAATACATTAGTATCATTTACTTCTAGTATTTTACCGTGTATACCACCAATTGTCACTACTTTATCACCCACAGCTAAGCCTTCACGGAATTTTTTCAATTCCTTCTGCTTTTTCATTTGTGGACGTATCATAAAGAAGTAAAAAACTCCTAAAATAAGCACCAACATAACTATTTGACTTCCTCCTTCTCCCATGTTGTTTATTTTTATTAATTATTAAACGATTAAAAAATTATTGGATAGTTAATCTATCACTTTTGCTTTGATTGTAACTGTATTTGTAGACGGTCTTGTATTTGCCGAAATAGTTACTGTTTTTGTAATTACACCTTTGCTTGTTTTATCTGTATCAACTTCTGCACTTACAAAAGCTGACTTTCCAGGAGCGACTGGATCTTCATCGTACTCAGATACAGTACAAGAGCACGCAGCTTGAACGTTTGCTATTACTAACGGATAATCCCCAGTGTTTTTTATTTCAATTTTTGCTTCAACAATTTCTCCTTTAGCTACAGTTCCTGCCTCATAAATTTCATCAAATTCAACTGTAGTATATTCACCTATTTCTGCTTCAGAATCTCCTCCACAAGCAAATAAAAACAAGCTTAGAAAAGTAAACACAACTATTTTTTTCATCTTCTTCATTTTATGATTTTATCATTTATTTCATAAGTCCGCGACCAATCTTTTTGATCTTACCATTTTTTTCAAGTTGCTCAATTGCTTTGTCTAATACACCATTGATAAAGACATTACTTTTTGGAGTACTATAAAACTTCGAGATTTCAATATATTCGTTCAGCGTAACTTTCTTAGGAATATTATTAAAAACCTGAAGTTCAGTAATTGCCATTTCCATAAGAATCACATCCATTTTAGCTATACGATCAAGTTCCCAATTTTTGGTTAACTCATCAATCAACTTTAAATTTTCTTCACTTTTGGCAATGGTTTGACGAAATAGATTCTTTACAAAATCCTTTTCATCATCATCTGGCTTGTACAATGGTAAAATAGAGTTTTGACCCTCTTCTTCAAATGATTTAATCGTTTTAATCACCATTGCACATGCTAAATCAATATCGTCCATCCAGTGAATGCTTTTTTCTTCATAATAATCATATAAAGATTGAAAGTTAGCAATTTCGGTTTTAAACAACTGAATAGCAAAAGCTTTATCTTCTTCAAACCCTTCTACTCCATTGTTCATGAATTCAAAATATGTTTCTGACTCACGAATATGAAAATACATTTTTCTAAAAATTTCCTGTTCCTCAGCTCCTAGCCAGTTTACTTTACGATTTTCAGATTGGCTTCTTATTTCAGAATGATTTTCGAGGATATCAATAATCTTGTTATCAACAAATTTTCTGTTTGGGTTTAAATCTTCATCTGTGGGGAGCATTTTTTTTCTATTCTCCTCTATACGATGCTCACCTTTTGCTTTTAACTCACCAAATGTCAATAACAACGACAAATACAAATCATAAATTCGCTCAATTGCTCCAAACATCTCTTTTTCTGAGCTAAGCATATCGCGTTTGTCGCTCTGGAAAAAAGCGTAAAGTGATTGTAAAACTTTTATTCTTAAGTGTCTTCTATTTAACATCTCTAATTATAGGGGTAATTTAACTTTACCAATTGATTCAATTCTCTCCTCGGCCATCTTGTTTGCAATCGCATAAGAAGGTGTATTCTCATCTGCCGAACGCGTAATGATGCGCTCAATTGTTCCATAAATATCTTCTGCTTTTTGCATTGCCCACTCTGCTGTGTTTTCAGTTACTTCTGCGTAACAGTTAATTACTCCACCCGCATTTAAAGCAAAATCAGGAGCATAAATAATTCCTTTATCTAAAACAGCCTGTCCATGTACTTTTTCGTTTGCCAATTGGTTGTTAGCTGCTCCAGCGATAATAGAACACTTCAATCGAGAAAGCGTGTCATCGTTTACTGTTGCTCCTAATGCACATGGCGCATAAATATCCATATTAACGTCATAAATCTCTTCTAAGCCGACCACTTTAGCGCCGTATTTTTTAGAAACTCTTTCCAATGTTTCGTTGTGGATATCAGAAATATAAACTTCAGCATTTTCTTTTACTAAATGTTGAACCAAATACTCTCCAACATGACCAACACCTTGTACAGCAATTTTTTTACCTGCTAAGCTATCAGAACCGTATTGTTTTTTAGCACATGCTTTCATTCCCATATACGTTCCAAAAGCTGTTACTGGAGAAGGATCACCACTTTTTCCTGGAAGACCAGCAACGTGATTCGTTTCCATATTTACCCATGTCATATCTTGAGGATTGATTCCTACGTCTTCTGCAGTGATATATTTTCCGGCTAGACTATTTACAAATTTTCCAAATCTTCTAAATAAAGCTTCTGACTTCATGGAGCGCGCATCACCGATAATTACCGCTTTTCCTCCACCAAGGTTTAACCCAGAAATAGAATTTTTGTACGTCATACCTCTCGATAAACGCAACACATCATTCAATGCTTCTAATTCGTTGTTGTACATCCACATACGCGTCCCACCAAGCGCAGGGCCAAGAACTGTATTGTGAACAGCAATAATTGCTTTCAACCCTGTAGCATTGTCATTACAAAACAACAATTGCTCGTGATTATATTGACTCATCGCAGCAATCACAGGATTATCCTGTAAATCTTCTGCTTTAATTTCTTTTGTTTCTATCATTGCAATAAGGTATAATTTTAATCCAACTTTAAAATCAAATGGCTACTTTTGCCTTCACAAAAACAGCAAGCATTTGAGTGCAAAAATAGAAAATTAATAGATGAAGTCTCTTAGCTATCTCAACAAATATTTAATTAAATATAAATGGAGGTTACTCCTTGGGGTAGTATTTATTCTAGGCTCTAATTTTCTGCATGTAAACATGCCCCTGATAGTCAAGGATGCAGTCAATCAATTCGAAGCTGAATTCAACCCAGAAAACTGGCTTGAAATAGCTCTTGGGTTAGGAGGAATGTATATTTTACTCTCTTTCGGTAAAGGGTTATTTCTCTTTTTAACAAGACAAACAATTATAATCGTCTCGAGATTTATCGAATTTGATCTGAAAAATGAAATATATGAGCAATACCAACGCCTAACCTATAATTTCTATAAAAGAAACAACACTGGAGATTTAATGAATAGAATCTCTGAAGATGTCTCAAAAGTACGTATGTATCTAGGGCCAGGTGTAATGTACACCGTGAATCTTGTTATTCTTTTTGCTTTTACTTTATATTTTATGATGAGTATTAGTGTTGAACTCACATTATACACGCTAACACCTCTTCCTCTAATGTCATATTTAGTCTACAAAGTTTCAAGTAGAATGAACAGACAAAGCGAACGTGTTCAAAGGGAGCAATCGCGTATTTCGACCTTAGTCCAAGAGTCTTTTTCAGGAATAACAGTTTTAAAAGCGTATAGTGGTGAAGAGAAATTTCAAAAGGACTTTGACGATTCAGCTGAAACATATTTGAAGAAACACATGGATCTTGTTCGCACGAATGCTTTTTTCATGCCGACAATAACTTTTTTAATTGGGTTAAGTACTATTCTAACAATCTATTTAGGCGGGTTGCTTTCATTCGAAGCTCAAAATAACATTACCAATGGAGATATCGTAGCTTTTATATTTTATGTAAACATGTTAACATGGCCTTTCGCTAGTGTTGGATGGGTAACTTCTTTGGTTCAAAGAGCTGCTGCTAGTCAAGAAAGAATAAATGAATTTTTAAAAGAAAAACCAGAAGTAAAAAATGAAAACTCATCGCCTTTCACTTTTCAAGGTAAAATCACATTTGATAATGTTTCATATACATTTCCCTCCTCTGGTATAGAAGCTATAAGAAACTTATCATTTGAAATAAATAAGGGAGAAACTTTAGCTATTTTAGGCAGAACGGGTTCGGGAAAAAGCACTGTTATCAACTTACTCATGCGTCAATTTGACCCTATTGAGGGAGAAATTAGAATCGATGACACTCCACTACAAAAAGTCAACATAGAAGAATTTCGAAAACAAACAGGTGTCGTTCCTCAGGAAGTTTTTTTATTCTCCGATTCAATACGCAATAATGTGAAGTTTGGTTTAGCTGCTAATCAAGATGCGAATGATGAAGAAGTAAACGAGGTTTTAAAAACTGCACATGTTTTACACAACATAAAAGAGTTTAAAAAAGGATTGGATACAGTTCTTGGAGAACGTGGCGTAAATCTAAGTGGTGGACAAAAACAACGTGTAAGTATTGCTCGCGCATTAATTAGAAAGCCTAAGTTTTTAATTCTGGACGATTGTTTATCCGCCGTGGATACTGAAACAGAAGAAATAATTCTTGGCAATATTAAAGGACAAATTGAAAAAAATACAACATTAATTGTAAGTCATCGTGTTTCTTCTATTCGAAATGCCAACCATATTTTAGTGCTAGACGAAGGACGAAAAGTTGAAGAAGGGAGTCATGAAGAACTTTTAGCTAAGAAAGGTGTTTATGCAGAAATGTATACCAAACAATTACTGGAAGACGATAATAAAAGTCAAACATCATAACATAATATGCAGGAAAAATTTATCCATATCAAAGGCGCTAGGATGCACAACTTAAAAGACTTGGAAGTTAAAATTCCTCATGGAAAAATGACTGTTATTACTGGTCTTTCAGGTTCTGGGAAATCTTCATTAGCATTTGACACACTTTACGCAGAAGGGCAACGGAGATATATTGAAAGTCTCTCAGCTTATGCCAGACAATTTTTAGGAAAGCTCGATAAACCAGATGTTGATTTTATAAAAGGAGTCTCTCCTGCTGTTGCAATTCAGCAAAAAGTAACTTCTACCAACCCACGATCATCGGTTGGAACAGTTACGGAAATATATGACTATTTAAAAGTATTATTTGCTCGAGTTGGAAAAACGTATTCTCCTGTTTCAGGCAAAGAGGTAAAAAAACACACTGTTACTAACGTAGTTGAAGAGTTAAACAATCAAAAAGAAGGAACAAAAGCACTTATTTTGGCTCCAATTAGTAATTATGAAAGGTATGGTATAGCTAGACAATTGGAAATTTTTCGAGAGCAAGGTTTTTCAAGAGTGAGAATTAATGGTGTTATCCAAGAGCTCAGCGAGGTATTAGAAAAAACTCCAAAAAAAATCAAATCGTTAGAATTAGTCATTGATAGAATTGCAGTTAAAAAAGAAGATGACGATCACCAATCTCGTATAGCCGATTCTATTCAGTTAGCTTTTGCAGAAGGAAATGGCGAATGTTCTATTTATTTTCCTGATACAGATAAAACAGTTTCTTTTTCAAACAAGTTTGAGCTGGATGGAATATTATTTCAAGAACCATCACTTCATTTTTTTACCTTTAACAATCCATATGGTGCGTGTGCAACTTGTGAAGGGTTTGGTTCTGTAATTGGGATTGATCGCGATTTAGTGATTCCCAACAAAAAACTCTCGGTTTACGATGGTGCTGTAGCCCCTTGGAAAGGAGAAAAAATGGGGAAATACCTTGACAAGTTTATTTTAGCATCTTCCGCTTTAGGCTTTCCAATTCATCGTCCTGTTGAAGAATTGACGGATGAACAAATGGAGTTCCTATGGAATGGGGAAGGCAAAGTGAAAGGAATAAATCATTTTTTTGACTTTCTCACAACTAAGATGTATAAAATATATCACCGTGTAATGCTCGCCCGTTACCGTGGTAAAACAAAATGTCCTGACTGTAAAGGTACTCGATTAAGAAAAGATGCTAACTATGTTAAAGTTGGTGGTAAATCTATCTCTGATATCGTTTTAACAAGTATTGAAGATAACCTGACTTTTTTTAAAAATATTGAATTAGACAAACATCAGAAAGAAATCGCAAAGCGTATTTTAACTGAAATTTCGAACAGACTTGAATGGTTAAACGAGGTTGGATTAGGTTATTTAACGCTCAATAGACAAGCGAACTCATTGTCAGGAGGAGAATCTCAACGTATTAATTTAGCGACCTCACTTGGAAGTAGTCTCGTTGGGTCTATGTACATCTTAGACGAACCAAGTATTGGACTTCACCCAAAAGATACAGAACGACTCATTCGTGTTTTGAAACAACTTCGAGACTTGGGAAATACTGTTATTATCGTTGAGCATGAAGAAGCAATAATGCAAGCTGCTGATGAAGTTCTTGACATTGGTCCAAGAGCGGGAATTAATGGCGGGAATTTAGTGTTCCAAGGAAAACACAGCAAGCTTAAAAGTGCCAAAAATAGTATTACAGCCGAATATTTAACTGGTAAAAAAATCATTCCCGTTCCTGAAAAACGAAGAAAACTAAAAGATGCAATACACGTAATTGGTGCGAAAGAAAATAATTTAAAAAATATTAATGCAAAATTCCCTTTACATGGGATGGTCTGTGTTACTGGAGTAAGTGGTTCAGGAAAATCTACATTGGTTAAGGATATTCTATACCCAGCACTCAATAAAAAACTTGGTGTTCACGGAAATAAAATTGGTGAACACGAAGAACTAACGGGAGATTTTTCAAGGGTTGAGTCTATTGAGTTTGTAGATCAAAATCCAATAGGAAGATCTTCTAGAAGTAACCCAGTCACATACGTTAAAGCATTTGACGAAATAAGAGATTTATTTTCTCGTCAAAAGGTGTCAAAAATGCGTGGTTATAAGCCTGGGTTTTTCAGTTTTAATGTTACAGGAGGTCGTTGTGAAATGTGTGAAGGTGAAGGAGTAATCACCGTTTCAATGCAATTTATGGCTGACGTTCATTTAAAGTGCGAAAGCTGTAATGGTCGACGATACAAAGAGGAAACGTTAGAAATAAAATACAAAGGTAAATCAATTGCTGACGTTTTAGAAATGGATATTGAAGAAGCCTTAACTTTCTTCAGTGAAGGAGATACACGTTTAGAGGAAAAAGTCGTTGAAAAAATACAACCGCTTGTGGATGTTGGACTTGGTTATTTGACAATGGGACAGCCTTCATCAACACTTTCAGGCGGTGAAGCACAGCGAATCAAATTAGCTTCTTTTCTGAGCAAAGCAAAAAATCCTTCACCCACTTTATTTATCTTCGATGAACCAACAACTGGAATTCATTTTGATGACATTAACAAACTACTTATATCGCTAAATCGTTTGATTGATATTGGTCACTCTGTTATAATTATTGAGCACGACATGGATGTTGTAAAAAATGCAGATTGGGTAATTGATTTAGGTCCTGAAGGTGGTGAAAAAGGAGGAAACTTAATATTTCAAGGAACACCTGAAGATTTAGTCAAATTTAAAGAAAGTTATACGGGGATATATTTAAAGGAAAAACTCTGATTTTCAAATGGTTTTAAGTTAGGCTCTTTATTAAAAATGACTTTATTGCAATTTTTGACAACCTAAATCACAAATCAGTCGTATATAATTTCACTGCTTGCTTATTAAATTTAAAAATAGGCGTAATTAGGTTAAAAAAATAGCTGGGCTTCATACAACATTAACAAACAACTAACAAAGCTTGGCTTATATTTTTGTAAATTGCGCCCCCATTAGATAATCATGAGTACTAACTTTAAAATAACAAATCATAATATCAATTCAACTAACAACGATTTAGATACTCAAATTATTGAGTCTCTTTTAAGCAAGGAGAAAGACTCTAATTTTGAGATTAAACATGAGATTTTAAGAGCTTTAGACATTGAATCTGGGAACGGATTACATTTGGAACTAAAGCGAATCAACGATATAAGATTTATAAATAAACATTTTGAGAAAATTAATGCTGCACTTAAAATAGGTGATTATTATGTTGGCTGTGTGCAAACCTTAGAGAATTATCGCAAAAAGAGAACATCGAGAAGAATTCCTATAATCGGTGGTTTTGTCAGAGTTTGGGATTTTTTATTTTTAAGAATTGCGCCCAAAGTTTGGGGAGTACGTAAAGTATATTTTGCACTCACACGAGGGAAAGGACGACTCATCTCCAAAGCTGAAACACTTGGACGTTTGGTGAGTTGTGGTTTTGAAATAGAAGATATTCGACCTTTAAATGATGTACATCTGTTTATTGTAAAAAAAGCAGGAGATCCGATCCCCGTAAAACCAAGTTATGGACCTTTATTCAAAATGAATCGTGTTGGAAAAAAAGGTAAAATAATTGGCGTTTATAAATTCCGAACAATGCACCCCTACTCTGAGTTTATTCAATCGTATTTAATCAGAACAAATGGTTATGCAGAAAGCGGTAAAATCAAAGACGACTACAGAATGTCAAAATGGTCGAAGTTAATGCGTAAATACTGGATTGATGAAATCCCTCAGCTGATTAATGTACTTAAAGGTGAAATGAAACTTGTTGGAGTGCGTCCAGTTTCTAAAGTTTACTTTGATGAATTACCAGAAGATCTAAAAAAACAAAGGTCTAGATTTAAACCTGGCTGTATTCCTCCTTACGTTGCTTTCAACGAAAAAAGCAGCCTTAAAAGTGTGTTAGAATGTGAGAAAAAATACCTAGACATGAAAGCTAAAAATCCTTATTTCACTGATGTAAAGCTGTTTTTTAAAGCCATTTACAACATCGTTTTTAAGGGTAAACGCAGCGCATAATATCCCAATTATAAAAGAGGTAGTATTTGCTAATTCGCAAGAAGTAAATACCGTCACCTTTAACTAAAAGATATTTTAAGTCGAAAAATACACTCCCCAAATCTTAAAAATAATAAGTTCGTCTTTTTTTAGTTATTTACTGACTCATCGCCCGAGTTCAAAGGATAATTCTATTGTTGTAAACAAACGAAAAAGGCACTCGCTTTTGACTAGTAATTAGTGAGCACAAACCTTCAAAAACACCACTCACTACCAACCGTCCTCAAAAACCAACCAACCGATAAAACCCACCAAAATTCGATAACCAAAATCCTAAAATTCAGACTCATTTAATTATATTTACATCATTAAAATATTATAAACTATCATATTATGAAAAAACAATACCACTTTAAAGTAATGTTATTAGCACTTACGCTAATCACACAATTCAGTTTTTCTCAACAAGCTCAAAAAGTTTATAAGGAGCAAAAACAAGTTGTTTCAGAAGAACAGAAAAAACAATTGATTCAAAACCATTCAAGCCAAATCGGTTTTGAAGAAAATAAAGGACAAGTTACCGGTGAAGATGCGGAAAGGGTAAACTTTATCCTTAAAGACAATAATATGAGTATGTTTTTGCTAGACAATGGAATAGCATACCAGTTTAATAAAACGCATTACCCCGAAAGTTATAAAGGCTTGGATAAATCTATAGAGCCAGATGATCTAGAAGAAATGAAAAAACTGGCAAAAGACATTAAGGTAGAGACTTACCGTATGGACATTACTTTAGTTGGTGCAAACGCTAATCCCAAAATCACTACTGAAGGTAAGAGTAAAGACTATACGCAATACTATAACCATGATGCGTTAAATGTACATAGATTCAATAAAGTAACATACCATAATGTTTATCCTAATATTGATTGGGTACTTTACAAATCAGATAACAAAATTAAATATGACTTCGTGGTTCATCCAGGAGGAAATCCAAACCAAATAAAACTTAAAACATCTTGGGTTGAAGATTTACAATTGAACAAAGATGGAAGTGTTACTTTAAAAAATAGAATGGGTGAAGTAACTGAAAACACACCGATTTCTTTTCAAGGTGAAAGTGAGATTGAAACGCAGTTTAAAGTTTTTGAAGATGGAATTATATCATTCGATGTGGAAGAATATAATTCTAGCGAAACGTTGGTTGTTGATCCTGCACTCATATGGACAACATATTATGGAGGTAGTGACACAGAAGATGTTCACTCAACATCTACTGATCAGAACAACAACGTGTTTTTAGCGGGAAATACTTATTCAACTAACAATATTTCTTCTGGTGGACATCAAGTTACATCTGGTGGAGGGTATGACGCTTTCCTTGCAAAATTCAACAGCTCTGGAGTTCGTCAATGGGCTACTTATTACGGAGGAAGCGCAATGGATCAATTAGCTTTTTGTGCTACTGATTTATCTGGAAATGTATATTTATCGGGAACAACCCAGTCTTCAACAAATATTTCTACTACAGGTGCTCATCAGGAGTCAACAGCAGGTGATGATGATGCTTATCTTGTAAAATTCAATAGTTTAGGAACACGTCTTTGGGGCACATATTATGGAGGAAGTCTTCAGGATCTTGGACAATTTTGTGCGACAGACGATTTAGGAAATGTTTATTTATCAGGTTATACATATTCAACTACAAACATTGCTTCGGGTGGACACCAGAATTCGTTAGCAGGAAGTAGAGATGCTTTTTTAGTTAAATTTAATAGTAACGGAATACGTGATTGGGGTTCGTATTATGGTGGTAGTAGTAGTGAATCTGGCACTTCTTGTGCGACAGATGGTAGCGGAAATATTTATTTAGCTGGTAAATCTTCATCAGTATCTAATATTGCCTCTGGAGGACATCAAAATACTTACGGCGGTGGTTATGCAGACGCTTACCTTGTTAAATTCAACAGTTCAGGTGTACTACAGTGGGGAACATATTACGGTGGTAGCGATAGAGAATGGGATGGTTATTGTGCTACAGACAACAACGATAATGTATTTCTTTCAAGTTCTACAAATGGTTTTAACAACATCTCATCCAGTGGTCATCAAAATTCTTTAGGAGGTTTGAGAGATGCCTTTTTAGTCAAGTTTAATAGTAGCGGAATACGTCAATGGGGTACTTTTTATGGTGGAAGCTCTAATGAAATGGGATACGAATGTACTACTGATGCTAATGGGAATGTATTTCTTACGGGATATACTTTTTCTACCAATAACATTTCTTTAAATGGCTTCCAAAACTCGAATGGAGGGGGTGCAGATGCATTCTTGGCAAAATTTAATGATAATGGTGTTCGCGAATGGGCTACGTATTATGGAAATTCTGGATACGAAGTAGGTGTTTCTTGTGCTACTGATGGTAATGGAAGTGTTTACATGTCTGGGCTTACTGAATCTACAAGCGGTATGGGGATGGTTCTTGCTGGTGTCCATCAAACTTCTCATGGTGGAGGTACTTATGATGGATTCCTTATTAAGTTCGAAGGTGCAGTATGTGTAGCCCCTGATCAACCAACAACCATTTCTGGAAATAATACATTATGTGAGGGCGAGACGGAAACTTACAGTGTGACCAGTGACCCAAATGCAACCAGTTACACTTGGGTCCTTCCTTCAGGATGGAGTGGTGCTTCTACGACAAATAGCATTACTGCAACAGCGGGTGCAACAGGAGGTACTATTGAAGTCATAGCAGAAAACGGTTGTGGTGTTTCATCAAGTCAAACATTGAGTGTTACTGTTAATGCTTTGCCTACCGTCGTAGCAAACGGTACAGCATCTATCTGTGAAGGTGAATCAACTACACTTACTGCATCAGGTGCGACGAATTATACCTGGGATAACGGTGCGGGTTCTGGTTCTTCAGTTTCTGTTTCACCTACTGCAAACACAACATATACAGTAACAGGAACAGATGGTAACGGTTGTGAAAACACAGATGATGTAACCGTTACTGTAAATAGTTTACCAACTGTAGCAGCAAGTGGTACAGCAACTATCTGTGAAGGTGTATCAACTACACTTACTGCATCTGGTGCTACAAATTACAGCTGGGATAACGGTGCAGGTTCTGGTTCTTCTGTTTCTGTAAGTCCAAATACAACAACCACATATACGGTAACAGGTACTGATGGAAACAATTGTGTAAACACCGATGAAGTAATTATCACGGTGAATAGTTTGCCAACTGTTGCAACAAGTGCAGATGAAACAATATGTGATGGAGATAACGTGACCATTTCAGCAAGTGGTGCGAATTCTTACTCATGGGATAATAGTCTGGGAACAGGTTCTTCTCATTCTGTTAGTCCAAATACAACAACCACATATACCGTAACAGGAACTGATGTAAATAACTGTGAAAACACAGATGAAGTAATAATCACGGTGAATAGTTTGCCATCTGTTACCACAAGTGCAGATGAGGCGATATGTAATGGAGATAATGTTACAATATCAGTAAGTGGTGCGAATTCTTACTCATGGGATAATAGTCTGGGAACAGGTTCTTCTCAT
>JBBEBO010000025.1:0-10456 GCA_040882265.1 Brumimicrobium sp. | reverse complement strand
AAGTGGTGCGAATTCTTACTCATGGGATAATAGTCTGGGAACAGGTTCTTCTCATTCTGTTAGTCCAAATACAACAACCACATATACCGTAACAGGAACTGATGTAAATAACTGTGAAAACACAGATCAAGTAACTATTACAGTAAATGGTTTGCCAACAGTTTTAGCAAGTACAGATGAAACAATATGTGATGGAGATAACGTGGCCATTTCAGCAAGTGGTGCAAATTCTTACTCATGGGATAATAGTCTAGGAACAGGTTCTTCTCATTCTGTAAGTCCAAATTCAACAACCACATATACTGTAACAGGAACTGATGGTAACGGTTGTGAGAACACAGATGATGTAACAGTTACAGTAAATAGTTTACCAACTGTAGTAGCAAGTTCAGATGAAACAATATGTGATGGGGATAACGTGACCATTTCAGCAAATGGAGCGAACTCTTACTCATGGGATAATAGTCTGGGAACAGGTTCTTCTCATTCTGTTAGTCCAAATACAACAACCACATATACGGTAACAGGTACTGATGGAAATAACTGTGAAAACTCTGATGAAGTAACCATTACAGTTCTTGAGTCTCCAGTTGTAGACGCTGGAAACGCTATATCAATTTGTCCAGACGAGAGTGCAACACTTGCTGCAACAGGAGCTCTTTCTTACTCGTGGGACAATGGTTTAGGTACTGGTAGTGTTCAAACAGTAACTCCTAGTTCAACAACGACATATACAGTTACGGGAACTGGAGGGAATGGATGCACAAATACCGATGAAGTAACGGTTACCGTTCAAATTGTTCCTGACAATGGTGTAACACTTTCCACTGATGAATTGACAATTACGGCTGTAAGTTCAGGTATTGATTATACATGGGTTGACTGTAATAATAACTTTGAGCCTGTTCCAGGAGAAACAGATCAAAGTTTTACACATTCTCAAAGTGGAAGTTTTGCTGTTATTGTCTCTAATAATGGTTGTGCAGATACTTCAGATTGTATTGTAGTCGATGACCTATCTGTATCTTCAAATAAAATAAACCCAAGTATTACTTTAGTTCCAAATCCAACGAACAGCATCACAAAAATAGTTACAGATGCTCAGATCAATAAAGTACAAGTTGTTGATTTCTCTGGAAAAATTATTGAAGTTCCGCAAAGCGAAACTAAAACTGAACTAGATTTCACTAACTTATCAAGAGGAACATATTTCATTAACATAGAAACTTCATATGGAAGTTACGTTGAAAGAGTTGTCGTAATGTAATATGGCACAAACATTTATTTAAATAAACTAAAAGTGCGGGCATTAACCCGCACTTTTTTATTCTCTAAAGATTTAGCCTCAAAACATTTTACACAAACCGTTTCACAAACTCCGCTCTTCTATTTCTGCTAACTTGTAATTTCTTATCATTGGGTAATTCTGATTTAACATATTAAAAGAGATCATACTTAGTTTTAGGATAAATTTTATTTCTGGTTCATATAAATCTAACGTTCAATTACGAATTCGTCAATCATAGTTGACTAACTGATAAAAGAATTACCCCAACCCTTCAAACAAGATTACTAACGGATAAATACATGTATGTATCTGAAAAAGAAAGGATAATATGTGGTATTTTTGTTTGCATTAAAACAAAATTTTATGGAAAAATTTAAATACTTCTTTGCACTATTTATGATTATAGGACTACTGTCTTTTACATTGACTTCACCGATAAATAGTGAACAACAAATCAAAAACGAACCCACTGATGACATTGAGCAAGGGTTTTACATGAATTACGGATGTACTAAAGTCGATTCTATTACCTGCTATGGTTATGATGGCTTATGATAAAATCACATTTGCATATGGTTTTGGTTCAGAAAGTCATTCCATTGAGGGAAGAACAGAGAATGAATTGGAAGGTCAAATTTTTCGTGCTGCTGTGAAATCACATCCTTATATTAGTCTTTATCTACCTAAGAATGAAGACAACATGAAGCATACACGACATAAGAAAAGTTTAGATGAATCTTACTATATTTTAAAAATAAGAGGATCCGTGATTACAGGTTATGAAGAGAAATGGAATGATAGTAAAAGAGCGTTTATTAAAAAGCCAATTTATAAACACACCACTTTACTTAATGAAAAAATACCGTTAAGAAATAGAGAATTTGTAAAAGGTCGGATATGGGGAATGATACCAGTTATAGGTAATATAGTAAGATTACTCAGAAAACCTTTCCCCGTTCCAGAAAGAGACGAAAATTGTTATCCTTGCGATGGAGAAAAACCAGATTTATATGAGTTTGATTCAACGAAATATTAATCTGAAAAAGTAGCTAAGCTGAGCTCTTTTTAGTCGATTCAACAATTTTTCACCGAAAAAGAGGTTTAAAGAAAAAACTTTGTAATAATGCTGATTGTACATTCGAAATGTGCCAGATGCTTTCATGAATTCAGGTAGGAAGTTAATAAAAAGGAGTAAGGTTTTTGATTTCCTATTGACATTTATACGATGATAAAAAAATCGATAATAACAAACTAACTTTTTAAATTTAAATGCGTTTGCCCTTTGTAAATGCTAGAAATATCTTTTAGTAAATATATGCTTCTAATTCATTTTCTATAAAAGCTACACAAACCGTTTCACAAACTCCCATCTTCTATCTCTGCTAACTTGTAGCTTCTCTTCATTGATCATTTCAACCATACCTCCATCACCTTTGTAGTAGGCTTTTATATTGATATAACTATTTGTGAAAAAAGGCTTAACAAGTTTACAAAAGCAAAAAAAACTTATAATATGTAAAACATAAATCTTATAATATGTAAAATAATGCTCAATTTGTAAAAGAAAAACAAAGTTTATGTCATCAGAACCTTCCTATATATCTAGTATTTCAGAGGAAGAATTAAAACGGAAATTAAATGCCTCGGGGGCGTTATTAATTCCGGGTATAAAGGCGGATGGCAAAATGACAATCAGCGAAAAGATGGAGTAAACATAATCTCTTTGGTTTCCCTAAGATATTTACTAATAATACTTTTCCCTGATAAATTACAGCTCATTGAATATAAATATTTTTAGTAATTCAGCGCAATACTCACCATTATTTGGTATATTCCGCTCCGTAAAACTAAAAAATGACTGTTACAGCGTACATAAAACAACTTCAAAGTTTCGAGGAATATTCATTTTCTTGGGGGGAAATGCTGAGTAATTGCAATGCTCCAGAATCAACATTGCGAAAAGAATTAACGCGGTTAGTTGAACGAAAAGAAGTTGTAAACTTGCGCAAAGGTTTTTACCTCATCATTCCACCACGTTATCAAAATGTAGGTAAAATACCACTCCAATTATACGTAAACAAATTATTCAAATTTCTCGAAAGAGATTATTACGTCGGATTGTTTACCGCTGCATCCGTATATGGTGCTTCTCATCAGCGTATTCAACAAGATTACATAATAACTGTACCACCAACGCTGCGAAATATTGATAAAGGGAAAAACAAACTACGCTTTCTAAAAACAGAAAATTTGCCTGATAGAAATATCATAGAAAGAAAATCAGATGCTGGAATGTACAAAATATCCTCACCTGCATTAACAGCGCTAGACTTGGTTCATTATCATCCAAAAATCGGTGGGATTAACCGAATGTTAGCCAATCTTGATGAAATTTCTCAGGAAATCAGCGATGAGGATCTTGATCAATTATTGTCTTGGTATCCGTATAAAAGTACATTGCAACGATTTGGATATTTGATGGAACAACTCGGGGCACGAGAGTCAATCCCCAATGAGGTATATAAAAGTTTACAGAAAGAAGCATTTTATCCAGTCCTGCTAACACCAAAAAAAGAGGTGAAAGCAGGAAAAACTGGGAACCAATGGAAAATTGATGTAAACATTAAACTAGAGTCTGATCTATGATACCAAAACCCGATATAGCGAGATGGCAACAAAACGCCCCCTGGAGTTCATTTGATCAAATAGAGCAAGATTTGGTGATCAGTCGTGCCTTGGTTGAAATTTTCTCAGATGATTTTTTAAATGACCACTTAGCGTTTAGAGGAGGAACAGCATTACACAAACTATATTTAAACCCTGCTCCAAGATATTCTGAAGATATCGATTTAGTTCAAATCAAATCAGGTGGAATTGGTCCTATCATGAAACGTTTGAAGGAGGTCATTACCTTCTTTGAAGAAGATAGAAAAACAAAAGTCGGTGGGCATGGTGCTAAAGTATGGTACAGCTTTCAATCCGAATACGAAGAAACACCCTTAAAATTAAAGATAGAAATCAACGGAAAAGAACACTTCAACGTCCACGATTGGGTAAAATTCCCTTTTTCAGTAGAAAACGGATGGTATTCAGGTTCAACGAATATCAAAACATACAGCCTAAACGAACTTCTCGGAACAAAATTAAGAGCACTCTACCAACGAAAAAAAGGACGAGATTTATTCGATTTAAACTACGCTCGTTTACACGCAAATATTAACTTAGACGAAATAATTCAAGCTTTTAATAAATATATGGAGTTTTCTACCAGTCATATTCCAACAGGAAGACAATTTGAGTTAAATATTGAGGAAAAAGAAAATGATCCGATTTTTACTGGAGACATGGAAGCACTGTTAAGGACTGAGATTGAATATAATCAGGACGAAGCTTTTGAATGGTTAAAAGATGAGGTAATAAGTAAGTTGAGATCATAGAAAAATTATGGTTATGGAAAATCAACTGAAACAAAATTTAGTTGATAGGTTAGTCTATTTCTAGTACAATTCCAATTATCCTAAACAAACCGCTTCACAAACTCCCCTCTTCTATTTCTGCTAACTTGTAGCTTCTCGTCATTGATCATTTCAACCATACCACCGTCACCTTTGTAGTAGGCTTTAACATGTCTCAAGTTTACGATCGTACTTTGATGAATTCGAAAAAAACCAAATTCAGACAACAGTGCTTCATATTCTCCAAGTGTTTTGGCAGAGGTATAGCGTTTGTCTCCACAAGTAACAAAGTTGGTATAATTACGATCACCCTGCAGACTGATGATATCCTCCAAATCTATAACTTTAAACCCTTCTATATTTGAAATCACAAGTTTCTTTATGGTTTTATCATCGCCATAATTTTCAACCAGTACTTTTAGTCTTTTATCACTTTGTTTGCTGTGATTTTCAAAGTGAATCTTCAAATTTTCAATCAAAGCTTTAATCTCTTTCACCTTGATGGGTTTCATAAGGTATCCCAAAGCACTAAACTTAAAAGCCTTCACTGCATACTGATCAAATGCTGTGATAAAAACGACTTCAAAATCCTTTTTGTCTATCTTATTTAATAAATCAAACCCGGTTCCCGTTCGCATTTGGATATCCAAAAACAAAATATCAATATCATTTGCTTCTAATATCTCCAATCCTGTTTCGACACCATCCGCCTCAGCAATGATTTTAATATCTTCAAAAAAGTGTTTTTCGAGAATATTGCGCAACATAAAGCGCGCGTCTTCCTCATCATCTATAATCGCTACTTTTAACATAATCAAATTGTAAAATCTATTTTAGTTCCTTCAGTTGAACTCTGTATATTCACTTTAGAGCCGATTCTTTTTTCCGTTATTTTAATTCCCTGAGATTCATGTTCTTTGTCACTTTCAGAATTGAAACCAACACCGTTGTCTATTATTTCAACATGAACCCGATCACCGTCCTTTAAAAGATTAATTGCTATATCTCCTTTCTTATCCCCTGGTAAAACCCCATGCCATATCGCATTCTCTACAAAAGGCTGGAGAACTAACGGAGGAACTTGATAATTGAATCGATCAATTGAATCATCTACATGAATAGTAAAGTCAAACTTATCTTTCGTTCGCAATTTCTCCAATTCCAAGTATGCTCTCAAGGTGTTGATTTCTTCGTTAAGCGCAATTTTACTGTGATTGCTATTCTCTAAAATACTGCGAATCAATCCCGAAAATTCACTTAAAAATTCATTAGCTTCATCTGTACTTCCTTCAACGTACATGCGTTGAATGCTGTTTAGGGAGTTGAAAATGAAATGGGGGTTCATTTGGCTGCGTAGTGCTTTATGCTCTAACTGAGCTGACTGTTTATCAAACTTAAGTGTTTTTTGTTTTCGAAGGTAATACGTCCAAATAATTATTAAAATCAAAAGAATACCAAAAACAATCAGTAAATAGGTTCTTTCACGTATTTCCGTTTCTTTTTCTTGTATTTCTAAAGTTGATAGACGTTCTTTTTGACGCATTAATTCAAGTTCCTGCTCTTTCTGAGTAGATTCGTATTTTTCCTTTAATTCAGATATTTTTGCGTCAGTTTCCTTTGAAAAAAACTTATCCCTGTTCTCAATGACTCTTTCAAAATACTTAAGAGCTTTTTCATAGCTCCCCATTTTTTTGTAGAGATTATAGTAAAAGGTATAAAAATCGTTCATTTTAACGCTATCTGCTTTGACAAATCTAGCCAAAGAAGTTGCCTCATTCATATAAACAATGCTACTATCATACGCATTCATTTCTTTAAAAACGTCAGCTTGAGCCTTACGAGTGTAGCTCATTTCAAGTGTATCGGGAATCGATGATAAAATCAGATAAGATTTTTCAAGAGTCTCTAATGCATCTTGATACATTCCTTTAGAGTTATAAACCTCCCCCAATCCTCTGAGTGATCTAGAAATGACATATTTGTTCTGAAACTCTTCTTGAATCTTCAAAGATAGATTTAAGTACTTTTCTGCTTTGTTATATTTTTCGACAATTAATAACTGTAAGCCTAAGTTTGTCAACTCAACTGACTCACTTTGAGGTTCGTCTAATCGCCTGAAAATATCAATTGCTTGTAATCGATATTCTTCAGACTCATCATACCTTTTCATAGTATAAAATAAATTTGAAATTACTGAAAGTGTAATAGCCTGATGTTTTTCATTGCCATTCTCATTATAATATGAAAGTGCTTTTTGATATTTCAACAATGCTCGTTCATAATCACCCTTGTCTTTATAATAAATACCGAATAGATTGTTTACAACGGGAATTCCCGCATTATATTTACCCTCCTGACAAAGGCTATCAGCTTGTAATAGATAAGGAAATGCTTTTTCAGGTGAGTTGACACGTAAATAGTGATCAGCATAAGAAACATAGGCTCGTCCAATTCCGCGATAATAGCTAAGTTTAATGCTTAACTCGAGCATATCTTTTATATATGGTTTTTGTTTAGATACGTCTCTTAAAATATAACTCCTACTAATTTTATATAGCAGATCAACCTTATTTGTATCTTCCTTTGCAGATTTTAGTTCTAGTTTTAAACTATCTAGAGATTTAGACTCTTGCGCTTGAAGTATCCCACAACAGAAAAATAAAAGAAAGCAAAGCGCTAACTTTACTTTCAGATTTAATCCTATGAATCGAGTCTTTTTCATATAATTGGGTTAGATTTAACAATTTCTCCGATATTGATAAGAGAGTCTTGTAACAAGTATTTTATTTGAATACAATTAGTGAAATTGGTAATCATTTGCTTTTAGTTGGTAAAATTCTAATTCCATCAAAACTAACATAAAAGAGTATTATTCATGTCTTATTCTCCAATAAATCTAAAGTTTATTTTCTCTAAAATGTGAAGTAAATGTATATAATTATCAATTGGTAGCATTTCTTAAACGGTTGGTAGTTGTTTAATAACAGTATGGGGGGGAATTGGCTTGAATACGATAATTAAAAATTTTCTGAAAGTTTAGTCTAATGCTCATTTTGATCAGTACCCCCCTTTTTAAGATTAAAAGTCTCTTCCAATCTGGAAGGGTTTTTAATTAGATGAAATTAGGTTTTACACTTTAGATATAACTTAAAACCTCATAATGTATAGGTTTAAAATTCCCTCCGTTACTATCTTCTGCAGAACATGCAGTTAAACCAATAATTAAATCATCTAACGCCTTTACAATTAGAAAATCTCCTGCCTTGGTAGTTGGCGGCATTACAGTTAACTTTCCTTTATCGTTAAACTGAACATTCATGAAAATATTGAAGGCTGTGGGGATATCATCGGGCTGAATACTAAAAGAAGCTAAGTTTTTGTATAAATTTTCAAAACAGCTTGGATGATAACCCTCAATAGAATACATTATTCGAAAAGTTTCGGGACTACATGGTGCCAATAAGATATCATTTCTCCCATTAGTATCTTCAATAACTTCCATTAATTTTCGTCCTCTGTTACTCCATAAAAAGTTTCCTTTCGTGATTAATATACTTTCTTCAAAGTCCATTGTTTTTCCTGCGGATATTTTTTCCTTTGTGTCTTGTTCATAAAAAAACACCAAGTCACTTACTTGACCTCCCATTGGATCAATAATTTTTAAAAATTTATTTTTTCCAATCCTAAACGCAGTACCAGATTGCTTTGAAATTTTTTTTATCATTTTAAATTTATTTTGAATCAAAAGGGCATTTCCAGTTTTTATTAACTATTCTTCCACTATATTGTTTCACTTCACTGTCTGTACCAAAATCTTTAAGCATAGGGTTAATGTTTCCTTGTAATTCTTTATCTCTTTCTCGAATTTTATTCCTTACAGTTTTAAATACACCATCACTTCTTAATTTTACAAATTGTACATGTAAATTAAATGCAATTGCTGGATAGGGACTTTGACGAGATAATCTACTACTATTTGGATGCATGCCTACAATATAAAAAGCTTTTCCGTTGATGCTAAAGCTAAACTCTTTGTTTGTAGGATCTTTACTAACAGATGGATCCCATTCTTCCTTATCCATTACATGTAAACAATTAAGTAATTGCCATAATTTATTTTCAAATTCAATTTCAGAATCAATTGTTTCTTTCGAAAAGATAGCAATAAACGAATAAAACTCTTGATCTTCAAAACTGTATTTTTTAAGAAAATCTTTTAAATCTTTGATTATACCATTAACCGTGGTTGAGGATAGCATTTTATCATATTCCTTAATTACTGCTTGCTGACTTTTAAATACCGCCTGTGCCATCAAACATGGATGATTATTATTTGAAATGAAATCTGTAAATTTTAATCCTATATCTGCCTTCATAACTTAAGTTTTATTTTTTTTGAGGAATTGTCATTAATAGACTACAACTAATTAACCTGTAGACCAAAACGCCTTATTTTTCTGATTTGATTTTGCTATTTAATAATTTATTGTGTTATAGCAAATATGATAAATACTGAAAAACAAAGTGTTACATTTTTTTTAATCATTATTGTAAGATTCACACTTTCAAAAATTATGAGACTGTCCCTAAAGGGTTTTCTGCAGATTTAGATAAAACTATTAAATTTTTTTCCAGAATATACGGATATAGCAAGAAGGTAAATTGAAGACGCGTTAAGAAATGGCTAATTATTAGATTCTGATAATATGATGTTTACGACAAATGGTACTGAGAAATGAGTTAGGACTATTGGTCAACCTGATATGGTTCATAGGAAATACGTTAGACTATTTTGGAGTCTTCAGAATATTGACGAAAGAAAGCGACTCGACGAGAGGTTACATGAAATATTAAGAGGTATTACGAATGGTTTTTATGCAACTAGATGAAAACTGGGAATTTACTTATTTCAATAAAAAAGCAGAAAGATTATTGAAGAAAAAGAGTAAGTATGTTCGTGGTGAAAACATTTGGGAAATATTTCTAGCTGCTGAAGGAACAGCATTAGAAACGAAATATAGAGCGGTGGCTTTAAAAAAAGTTGCATTGTGTTTCGAATATTTATATCCAACTAACTGTATATCCTTCAAGTCGAGGAGTGACCTCCTATTTCAAAAACATCACTCAAAGAAAGAAAGAAAGAAAGAAAGAAAGCCCATTTAGAAATCCTTAAAACGAATGAAAGATTTGAGAAGATAGCTCAGACAACATCTGACGCTGGATGGGATTGGGGTAGTGAAAACAACACTTTTTTATAACCGCTTATGATATTTAAGCACCTTAACAATCTCAACCCCCTGCTTATGAATAACCTCTTCACCAATCTTTAAAATTCCCCCGTTTCTATTACTTGCTCAATAACTCTTCTGCTTTTTAAACTTTTCAGCTTATATTCGGCTTTCTTCGCCAAACTCTCATTATCATACAAAATACTAACTTTCAAATCCCAAGGCTGACCTCGCTTTGTCCAGTTTTTATTTTGTGGATTGTTATGTTCGCCTAATCTACGATCGGGATTAGTTGAATATCCAATGTAATACTTATTGATTTTTGTGGAGTATAGGATGTATAGGTAATGGCTCATGTTAACTAAGATATAACAAAAAAGGAAGAATTACAATGTATTTTGAAAAAAAAAGGGCATCAACTACGTTGATGCCCTCTCGCGCTCCCCCTCAAGGACTCGAACCTTGGACCCTCTGATTAACAGTCA
>JBBEBO010000024.1:0-43687 GCA_040882265.1 Brumimicrobium sp. | reverse complement strand
CCTACACGTTCTCACGCATCCCTACACGTTCTCACGCATCCCTACACGTTCTCACAATCCCTACACATTCTCGTACATCCCTAAATACCCCCCTCTAACTTTCTAAACACCCCTGCGATACATTTTTGATGATTTCTCAAGCCTAGGGTATACCGAGCGATAGTAGAGAATATTTTTGAAATATAGTAGATATTATTCAATTGTTAAAATCCACCTATTTATCAACAATCTCATAATATCTCCACTTTTTACCACTTTTATAATTTCTTGTTATTTCCCTGATATAATAGGCTTTTTAAAATCTTATTGTAACTTTGTTTGCTTTTATATCGTAATAAGTTTTCAACACTTGTATAAAAGTGGTAAAAAGTGGTAATTTTCCATTATTTTTACACATTATTAACTGTACATGGCAGGATTAGTAGGAGAATATGAGGTAAAGCTGGACGCAAAAGGGCGTTTCTTGTTTCCTTCTCATTTGAGAAGGCAATTATCTCCTGCTGCCCAGGGGAGTTTTATGTTGAACAAAGGTTTTGAAGAGTGCTTGACACTTTACCCGATGAATGAATGGGAAAAGTTGAGTGCTTCGTTGAGTAAAATCAACCTTTTCAAACCGAAGAATCGAATGTTTTATCGTTTGTTCCACCAAGGCGCGAAAGATGTGTCTTTGGATAAAACGGGGAGGGTTTTGATTCCAACTGCTCACATGGAACGGGTCGGTCTGAAAAAGGAAGTGATGTTGATCGCTTACAACGACAGAATCGAGATCTGGGATAAATCCAAGTACTTCGAAATGATCGAAGGCTCCATGACAGACTTTGCTGATTTAGCAGAGGAGGTAATGGGTGATTTGGAAAATGACAACGAATAACGAAAACACATATCACGTTCCGGTAATGCTCAAGGAGTGCCTTGAAGGGTTGGATATCCGACCTGACGGCACTTATATTGACGTGACTTTCGGTGGTGGTGGTCATTCTAAAGCAATTTTCGGAAAATTAAGTAGTAAGGGTCAACTTCTTGCTTTTGATCAGGATGTAGACGCTAAAGACAATGCCTGGGAAGCGCCAAATTTTCATTTCATACCAGCTAATTTTGCTTTTCTAAAGAACCAACTACGCATGTTGAGGATAAACAAAGTAGATGGGATTTTAGCTGATTTAGGTGTTTCATCTCATCAATTTAATGTTCCTGAACGTGGTTTCAGCATTCGCTCTAATGAAAGATTGGATATGCGAATGAATCAGCGTAGTGAGCATTCAGCTTTTCATGTTGTCAATGAATATGAAGAAGATGAATTAATTACAATTCTTGGGAAGTATGGTGAGGTAAAGTCTCCGAGAAGAGTTGCTCAATTAATATGTCATTCGAGACAAGCAACTTCAGTTACAACAACTGGAGAATTAATCGAAGTATTAAGTAAAATGGCTCCTAAGTACAAGGAAAATAAATTTTACGCTCAAGTGTTTCAAGCAATTCGAATTGAGGTGAATGAAGAAATGAAAGTTCTTGAAGAATTTTTGGTTCAGACAGTTGATGTTTTGAAACCTGGGGGAAGGTTAGTGGTGATGTCTTATCATTCTTTAGAGGATAGGTTGGTGAAAAACTTTATGAAGCGCGGGAATTTAGATGGGACAATTGAAAAAGACTTTTATGGAAATGTATTAAAGCCATTCAAAGAAATAGTGAGAAAACCAATCACTCCTTCTGAAGAAGAGTTAGAGCGTAATCCGCGTTCTCGAAGTGCAAAACTTAGAATAGCAGAGAGAAATGATGGAGAATAGTTATGTAAATAAAGAGGCTGATAAAAAGTCGAAAACTGGAAAAACAAAAAAGAAAAGTCGTTTTTCTAATGCTGCTAAAAAGCAGTCGCAAACGGTTGTTCAAATAATGAATGGAGACTTTTTGACAAGAGACTTTTTTCTAAAAAATTTAACGTACATATTTTTTGTGGTTTTTCTTCTAATTCTAATGGTTACGAAAGGATATTATGTAAATCAGTTATCTAAAGACATAAGTGAAACAGAAGAAGAGCTAGGTCAAATTACAGCTGACTATGTTGAAACCAAAGCGAAACTCGAAGAAGAAACAAGAAGAACTGAGTTGATTGAAAAATTAACACCATTAGGGTTGAAAGAGACAATTAATCCAACGAAAGTAATACGAAAAAAGGATAATTCTGATATAAAATGACAATACCAAAAGGAGTCATATTACGTGTTTATTTGATCTACTTTGCAGTGGTTATTCTGATGGTATTTATCCTTGTCCAAACCTTTTCAATTATTGTGGATGGGCGAGATAATATTTTTACTTCTGATTCTGAAAAGATTCAGCAGCGCTCAGCTTCAATAACTCCAAGACGAGGAGAAATTCTTGATGCAAAAGGAAATCCACTGGTTACTTCTGTAGCATTCTATGATGTCTATATGGATCCTGTTACAGTTAAGAAATCTTTATGGGATAAAGAAATCGGAAAGTTGAGTCAAGGCTTGGCTAAATTGTTTCCGTCTAAATCTGCTCGAGAGTATGAAGAGTACTTAAGAGATGCTAGAAATAAGAAGCTTAGGTATGTTCTTATCCATAAGAAAGTGACAAATGATGAACGAAAAAAGCTAAGGAAATTACCAATCTTTGAAAAAGGTAGATACAAGGGAGGGATAATTGATAATTACGCAACGATTATCCGAAAACGTCCAAATGATGAACTATTCAGAAGAACTTTAGGCTATGTTAAGTATAACCAAAATGACACGCTTACGGTTGGAATAGAAGGTGCGTTTAATAAATATTTGTCTGGAAGAAATGGAGAGATTATTCAGCAAAAAATATCTAATTCTTGGAGATCTACTGGTTCTGTTATTCGCGAAGCAGAAAACGGATATGATGTTGTTACTTCGATTGACAAGGATATTCAGGAGGTCGCTCATACAGAACTTGAAAACCAACTAAAGTTAAAGGGTGGGCGATATGGATGTGCGATTGTAATGGATGTAAAAACGGGCTTTGTAAAAGCAATGGTGAATTTACAGAAAAACAGAAATGGACTGTATAAGGAGTCATATAATCATGCGATAGGTACAAGGGAAGTTCCTGGCTCAACAATGAAGTTGGCGTCTTTGATGGCAGTGTTGGAAGATAAAAAGATGAAGATTACGGATACCGTTAATGCTGTTGGACGCTACGAGTATTATGATCGGGCATTAAACGACTCTAGAAAATGGGGCTATGGAAAAATCACTGTAAAAGAAGCATTTGAACTTTCTTCAAATGTTATTTCTAAAGTAGTTTTTAATAGTTATCGTGATGAGCCTAGACGTTTTATTGATAGACTTCATCAATTTGGTTTAACAGATACATTAGGTATAGAAATTCAAGGTGAAAGATCTCCAACATATTCTCAGCCGGGTGATTCGCAATGGTGGGGAGGCTCACTCGCATGGATGTCTATCGGATATGAATTTCAGCTAACCCCTCTCCAATTGCTGTCTTTTTATAATGCAGTAGCAAATGATGGAAAATACATGAAGCCACAATTTGTTTCACATGTAATTGATGGGCGTAAAACCATAAAAGAATTTGAGCCAATTGTTTTGCGTGAAAGAATCTGTAGCCAACCCACTATTGATATTATGAAAAGTTGCCTTCAAGGGGTAATGGTTAATGGGACTGGTAAAAACTTGAGTTCAACTTTCTTTGAAACTGCTGGTAAAACGGGTACAGCACAAATTGCAAATAGAAACTTAGGATACGGAGCTGAAGGGGAGAAAAAGTACATCGCTTCTTTCGCAGGTTATTTTCCAGCCGAGGACCCAATTTACTCATGTATTGTTGTGATAGCAGCTCCTACCGATGATATTTATGGAGCATCTGTTTCAGGAACTGTCTTTTCTGCAATTGCAAATAAAGTTTATGCTTCGAGTTATGAATATCATCAGGCTGTTAATGAAAAAAAGCAAATAGCTTCTATTCCTTATGTTCAAAACGGGAGTCGATATGATGTTAATCAAAGCTTAAACAAGCTAAAAATAAGAAAAGATATTCAAGGACATCAGTCGTGGATTGTAGCTAAAGGCAATAACAACACCATTTCATTATCAGATTTAAATGTGGATAAGAAAAAGGTTCCAAATGTTGTTGGTATGGGGCTGGAAGACGCACTCTACTTGCTGGAGGAGGCTGGGCTCAAAGTGAAAGTGAAAGGATATGGAACAGTTATTAATCAATCATTGTCTCCTGGTCAAAATGCGATCAATGGAGGTGTGATTTCAATTGAATTGGAACGTTAGTGAAAAATTTAAGAGACATATTATATGGTTGTTCAATCAAAGAAGTGATTGGAAAAACGGATGTAGAAATCAAGAATATTGTTTTTGATTCACGCAAAATTGATAAAGAAGATGTTTTTGTTGCAATCAAAGGTGCAGCTGTTGATGGTCACAGCTTTATTGATAAAGCAATTGAAGGTGGAGCCTTAGCGATAGTTTGTGAAGATAAACCTAAAGATGTTAAAGCGGGGATTAATTATATCATAATTGAAGATGCACATTTTGCACTTTCTGTAATGGCCAATAACTTTTTTGACCAACCGAGTAAAAAACTAAAACTGATTGGTATAACAGGAACGAATGGCAAAACGACAACTACTACCTTGCTTTTCCAGTTATTTAGAGAACTAGGTAGGTCTGTAGGATTGATTTCTACTGTAGTCAACAAAATAAATGACAGAGCAATCCCTACAGAAAGAACTACTCCAGATCCAGTAAGTATTAATCAGCTTTTAAACAATATGGTTGAAGCGGGATGTGAGTATTGCTTTATGGAGGTAAGTTCTCATGCTATTCATCAAAAAAGGATTGGTAAACTTTATTTCTCTGGCGGTGCTTTTACAAATATCACGCACGAACATTTAGATTATCATAAAACATTCAAAGAATACTTAAATGTAAAGAAAGCATTTTTTGACGGTTTACCTAAAGAAGCCTTTGCAGTGACAAATACCGACGACAAGAACGGTGAAGTGATGTTGCAAAACTGCAAAGCACAAAAGATTACTTACGGACTTAAAAACATTGCAGATTATAAAGCAAAAGTTTTAGAAAACAACTTTTCTGGATTAGTACTCACTTTACAAGGCACAGAACTTTATACGAGATTGATTGGCGACTTCAATGCTTACAATATTTTGTTGGTGTATGCTGTCGCTGAACAGTTAGAGGAAAATACAATCGAAATATTGCGAATCATCAGCAAGTTAGTGCCTGTGGAAGGTCGTTTTGAACACTTTAAAAGTGAAAGTGGTGTAATCGGAATCGTCGATTATGCACATACGCCAGATGCGTTAGAAAATGTTTTAAAGACCATTAAAAACATTAGAACTGGGAATGAAACAGTGTTCACGCTTGTTGGTTGTGGAGGAGATCGCGATAGAACGAAGCGCCCGACAATGGCAAATATAGCTTGTGAATTAAGCGATAAAGTCATCCTCACTTCAGATAATCCGAGAACTGAAGATCCTGAAGCAATTATTGAAGAAATGATGACTGGTGTAGGTGGAGAGCATTTTAAAAAAACATTGAGCATTTCCAATCGAAAAGAAGCAATTAAAACGGCTTGCACCATGGCTGAAAAAGACGATATAATTCTTATTGCAGGAAAGGGGCATGAGACTTATCAAGAAATCAATGGAGTCAAACACGATTTTGACGATTTAGAAATATTAAAAGAATTATTAATCAAACTCAATAAATAATGCTGTACTATTTGTTCGATTTTTTGGATTCATTAAACCTCCCTGGAGCAGGGGTTTTTGAATATATTTCATTCCGTTCTGGAATGGCGCTGATCTTTTCATTGATAATATCAATACTTTTTGGTAATCGATTGATTGGACTTCTTCGAAAAATGCAGATGGGAGAAAATGTCCGCGATTTAGGTTTGAAGGGGCAGAAAGAAAAAGAAGGAACACCAACGATGGGTGGTCTGATAATTATTGGTTCAATATTGATTCCAACTTTGTTGTTTGCTAAACTTCACAATGTGTATGTGATAACAATGATTATAACAACGGTTTGGTTGGGTACTATCGGTTTTATTGATGATTATTTAAAAGTTTTAAAGAAAAATAAAGAAGGTTTAGCTGGAAAGTTCAAAGTTGTTGGACAAATCGGTGCTGGTGTTATTGTTGGTTCAATCTTGTTTTTTCACCCTGATGTAAAAGTGCATAAGGAAGTTAACTCGAATTACGAATTGCAAGAAGGTGAAAAGTTTGTGACCTCAGCTCATGCAACAAGCGATGTGAATCCTTCAACATGGATTGAGACTAGAGACATGACCACAACAATTCCATTTGTAAAAAACAATGAGATTAACTACAACTGGTTTCTAGGGGAGAATTCCAAATCATGGGGTTGGTTGATTTTTATTCCAATTGTGATTTTTATCGTTATTGCAGTCTCCAACGGTGCTAATATGACGGATGGTCTCGATGGACTAGCCACAGGTAGCTCTGCAATTATTGGGATTGCGCTTGCGGTTTTAGCTTATGTCAGCGCCCATGTTCAATTTGCCGATTATTTGGATGTAATGTACATTCCGTATGCAGAAGAGCTGGTTGTCTTTATTGCCGCATTTGTTGGGGCATGCATAGGGTTTTTATGGTACAATTCTTATCCGGCTAAAGTATTTATGGGAGACACAGGAAGTTTAGCAATTGGTGGAATCATTGCTGTGTTTGCAATCGCTATTAGAAAAGAACTATTAATTCCTGTCCTCTGCGGTATTTTCCTTATTGAAAACCTATCTGTAATCATGCAAGTTGCATGGTTTAAATTCACAAAGAAACGCTACGGAGAAGGACGTCGAGTTTTCTTAATGGCTCCTTTGCACCACCACTATCAGAAGAAAGGGCTACACGAAGCAAAAATTGTTGCCCGCTTTTGGATTGTGGGGATTCTCCTTGCTGTAATAACAATTGTAACACTAAAATTGAGATAAGTTGAAGCAATCACAACAACATATCGTGATTTTAGGTGCTGGCGAAAGCGGTATCGGCGCAGCTTTACTTGCAAAAGCACATGGTAACACTGTGTTTGTTAGTGATCAAGGTAAAATTAAAAATGCTTTTAAAAAAGAATTGGATGATAGCAATATTGAATGGGAAGAAGGAAAGCATTCGGAAGAACGCATTCTAAAAGCTGATATAATTATTAAAAGTCCGGGAATTCCCAATAGTAGTGAGTTTGTTAAACGACTTGTCAAAGTAGGAAAGCAACCGATTGGTGAAATTGAATTTGCTGCAAATTTCACAAAAGCAAAATTGATTTGCATAACAGGAAGTAATGGGAAAACGACTACAACTCATCTTGTACACCACGTATTAAAAAACGGTGGACTCAATGTTGAAATGTGTGGGAATATGGGTGTGAGTTTTGCGCGTAAGTTAATTGGTGAACAAGCAGATTATTATGTGCTCGAGTTAAGCAGTTTCCAATTAGAAGACATGTACGAATTTAGAGCGGATATATCAGTTTTACTCAATATCACGCCTGATCATTTAGATCGATATGAAAACTCTATGGATTTGTATGGTCAAGCAAAAATGAGAATTACTCAGAATCAAACTGCAGAAGATTTTTTCATCTATAATGCTGATGATTTAGAGATTAAAAAACAATTGAATAAGAGTAAAGTAAAAGCCCAAAAAATGCCATTCTCATTAGTTGATGAGACTGTGGAAGGAGGCTTTATGAATGAGGAACAACAAATAATAACAATAAAAAACAAGTTAACTATGTCAATTCACGATCTCGCCTTAAAAGGCAAACACAACGTGCAGAATTCACTGGTAGCAGGAATTGCTGGACGATTAGTAGAGTTGAGAAAAGAAAGTATTCGCGAGAGTCTTTCTGATTTCACAAATGTAGAACACCGACTCGAATTTGTAGCTAAAGTCAATGGTATTGAATTTATCAATGATTCGAAAGCTACAAACATCAATGCAACTTGGTATGCTTTAGAAAGCATGAATGCACCAACGGTTTGGATTGTTGGTGGTGTCGACAAAGGAAATGATTACGATGAACTTTTGGCCCTCGTAAAAGAGAAAGTAAAAGCAATTATTTGCTTAGGTAAAGACAACGAAAAAATCAAAGAAGTTTTTGGTGAGGTAGTTGAAACGATCGTTGAAACTCAATCTCCAATGGAGGCAGTTGCTTTTAGCTATCAACTGGCAAAAAAGGATGAAACTGTTTTACTTTCTCCTGCGTGTGCAAGTTTTGATCTTTTTGAAAACTATGAAGACAGAGGACAGCAATTTAAAAACGCTGTAAGAGCGCTTTAATTTTTTTGATATGGAAAAAAAACTGTCTATACAAGAGCTTATAAACTCTGCTAGAGCTGATGCGTTAGGTGAGTTTAAAAAACGATTTCAACAAAAATGGTTGTTTGACTTACCTGTTTTTCAGTGGTCAGACCTTCAACTTACAGAAGAATTGAAGTCAACTGTTTATACAGAGAATCCTACGATTTGGTTGCTACGTGATAAAGAAAATGTAAGCTTTTTGGATAAAGTTTGGCGACAAGAAGATGTTGTTAAAATTATCTCATTTGATCATATTGAAAATGTAGAAATCAGTCCTGAAGACCCTGCTTTCGATGTTTGGCTGGAGGAAGATATTGAATGTGGTTTGGGAATGATAAACACGTTGGATGCAACTGATTTAATTATTTGTTTTACCTCAGGTAGTGGTGAGTTTTCTTCTGATTGGGCGAAAGCTTTTATAAAACGAACATCAAAATAAACATAGCGTGCACAATGTCTTAAAATATTTAAAAGGAGATCCAGTAATTTGGATTATAACGCTTTTGTTTTTTGCTATTTCACTTTTGAGTGTCTATAGTTTCGTGCCTATATTGGTTAAAACAGAAGGGGGAACACCTTTTAGTTATTTGTTTAAGCATTTTGTCTATATACTTATCGGTTTTTTTGCCATGTACTGGGTGCATAAACAGGATCCAAAATATATAGCGAAATTATCGAAGTTTATTTTTTATGTTGCAGTGCTATTATTGATTTTTACATTTTTCTTTGGAGTTCGGGTTAATGATGCATCAAGGTGGGTAAGAGTTCCTATAATAGGCTTAACTTTCCAAAGTTCAGACTTTGCTAAATTGGCGCTTGTTATTTTTGTTTCTAAAAGATTAGTTAGTTGTGAGCCATATTTTAAGTCATGGAAAAAAGGATTTTGGCCTGTTGTCTTCCCGATTATTTTGATCTGTGCTTTGATTGCAAAAGATAATTTTTCTACTGCAGCAATAATTTTTGCTGTTTCATTAATGTTGTTGTTTATAGGGCGTGTTCCATTAGGTAAAATCTTTAGTTTTATTGGTAGTGGAGTATTGTTGTTAGGGGTGTTTGTGCTCACTCATCTTGCGCTTCCAGCTTTAAATTTATTGCCGAGATTTGATACTTGGATGAGTCGTTTTTTTAAAGCGTATGGAGAAGGTGGTGGTTCCATTGAAAATATGCAAGCAATTAATGCACAGCTAGCAATCCATAATGGAGGTTACACTGGAGTTGGAGTTGGGGATGGAGACCTCAAGCATTACACTCCTGAAGCTTATGCAGATTTTTTCTATTCAAGCTTTGTAGAAGAATTTGGACTAATAAGTGCAGTACTTCTGATTTTTCTATACCTAATTCTGTTTTACAGGGTTTTGAGAATTGGACTTAATGCGGATAAATTATTTGAAACTTATTTAGCTATTGGTATTGGCTTAATGTTACTGTCTCAGGCAACTATAAATATGCTAGTTTGTACAGGGCTTATGCCTGTAACTGGTCAAAACATGCCTTTTTTAGCAATGGGCGGTTCTGCGATGATTATGAGCTGTATTTCTTTAGGTATTGTGTTGAGTATTGCACATAAAAACAATCCAAACAGTTCGGTTCAAACTAATGATAATAATAAAGAGGAATGAGTATTAATAAAGTGATTATATCTGGTGGCGGAACGGGAGGACATATTTTTCCCGCTATTGCAATTGCAAATCAAATAAAAAAAGAATTCCCTAAAGCTGAAATTTTATTTATTGGTGCTGAAGGTAAAATGGAAATGGAAAAAGTTCCAGCTGCGGGATATGAAATTGTTGGACTTTGGATCAGTGGTTTTCAACGTCGATTTACTTTAGGAAACTTAGTGTTGCCTTTTAAAATAATTTCCTCGCTAATGAAAGCACGACAAATTATTAAAAAGTTTAAGCCAGATGCCGTTGTTGGAGTAGGAGGGTACGCTAGCGGGCCGACTGTTAGAATTGCCAGTAAAATGGGAATTCCAACGATTGTACAAGAACAAAACTCATACCCTGGAAAAACAAATAAAATTTTATCTAAAACAGTAACTAAAATCTGTGTTGCTTACGAACGGTTGGAACGGTTTTTTCCAAAAGAAAAGATAGTTTTTACTGGAAATCCAGTCAGGAGAAAAGTAGTGGATATTGATGGTATTAGAGAGAGTAGCATTGAGAAATACGGTCTGTCAAAAAACAAAAAAACGGTGCTTATTATCGGTGGGAGTCTGGGAGCAAAAACCTTGAACGATAGTGTTGTGACAAAAATTCAGCTCCTACAAGAAAATAATATTCAGTTAATCTGGCAATGTGGAAAATATCAACACGAGGAGTTAAAATCAATGACTTCGAATATGGATATGGAAGGTATTGTTTTAACCCAGTTTATAGTTGATATGGAAGAGGCTTATGCAGCTGCTGACGTCATTGTTTCACGTGCAGGAGCAATTGCAGTTTCTGAACTATGTATAATTGGGAAACCTGTCATTTTAGTGCCTTCTCCAAATGTTGCTGAAGACCATCAAACTAAAAATGCGATGTCGCTTGTGAATGATAAAGCTGCGGTTCTTGTAAACGATAAAGAAGCATGTGCTCGATTGGTTCCGAAATTATTAGACCTATTAAATGATGATGAAGAACAAAAAACACTAAGCGAAAATATTAAAAAGAAAGGGATTTTAAATGCGGATGAGCGCATTGTTGATGTAATTAAGGAGATTATAAAGTGAAGATAAATCAATTTGAACATATCTATTTTTTAGGCATTGGAGGTATTGGTATGTCTGCGATTGCTCGGTATTTTCATTTTTCTGGAAAAAAAGTTTCAGGTTATGATCGAACTGCAACAGCGTTGACTGAGAGACTACAAGCTGAGGGCATACGAATTCACTTTACAGATTTAGGTGAAACCGTCTTGGCAGATTTGCCGCCTAAAGATAATGTGTTGATTGTAACAACCCCAGCTGTTCCAAATGATTTAAAAGAATTACTTTGTTTTAAAGAGCAGGGATATAAGATTTTAAAAAGGGCAGAAATTCTTGGTTTAATAACGAACAGTTTAAAAACATTAGCAGTTGCTGGAACACACGGTAAAACAACTACATCTGCAATGCTTGCACACGTAATGATGCAAACACCAGAAAAATGCAATGCTTTTTTAGGTGGAATTAGCTCAAATTACGAAAGCAATATCCTTGTTGAAAGTGAAAGTCCGTGGGGTGTAGTTGAAGCGGATGAGTTTGACCGTAGTTTTTTGCATTTACATCCTTTTGCTTCGATTTTAACTTCAATGGATGCTGATCATTTAGATGTTTACTCTAATCCAGAAGCATTGATAGTTGCTTTTCAAGAGTATGTCGATTTAATTCCAGCTAATGGTTGCTTGATCGTTCAAAAAGATATTCAAGTAACAACTGATGCAAATAGGTTTAGTTATGGAGTGAATTGTGATGGCTATGAAGTAGATTATCGAGCAAATAATTTACGCATTGAAGACAATGTGTTTGTGATGGATGTTACAACACCAAAAAGTGATTGGAAAAGCGTAAAATTGGGAATTCCTGGAATTCATAATGCAGAAAATGCACTTGGAGTAATAGCTTTGTCTGAATTTATTGGTCTCGATGAAAATATAATAAGAAAAGGACTCGCTACATTTACAGGAGTTAAAAGACGTTTTGAATATCATATTCGAAAACCAGAATTGATTTATATTGATGATTATGCGCATCATCCTACGGCAATAAAGAGTTTGTTTTCTTCAGTAAAACTACTTTACCCCGATCTACCCATTATTGCTGTTTTTCAGCCCCATCTTTTTTCGCGAACTTCTGATTTTATGGATGAATTTGCAACATGTTTGGATGCTGCTGATCAGGTTTATTTACTTCCAATTTATCCTGCGAGAGAAAGACCGATTCCAGGAATAACAAGTGAAGCTTTAATGCATAAAATGAAGCTTTCAAACGTGGAAGTTATACAGCCAAAAGATGTTGTTCAGAAAATAACTGGAGTAGAGAAAGGTGTTGTACTCACTGTTGGAGCTGGTGATATTGATCGAATTATTCAACCACTAAAGAAAGCACTATTATGAGAAAGTGGTTGAAAATATCGCTTTGGATTGTTTTTCTTATTGGAGTCATTGTGCTTTCAATTTCTGCAGCTAAAGTTGAGCAGTCAAAACCGCTTGATCAGCCAGAGATTTCTTTAGAAGTTCAAAACGGTGTGGCTTTGTTGACCGAGGAAGAGCTTTTGAGAGCGCTTCAGATGGAACAATTAGTAAAAGATGAAATGATTAAAAGTGACATTGACATAAAGGGTATGGAATCATTTTTAGAGTCTTTGAATGAGATTGAAACAGCAGATGTTTTTATGGAGTTGGGAAGCAAATGGCATATCAAAGTTAAGACCCGATTGCCAATAGCACGTATAGTTATGAACAATGGTGATGGTTTTTATATCGATAATCGAAGTAAAGTGATGAGCATTTCTCCTTATGCAAAGCCAAAAATACTCGCATTTACTGGAATGGAAGCTGTTTTTGGTCAAGGAGTTAATTTAAACGAAATAATTAACAACGATTCATTGAAAACTATATTGAAGTTGGATCAAATCTATCGTATTTCAAATTATGTTTGTAATAGTGCATTTTATGATGCCCAGATTGTGCAAGTACATTACGATAAGGAAGAAGGATTTATTCTTGTTCCACGTGTTGGAAAGCATGAAGTGATATTTGGAAGTGCAGCTTCTAAGGAACAAGTGGAAAATAAGTTTGAAAAGCTTACCACTTTTTATGAAGAAGTGATTCCATTTGAAGGTTGGAATAAGTATAAATCGATCAATTTGAAATTCGAAAATCAAATTGTGGCAAAGAAAAATTAAATAACATGTCTGAAATCGTTGTAGGTCTAGATATCGGAACCACGAAGATCGCTTGTTTTGTTGGGCGAAAGAATGAGCATGGGAAAATTGAAATTCTTTCCATGGGCAAAACAGAGTCACTTGGTGTGACAAGGGGGATGGTTTCTAACATTGAAAAAACGGTACAGTCTATAAAAACAGCTGTTGCAGAAGCACAAGATCGTGTGGAAGGTGAATTAACAATTGGAATTGTAAATGTTGGTATAGCTGGTCAACATATAAAAAGCTTGCAACACCGAGGAATGTACACTCGAAATGCAACACAAGAAGAAATTTCTCAAGCAGATATTGATGCATTGATTGATGATATGTACAAACTAGTGATGGAGCCAGGTGAAGAAATTATTCACGTGCTTCCTCAAGAATATATCGTTGATGGAGAACAAGGCATTAAAGATCCAATAGGAATGTCGGGAGTTAGAATGGAAGCTAATTTTCATATTATAACTGGGAAGATTTCGGCTGCAAAAAATATTCAAAAATGCGTAAACAAGGCTTCTTTGGAGGTTTGCGAAACAATTCTTGAGCCGCTGGCAAGTTCTACTGCAGTTTTGTCTGATGAAGAAAAAGAAGCTGGAATTGTGCTTGTAGATATTGGGGGAGGAACAACCGATTTAGCTATTTTCCATGAAGGAATTATTCGCCATACTGCTGTGATTCCATTCGGAGGGAACGTGATTACTGAAGACATTAAAGAAGGGTGTACAATCTTAAAAAGACAAGCGGAATCTTTAAAAGTGAAGTTTGGTAGTGCGTTAGCTAATGAAAGCCAAGAAAACGAGATAGTTTGTATTCCTGGATTACGCGGTCGTGAACCAAAAGAAATTTCAATTCGAAACCTGTCTAGTATCATTCAGGCAAGAATGGAAGAAATTATTGAACACGTTTATTACGAAATCAAAAACTCTGGATACGAGAAGAAATTAATAGGAGGAATAGTTGTTACTGGTGGTGGTGCTGAGTTAAATAATATAACTCAGCTATTTGAATACATCACAGGCATGGATACAAGAATTGGGTATCCAAACGAACATTTAGGTAAGGCTTCAACTGAAGAGTCAATCACTAGTCCAATGTATGCAACAGGTGTAGGTCTGGTACTTAAAGGATTTGAAACAAACGAAAGAAATAGAAGGTCGTTAGCTGCGGTAAAATCGCATTCTAAACGAACGAAAGGATCATTTTTTGACAAACTACTTGAAAAAGGTAAAAGTTGGTTTGAAGAAGATGTAGAATAATATTTATAAGAATAACCGATAAACAACAAGAATATGGAATTTGATATGCCAAAGGATCAGTCTTCAATCATCAAGGTAATTGGTGTTGGAGGAGGAGGTAGTAATGCGGTAAATCACATGTTTAATCAAGGAATTAAAGGTGTAGATTTTATTATTTGTAATACGGACCGTCAAGCATTGGACATTTCACCAGTGCCATTTAAAATTCAACTAGGTCCTTCTTTAACTGAAGGTCGTGGTGCAGGCTCTATCCCAGAGATTGGGATGAATGCGGCAATCGAAAATATTGACGATATAAAAGAAACATTAGCTAAGAATACAAAAATGGTTTTTGTTACTGCAGGAATGGGTGGTGGAACTGGAACTGGTGCAGCCCCTGTGATTGCAAAAGTTGCACGCGAACTTGGTATTCTTACTGTTGGTATCGTAACTGTTCCTTTCAGTTTTGAAGGAAGAAAACGTCGTCAACAAGCTGAGGAAGGGTTAGAAAATATGAGAGAAAGTGTAGACACTTTGTTGGTAATTAACAATGAGCGTCTTCGTGAAATATCTGGTAACTTAACACTGGGTAACGCATTTGCTCAAGCCGATGATGTTTTAACCACAGCTGCAAAAGGAATTGCTGAAGTAATTTCGGTTACTGGTGCAATCAATGTGGATTTCAATGATGTTAACACAGTCATGAAAGATAGTGGCGTTGCTATTATGGGTTCTGCACAGGCAGAAGGTGATAATCGTGCAATTAAAGCTGTTCAAGAGGCATTAACTTCTCCATTGTTGAATGATAATGATATTTCTGGAGCTAAATATGTGCTTTTAAATATCACTTACGGTAGTAAAGAGGTATTAATGGACGAAATTTCAGACATTACTGATTACATCCAAGATGAAGCGGGTTCAACTGCGGATGTTATTTGGGGACATGGGTTTGATGAATCACTAGGTGAATCGTTAAGCGTTACTTTAATTGCAACAGGGTTTAATCAATCTCCAGTTACTGGATTTGAAAAAGCTCCAGAACGAAAAGTTCAAGTGCTTGAGGATGATAGTAAAAAAGAAATTACATCCCCATTAACTAAAGCAACTGCAGAGAATACATACGAGGAGGCTGAGAAAAAAGAAGAGGAGCCTTACATCAAAAGTGATGCGGAAGAGAGTGATTCAAATCAGTCAACTTTTGATTGGGAGGTGACCACGGCAAGTGATAGCAACTCAGATAACGATGAGAATTCTAACGAGCAACGAAGTGAAGAATCAAAAGAAGTAAAACGTTATTTCTTGGAAGATGATATGGAGGAAAAGACAGATTTTGAAAATCAGTCTCCAAAACAACTTACACCAGAAGAACAACAGAGACGAGCTCAGGAAAGAATGGATCGTATTCAACAATTTGCTTCACATTTAAAAAGTGCTGAAGGATTAAATGAATTGGAGAAAGAACCAGCTTTTAAACGAAGAAAAATAAATCTGGATGATGAACCACATTCATCAGAAAATAACATATCTCGTTTTGAAGTTTCTGAGGACAACGATAAGAATAAAACTACGCTTCGAGGGACGAATTCTTTTCTACATGATAACGTAGATTAGTTTATTGTTTAACGTGGGTGAATTATAAATTAATTATTGCTTTTACTATTAAAAATGAGTTTAACGGATCAAATAAACAACGATATCAAGGAAGCGATGAAAGCCAAAGAAAAAGAACGGCTAGGTGCACTTCGAGATATCAAAGCAAAGCTGCTAAACGAAGCAACTTCAGGTCAAGGCGAAGTGGATGAAGCTAAAGAGAACAAGATCATCATGAAGCTTTACAAGCAACGCATGGATACGTACAAAGTATACATGGAGCAAGGAAGAGAAGATTTAGCAAAGGAAGAGATGTTCGAGGCAAAAATCATTGAAAATTACATGCCTAAAATGATGGATGAATCTGAAGTGTTAGCTGCTGTTAAAAAAACAATCGCTGATGTAGGAGCTTCTGGTCCACAAGACATGGGTAAAGTAATGGGAACATTGACAAAACAACTCGCTGGTAAAGCTGATGGCAAATTGATTTCTACTTTGGTAAAGCAGGAATTGAATTCATAATACTTGTTGATATATTTACAGCCAGGAAGAAGCCTCTACAGATTTGTAGGGGTTTTTCTTTAAGAAGTTTTTATTTTTTGTCATCACTTACTGGTGATAGAAACAATACAAAAATGGTAGTAACATTAAGATAATTCAATGAGAATATTTAAGCATATATTTTTGACGACAGTATTGTTGCTCTCATTTAAAGTAGATGCACAGTTACTAGATAACTCTGAAGGGAATGCATTTTCAGATCGCCCCTTTTTCAACGAGGACTTGATTCGAGAAAATAAAATAAAATCTATATCGGGAAATTTTACTGTAAAAAAGGTAGGTGATATTTTAAGAGATACTGAGCTTGTTCGATCTTATTTCTTCAATCGTAAAGGTCAGTTAATAAAAACGGTTGAAACAACACAAGCATCTATTGGGTTTGATACCTTAGTAAGTTTTTACGAATACAATGAACGTGGCGATATTACAGCAATCAGAGAGAAAGATCATTTTGGTTTTTATGCCACAATTTACGAATATGACTCCTTGGGAAGAGTGGTGAGGGAAGAGTTTCAAAGAAATTTAAATAAGAATAAAAATAGCCTGGATTTAAACTTAGGGAAAAAGTATGTAGTTACTTATGAGACCTCTACATACAATGAGTACGATGGTCAACAAAAACGAACGATTTACAATAGTTATGGTGTGCCATTTAAAGATATTTTTACTTATTATGACGATTCAGACTTAATCAAAGAAAAAGTTGAAAGATTACAACGAACTTCGAGTACCAAAACGACATTTTATTCCTACAATGAAAAAGGTTTAATTGATACTTTAAAAGTAAACTCTAATCAGTCAGGTATTAAAAAGAGGCTCTTTGTATTTAAATATGATGAATGGAACAACCTTGTTAAAAAAGAATATCATAAAAATGGAGAATACACTACTGAATATCGTGTCCTTTACGATGAGGAAACAATGCTCATAAACTATATTATGACGCAGGAAGTGTCTACGGGGTATATTACTGTACTGAAATTAAATGAATACGACTTTTTTGATTAAACGTTTTTTTTCGATTTATCTTTAGAGATTCATGTTATTTCAATGATTTTTAATTGAAAACACATTAAATACCACAATAATGGTATTGTAAATAACCTTTGTTTCTTGTATTATTGTTTGAAATATACATAGATGAAAATTTCAGCTCACTACAAGGAAGATCTACAATTAAACCACATTCTTCAACGTTTTAATTCAATTGAAATCAGTGAAGAGTTTAAAATTTTGTTGTCAAATTTAACTGAAGACAATGATTCTTTTAACGTCAATGATTTTTATTCATTTGATTTGAGTGAGGTTTTGAGTTACTTAAAATCTAGCCATGATTATTATTTGAACTCATGCTTACCAAAAATAGAAAATACTCTATCTCAATTATCATTAAAAAATAAGGAAAATGATAGGTCTACTAAAGTGTTTACTTCAATGCTTAATAAATACAAATCAGATTTGATTAATCACATAAACGAAGAAGAGAAAGTCCTTTTTGCGTATGTAGAGAAGCTTTTAGCTGGAAACAGATTTAATAATGAATCAAAATATGTATTAAACCATTTTATACATTCGCACAATGATGAGGTAGTTCTTGAAATTGACTTGCTTAAAAAAGCAATGATTCGGTTTAATTCTGAGCTCGAGGGAGATTTATTGTTTGAAGTATTGTTTGACCAGCTTGAGTTATTACAAAATGACTTAACTATTCATGCGTTAATAGAAGATCATGTATTTGTTCCTATGATTTTAGATCAAGCATGATTTTTTAACTGAAAAACACATTTTATCCACAATCTCGTTTACTTAACTTTCGTTAATATCGTTGTATTTTAGGTTTGTTTCAAATATTTATTGAATAATAATAATATTTTTGTACGTTTTGAGTTTATAACCACTAGTAAAGTAGACGATGATAAAGTGTTTTTCAAGATGGGGCGTACCTTTTCTGCTGATTTTTTCAGTAGTGGTGATTCTATTTGCTTGCTCTACAGAGAAGAACACATTTATAAACAGGTTGTATCACGGCACAACAGCAAGATATAATGGTCTTTTTAATGCAAATGAATTAGTTAGAATAGGATTAGAAGATTATAGAGCGAATTATCGTGAAAATTATCATGAAATACTACCAATAGATTTATATCCGAATGAAGAAGATGTTCAGGACTTTTACCCAATTGTGGATACAGCAATTGCTAAATGCGAAGAAGTGATTTCCAAACACAGTATGCCTACAGCTTCTAAGCCTTCACAAAAAAAGACTGAACATGCAAACTGGGTAGATCAAAACTGGGTAATGATTGGCAAAGCAAATTTTATTCGAAGAGATTACCAAAAAGCATTTGACAACTTTGAGTATATAAGAAAATTTTACGTTGATAGACCTAGTACTTACACAGGTGAACTTTGGATGGCAAAAACCCAAATTGAAATGGGAGAAATAACCGAAGCAGGTCGAACATTGCAAAAGCTTGAGCAGCGTTATTTAAATGCAAAGGAGGAAGAAAAAGAGAGTAAATCTAAGTCTAAATCAAAAATTATAAGGAAAAAGAATTCCTCAAAAAAAGATAAGGACGATAAAGCGCCAAAGCTTCCAAAGCATTTTTCATTTGAACTCGCAAAAACAAAAGCGCGAATTGCATTAGAAAAAAACAACAATGAAGAAGCAATCAAACAATTGAAAATAGCGCTCAAAGACGCGCGTAAAAGAGAAGATAAGGCTAGATTGAATTTTATTTTAGGTCAATTACTCCAAGAAAAGAATGACCCTAAAGCGCGAGAATATTATACGCAAAGTATAAAGAAAAACGCACCTTTCGAAATGAGTTTTCATGCACAGATTAATCGAGCAGTTGTAAGTGATTTAGACGATGATGAAATGATTGAAGAATTAGCAGATATGGCTAAGGAACAGAAATACATGGAGTTTAGAGATCAGATTTATTATGCAATGGCTAAAGTTGAATTAGGAAGAAATGATGTTTCTCAAGCTAAATACTATCTTTCAAGATCTGTTTTTTATTCGTTGAATGATCCAAGACAAAAAGGGGTGAGTTATGAAAAACTAGGTGACATTTCTTTTGAAGAAAGAAATTATGTGTTTGCTCAAAAGTATTACGATAGTTCGGCACAAGTAATTCCAGAATCTTATTTTAATTATGAAACAATTAAAAACAAAGCAAATAACTTGGCTAAACTTGTTGATGATATTGATCTAATAGCCTACGAAGACAGCGTGCAGCGTATCGCAAATATGGATGAGAAATCACGAGATAAGTTTTTAAAAGATGTGATTAAGCAATTGAAAAAAGAAGAGCAAGAAAGAAAAGAACGCGAAGCAAGACGAGCTCAGGAAATGCGAGATTTACAAGCTTCTTACGATAAAGCGAATGCTGGAAGTGGAAATAAATGGTATTTTTCAAACCAGAAAGCGATGAATGAGGGGCAAGAGGAATTTAGACGTGTTTGGGGACAAAGAGAAAATGAAGACAATTGGCGATATACAAATATACCTGCTGGAAGCACTATGGAGGAAGAAGTAGAGGATACTATCCCAGAAGACTCTTTGAGTGCTGAAAACGAAAGTGATGAAGTTGCAATTGAAGATTTAACGCCAGAAATGCTGCTGGAAGACATCCCTCTTACTGATTCTGCAATGAGTGCGAGTAACGAAAGGCTACTTGAAGCGTTATACAGTTCGGGGATGATATATAAAGAACAATTAAATGAAAAGGAAATGGGAGCTGATCAATTTCAACGTGTTGTAGATCATGGAGTAGAAAATAAACACAATGTGCTCTCGGCTTTTCAATTGTATAAAATTTATGAGAAATCTAATGCTTCAAAAGCAAATACAAGCAAAACATATATTTTAGAAAACTACCCTGATTCTGATTATGCTAAATACCTTAGTGATCCTGATTATTTTATTAAGAAGAAAGAACGAGATGCATTAGCATTGAAAGAGTATTTGCGTTCTGTTGAAAGGTATGAAAGAGGATTGTTCTATCCAATAATCGTTAAAGCTGACGATGTAATTGACAATGAGCCTGAGAATGTGTTTAGAAAAGAATATTACTTGTTAAAAGCAATGGCTATGGGGCAGATTAATGCAGATAAAACTTCGCTTATCCCTGTTTTAGAAGAGGCGATTAAAGAATACCCAGAAACGGAAGTTGCTGAAAGAGCTCAAGAAATGCTAGATCTTATTAATGAAGGAGTGCCTCCTTTTAAGCCATTTGATTTTACAAGTACTGAGATGTACTCTTTTAGTTCAAAGGATAAGTTTTTTGTATTAATTTATTTGAAACCAGAAGATAGTCAAAACAAGTCTCAACAAGATATTTCAAACTTCAATCGTGAATTTTTTAGTCGTGATAGGCTGAATACCTCACCACAGATTTTAAATTCTTCACAAAGTTTTATTCAAGTGAAAGAGTTTGAGTCTACAAAAGAAGCAAAAGAGTATCTTCGAGACTTTAAAAAAACAAAAAAACACTTAGGAGAAATGAGGAATAATGAGATAATCTTTATTTCTCCAGATAATTTTAAGACTTTAATGAAAGAAAAAGCGCTTGAAGAATACGAAAAATTTTTTCAAGATAATTACTAAATTAAATTAAAACCGATGTTTAAAGGAGAGAAAAACAAACCAGCAAATGATAGCCCAGAGAGATTAAATAGGTTGGTTGCAGGAACAAAGCTAGAGGGAGACTTAACAACGGAAAGCAACTTGCGTGTGGATGGTGAAATAGTTGGAAATACAAACTGCAACAGTAAGTTTGTACTTGGCGAAAAGGGAGTTGTAAATGGAAATTTAGTCGCTAATGCAGCTGAATTAGAAGGGACAGTAGAAGGTGATATTAATGTTTCAGATTTGCTTATTCTTAGAAAAACGGCTATAATTAAAGGAAATTTATCTACAGGGAGACTTATTATCGAGGACGGAGCTCAAATAGGAGGGGCTATTCAAACTGGTGATCTTCCTGTTAAAGGACAAAAAACTCAAAACATTGAGAAATCAAAATCAAACGATAGTGCTTCAACCAAAAAACCAATTGATGAAAACAGGGAAAAGGTGCAGTCTGATGTTGTTTATTAGTGCCCAAGAAAACAATAGTTATTGATGTGAAAAATATCATTACCTGATAGTATTTTGTTGTTAGTTAACAAAGATGTATGCAATTGAGTGAAATAAATTTTTTTATAGGTAAATTGCTTCAAAGGTCTTTGATTCTGTCCTTGACCTTGTTTTTGGGCGTTATAACATCGTGCGATTTTAAACATAGCATACAACATCAGCTCGGTTTTGAAACCACCAACAATCAAAATATATCTAAAACAACCATTGAACAAGATTGTGGTGATTCGGCAGTTAGTTCTTCATCCGTACAATACCGCGATAAAAGCACGCAATCTAAAGATAAAAATCAATTACTTTTTCATCATAAGTCACTTGATTTTAAACTTCTCGTAAAGAAATTTTCCTGCCAGCCGAATACAGAAGATCAATCGTTTAATCGAAAGCATTGTCCCTTATTTATATTGTATAAAAAAAGAAAAGTGATTGCTTCAACTGTTTAGTTGAAATCAGATAAATAAACTTTTTACAATACCTGAAACTTCACTGTTTCTGGATAAAATATTTTATACAATGAATAATTTAAAAAACAATACACAAGATTTTATATCAACTAATTTCACCTTAGTTCTGCGCTTAGTTGTCGGCTGGACTTACTTTTCTGCCTTTTGGCGAAGAGTAGCTTTATCAAATAAACTAGATCCAGATGCTGTCGGGTACATCGGTGAAAAATTTAATCACTTTTTACCGAATGCCTTAGGAATAAAACCGATCATCGAATATCTCGTCACCCACCCAGAAGCCCTGTGGTGGAACATGGTTATTTTCACTGTCATTGAAGGAATTGTTGGATTATTGATCATGTTTGGCTTTTTCACTCGACTTATGAGTATTGGTGTTTTCTTTTTGGCGCTTGGAATTTTATTAGGTTCTGGTTGGATTGGCACAACATGTTTGGACGAATGGCAAATAGGCGTTCTCGGAATTGCTGTTGGATTCACGCTTTTTCTTAGCGGTGGTGGTGCTTTTTCACTGGATTATTATTTCCATAAGAAAAAGTCAAAATTGTTTCATCGAATAAACCCAAAACTCACCTCTGGTGATTTAAAAATCAAAAGAAGTAAGCTCAGTAAAATCAATATTGTTGGAGCTTTTGCTATTTTGTTTATCACACTTTTTACAAATCAATACTTTCACGGAGGCGTTTGGGGTGATTTACACAATAAGTCGGTGAAACCAAAACTTGAGATTACAAATGCTGTGCAAGCCGATGATAAAATTGAGTTCGATCTCTACCGAGTCGAAGGAGTTGATGTATATGGTTCTTTTCTAATTGGAGTAGAGGTTTTGAATGCCAAAGATGAGAAAGTATACGCTTTGAAAGGCGAAGATTTAGCTCAATTTAATGTAGCTGCCATAGACAACGAGTATGTGGCAAAAATTAAACCTGGGGCACACAGTCTTGTAATTCCACTTGGCGCAAAAGCAAGAATGACCCTACAAGATGAGGTGTTTTCTATACATGACCAACTGAAATTAGTATTGACTGATATTTCAGGGGCAGTTTGGGAAGTAGCGATTAAAGATTAGTGTTTTTATTTTTAGATTCACAGGTTTTTGCAGTATTCGTGTATTGCGATGATCTCATACTGCAATTACCTGTGATTTTCCTAACTACGTATTTTCTCAATTAACCCAGTCGTTGAAAACTCTTCCTCAAGCTCAATTGTTTTTACTTCTCCACCTTCAGATTTAACTTCTTTTGAGCCCACAATATATTTTTTATTGTTTTCATCCTTTTCTTCGGCATCATAATCTGCTCCCTTAACAAGAATTGAAGGTTGTAGTAACTTGATGAGGTCAAGTGGTGTATCATTTTCGAAGATCACTACCAAGTCTACAAATTCCAGTGATGCAATAACTAATGCTCTGGAATCTTCATCATTTATTGGGCGTTCAGGGCTTTTGTTTTGTCGCTTAACACTTTCATCTGAATTAATACCAACAATAAGATAACTACCAAGTGAGGCTGCTTTTGCTAAATATGTAACATGTCCTCGGTGAAGAATATCAAAGCAACCATTCGTAAACACAACTTTCTTTTCGCCGTCTTTCCATGAAGAAACAATAGCATTTGCTTCCTCTTGAGTAACCATTTTATGTTGAACTTGCTCCCACTTTGTCATGCTTTTCCTTTTTGTAATTTCTCGGTAATAGCACCAACGATATTAGGCCTAATATAATCATTCCAACGGTTTGAGACAACCAAATAATCATTCCAAGTGCTTTTCCTATTCCTTCCGACTCTTCAGCTGTATCAAATTGACCTCCCATATAGAACGTTACGACTACACCAACTAAATATGGATAAGCGCCAACTCCTCCATTCGTAAACATGATTCCTAAAGTTCCAGCAATATATCCAATTAAAATTCCGCGCATTGGAAAGGACGATGTTTCTTCAAATGAATAAAAACAAATTCCAAAAAAGGTCATGTATAACGCCCATATTAGTAGCGTGTAGAAAATAAATTTTCCTGGATTTTTTGATTTGAATATAGAGAAAACACCTTTTATTACATCGCGTATAAAGTTTTTAAACTTTTCTCGAAAAGTAGCAACTTTCCACCATAAGATTAGAAATAGTAGCGTTCCACCGACTACCACTGACATGAAAATTCTCAAAAACCAGTTGCTTCCTTCTTTATCTGATGATCCGTCTATAATGATATCTTTTAGAGTAATGAGGTCTTCGTAACTTAGAAAAATAGCAACCAATAATACAAGTCCAAGCATAAGTATGTCAAAAACACGCTCGGCTATAATTGTACCAAAACTACTCGAAAACGATATTCTATCTGTTCTATACAATAATGCTGCTCTCGTAGCTTCTCCAGCTCTTGGTATAAGCAAGTTTACAATATAACCTATCATGAGTGCATGATAACGATGCCAAAACTTGGGTGTATGTCCCATTGGTTCTAATGTATATTTCCACCGATAGGCACGAACAATATGACTGAAAAAACCAAGAATCAATGAAATTATTATCCAGAAATAATCAGCTTCTTCAATTGCTTTAAAGAAAATTTCTTTTGTGTTTTTATCCATCGCACTGTAAAAGTGCCAGAGTAAATAAACGCCAATGAATAGTGGTAATATGACTTTTATTATTGAAAAGATGCGACTATTAGATGCTTTACTCACACGATTTAATTTAAATTTGACTGAAGATTAACTCACGAATCAGTTAATTTTCGAACGAAGATAATAGAATCTTATTATTTATCATCTAAACGATTCGTTTCTTCATTAGGGAAACATAGATGTGGTTTAAATTTCTTTGCTTCTTCAAATTCCATATATCCGTAGCCTATAATAATAACAATATCTCCTGGTGCACATCTTCTTGCAGCAGGACCATTTAAGCAAATAACACCTGACTCACGCTCACCTTTTATTACGTAGGTTTCTAATCGTTCACCATTGTTGATGTTTACAATTTGTACGCGCTCCCCTTCGATTAAGTTTGCTGCGTCCATTAAAGATTCATCAATAGTAATACTACCAATATAATTTAGATCAGCCTGTGTTACCTTGACACGATGAATTTTAGATTTTACAACCTGTACTTGCATGGTTTAGCCCTAATTTTTTTGCAAAGATACGATTTGTTTTGGAGCTGATGGTAATTGTTGGTTTTTTAGTGGTTTTTCTATGTTTAGAATCACTATTGTCCGAAAAAAAACAAAACAGAACTCGAATGAAATGAGAGATCTCAGTTTATATCTAATAATAGTAGTTTAGAATTAAAGTGTAACTTAAAAATCAAATAACAACGTGTTTCGTATATTGTAAAACACCCTATTAATTCCTTCAGGAGGATTTTCATCATAAAACCAAGCCATTGAATACTTAAATGTGAGTCTTTTTAAAATTTCAATTTGAATTGAAGCTTCAGTTGAAACACGGAAATCTTTAAAATTTTGTACATCTGGCTGGTAATAACTAATAAAGTTAAGATCAATTTTATCATTGATTGGCCATCCAAAAGAGAGTACGTTGTTTATACGGTGATGTCTATTGATTTTTAATGTCGTTTCCTCTTCGTACTCTCTCATGTAATGCATTCCGAAATGAAGGTTGACACTGTCTTTGTAAACATCTAAAATATGAAGTCGCACTCCAAGTCCCATTAAATAGCGACCTTTAATTTTAATGATTTCGTTATATTGTGCTTGTCCAAAAGTTTCTATATCGAGAAGCTTATTAAGGTCATAACTATAACGCAGATATTGAACACCGTCATTTAAAATTTTAGAATCATTAAAAACGGTAAGATTGAGTGCATTTACTGACATAATGTTGTGTTTGTTCTTTTTCCATTGAAACTGAGAAGCATTTTGAGTTTGAAATACGTTGTTGATATTTTGTACAAAATTTAAACCTAGTTCAATATTTCCACTAAATCCATCACTTATTGAATCAAGTCTGTTGTTTTCTGTGTTTACAACTGATTGCCCATTTGAAAGAAATGACACAAAAAATAAAGCAGCAAAAAATACAATTCGAAACATTAAACTTTTTTTTGCAAACCTATAAGAAAAAATTGAACTGCGTTATGATTGGAGTGAATCCTTGCCAGAAATAATCATTTCAAATGATGCTTTTTGTCACGCCTGTCTGCCGCTAGGCATGGATCATTGTTCTTAGGCATTTTTAAATGCTTAAATTTAAAAGCTCAGGAACCACAAAAAAAACCGCGCTAAAAAGAATAATGCAGGTTAAGAATTTACGAGTTCAACATTCGTAAATCCATATTCGATATTCTGCGGTTCTTGTTTGGGTGTTAAGTATTTTGGTAGAATATTGAACACGGAACAGATTTGAGAACTAGCGTGTGAAATTAAAAATTCGTCACTAAACCTAGTACCCGCTAGGTGACGTCACTCGTCACTAAAAATTAGAGCTTCTTCCCAAAAAAGTGAATAATTCCATACAATAACGCAATACCAATGGGGATAGTTATTAGCGAAGAAACGCCCATAGCCGCAGGAATAATTCCAATTACTAATGCTACTCCACCAACAGTTAAGGCATAAGGCATTTGTGTTTTGACGTGACTAATATGATCACAGGATGTTGATAAACTACTCAGTATTGTCGTATCAGAAATTGGAGAACAATGGTCTCCTAAAACAGCCCCTGCTAATACAGAAGCAATAGTATTGTACATTATAATCATAGCCTCTCCTTGTTCCATAAGGTCTCCAGCAACAGTAAAGGATAATGGAATAACAAGCGGATACATCAATGCCATTGTACTCCAGGAAGAACCAGTAGAAAAAGCAATAAAAGCTGACAAAACAAAAGTTAAAGCTGGCAAGATCCAAACTTGACTAAAGTTCTCACCAAAAAATGCTTTAAGATATTCCGCAGTACTTAAACTTTCAGTTACACCAGCCAACGACCAAGCTAGAATAAGTATAACAACAGCTGGCATCATGGTGTTAACTCCTACAAGTACTGCATCCATTGTCGCCTTGAGAGACATTATTCTTTGTCCAACTGTTAAAAAAATTGCAGTCGCTAAACCAATTAATGAAGCCCATAGTAAGGCTGCGTATGAGTCGGCATTTCCTATTACAACACCAAGTTTTCTAAAAAAGCCAATTGGTTCATCAAAAAGTCCACCCATACTAGACCAAACGCTTCCATTGATAGAAACCCCTTTTTCAAGAAGCGCAACTTCCGTTCCTGATAACCCAGTATAAACCAATCCTATAAAAGTGCCTGTAATTAATACAAGAATAGGAATAACAGCATTAAATGAACGTATTTTTGTTTTGTTTACAGGATTAAATTCTTCAAGCTCTTTGTTGGTTACAGAATCATCGTTAACTCCTTCTTTCAATGCTCGTTTTTCTGCTTTATACATCGGACCAAAGTCGCGTTGTTTTTTAATCAAAAAGAAAACAAAAAACAAAGTGAAAATTGGGTAAAACGAATAAGCTAATGAACTCACAAATATTGAGTATGCACTTTCTGTAATTACTGCGCCTTGCGCTTCAATTTTGGATACGCCGTCCGAAATGTATGTTAATTCAGCACCAATCCACGTAGTGATAAATGCAACTGCCGCAATTGGAGCGGCTGTAGAATCTACGATGTATGCTAGTTTTTCTCTAGAAATTCTTAATTTATCAGTCACTGGACGCATAGTGTTTCCTACAACAAGTGTGTTTGCATAATCATCAAAAAATATAGCTATTCCCAAAAAGTATGTGGTTAACATTCCTGACTTTCGTGTTTGAGCAAACTTGACAAGACGATTAACTACACCTTGCATCCCGCCATTTTTAGAAATAATAGCGACAATCGAACCGATCAGAACTGAGAATAATATGACGGATAAGTGTCCGGTATCCATTAAAGCATCGAGAATATAATGATCTAAGACAGCGAAAAACGCACCAAAAATTCCAGAAATTCCTCCAGTGTAGAAGCCTATAGTTGCTGCTCCAATAAAAACACCAATAAATAAGGAAGACAAGACTTCTTTAAATACAAGCGCTAATCCGATTGCGATTAATGGAGGTAAAAGAGAAAGCCAACCAGGAATAACCGTAGGTTTATTCGATTTAATTGTTGGTGAAGAAAAACTAACTTTATCATTATCCAATTCAACAGTTCCTACAAAATGTCCATTATTAGCTTTAAGTAGAATTGAATCATCATTTAAAACAATATGATCTAAAGGTTTTTCTGAAAAAACTTTGATATCAGTTGGAGTGTTTTTTAGTACTACGTCTGGGAAAATAACCTCTTGAGCATTTGTATTGCTAAGACAGAACAAGGAGATAAATACAATTAAGAAATTTCTAATTCCCGACATACTTTTCAAATTGAGTTTTCGAATATAGTTATTTTCAGGTTGAATCCTAAAGAACGTTAGGTATAAAACAATTAAATATGCCATATTTCATTTAATTTTTCTTACTTTTGCGGGAATTTATTTATATAAAATAAGTTCATATGGCGCTCCAAAACATCAATGAAGTAAAGGAAGGACTAACCTTCGACGATATTTTACTCGTACCTGCGTACTCAGAGGTATTGCCTAGAAACGTTCAGTTAAACAGTAAGATTTCTAGAAACATTACAGTAAACGCTCCAATTTTGTCATCCGCAATGGATACAGTTACTGAGTCAAGTCTTGCTATTGCGATTGCACAAACTGGTGGAATGGGAGTGATACACAAAAATATGTCAATTGAAGAACAGGCTTTAGAAGTAAGAAAAGTAAAGCGTTCTGAGAGCGGTATGATTATCGATCCAATAACTTTAGGTGAAGAAGCGATAGTGAAGGATGCACTGCGTTTGATGAAAGAAAATAAAATTGGTGGTATTCCTGTAGTTGATAAAAACAACTTTTTAAAAGGGATCGTAACCAATAGAGATTTGCGTTTTGAAAAAAGAAAAAATAGACCAATCACAGAAGTGATGACAACGAAAAATCTTATCACAGCTAATGATGGCACTGACTTGTCAACTGCTGAAGATATACTTCAAGAATATAAAATAGAGAAATTACCTGTTGTTGATAAAGACAATAAACTTGTCGGGTTAATCACTTATCGCGATATTATTAAAGTGCGTGAACATCCAAACTCTTGCAAAGATAAATTTGGTAGATTACGTGTAGCTGCTGCAGTAGGTGTAACTACTGATACAATTGAAAGAGTAGAGGCGTTAGTAAATGCGGGAGTTGATGCAATTGTTATCGATACCGCCCACGGACACACCCAAGGTGTTGTTAGTAAATTGAAAGAAGTTAAGTCTAAATTTAAAGATGTTGACGTCATTGTCGGGAATATTGCCACAGCAGAAGCAGCGAAATTTCTTGTTGATGCAGGTGCTGATGCTGTTAAAGTTGGAATTGGACCAGGTTCAATTTGTACCACACGCATTATTGCTGGAGTTGGAGTTCCTCAAATTTCAGCTATTAATGAAGTTGCTCTAGCAATTGAAGGTTCTGGCGTTCCTGTTATTGCAGACGGAGGAATTCGTTACACTGGTGACATTGTAAAAGCTATTGCGGCAGGAGCTGATACTGTAATGGTTGGTTCAATGTTCGCTGGAACAGAAGAGTCTCCAGGTGAAACAATTATTTATCAAGGAAGAAAGTTTAAAGCATACCGAGGAATGGGATCTATTGAAGCAATGGAGAAAGGTTCTAAGGATCGTTATTTTCAAGATGCTGAGGAAGATAGTAGTAAGTTAGTTCCTGAAGGAATTTCTGGTAGAGTTCCATACAAAGGGAGTCTTAAAGAAGTGGTTTATCAAATTATTGGTGGACTGAGAGCTGGCATGGGTTATTGTGGTGCTTCTGATATTGATAAGCTTAAAGGCTCTAAATTTGTTAGAATCACTAATGCTGGAATGATGGAATCGCATCCACATGATGTGTCAATTACTCGAGAAGCTCCAAATTATAGCTTTAAATAATAAAAAATGAATTTTATTAACAATAATTTAGACATCATTTCGTATTAAACCCTTGTCAAATCAAATATTTCATGCAAATTTGACAGTCTTAAAATTACAAAAAATGAAAAACATAGGAATAATTCTATTTATCTTAACTTTTACCACTACGGTTTTTTCTCAAAAAAATGATGATGCCGTAATTCTGACTATTAATGATGAAGAGATCACAAAGTCTGAGTTTTTACAAACTTACCTAAAGAATAATAATGATCCCAGTTTTGAAAAGGAAGCGTTGGATGATTATATGGAGTTGTACAAAAAATTTAAACTTAAAGTTGCAGAAGCAGAAGAGCTTGGATATGACACTATTCCGTCCCTAGTTAAAGAGTTAGAAGGTTATAAAGAACAATTAGCTAGACCATATTTGGTAGATTCATCAAAAAACACTGAATTAGTAAAGGAAGCTTACGAAAGAGCAAAGAAAGAAGTACGTGCATCACATATACTAGTGAAAGTCGCTGAAGATGCGTCTCCTGAAGATACTCTTGAGGCTTATAATCGTATAATGAAAATTAAAAAACGTATTGAAGGCGGTGAGGATTTCGGTGAGGTAGCAGCAAGTAAAAAAGGCTCAGACGATCCTTCAGCAATCAAAAACAAAGGTGATTTAGGTTATTTTACAGCTTTTCAAATGGTATATCCTTTTGAAAGCGCAGCCTATAATACACCTGTAGGTGAAATATCTGATCCTGTTAGAACAAAATATGGTTATCATATTATAAACGTTGTTGATAAAAGAGATGCTAGAGGAACGATCAATGCTGCTCATATTATGGTAGCTGCTCCAAAAGACTCAGATAAATCAGAACTAGTTAATGCACAAAAGAAAATTGATGAAATTTATCAGAAACTAGAAGCGGGTGAAAGTTTTGAAAATTTAGCAAGACTTCATTCAGATGATCAAGGGTCAAAAAATAAAGGTGGTAAACTTCCTACCTTTGGTTCTGGTACAAGTCAACGAATGGTTACTGAATTTGAAGATGCAGCTTTTGCACTTAAAGAAGATGGAGAGTATTCTGAGCCTTTTCAAACTGACTATGGATACCATATTGTAAAGAGAATTGATTACAAACCCTTAGCGCCTTTCTCTGAAATGAAAAGTGAACTTCAAAGTAAGGTGAATAAAGGAGACCGTGGTCAACAAACACAGGCTTCATTTATTTCTAAATTAAAGTCTGAAAATAAGTTTAAAGATAAAGGCAGCAAACGACTTGATTGGTTTTATGAAAATGTTGATTCTACTATTTTTAAAGGTAAATGGGAAGCTCCAGAATTGGATAAAAATAAGTGGATGTTCAAATACAATAAAGAGAAGTTTGATCAGGCGGCATTTAGAAATTACCTAGTTGATAACCAAAGACGTGGTAAGAAGACAAATATCAAAAACTATGTAAATGAAAAGTACAAAGCTTGGCAAGATCAGGTTATCATTGAAAATGAAAAAAGTACATTGGCTGATAAACATGTGAGTTATAAAGCACTTATTAATGAATACCACGATGGAGTACTTTTATATGAAATAATGAAAGATAAAGTTTGGGATAAAGCATTAAAAGATACAGTTGGACTTCAGAAATTTTATGCTAAAAACCAAGACAAATATCAGTGGCCTGAGCGAATTGATGCACTTGTGTATTCTTCAGATAAAAAAGAAATCATTGATTCAACGTATCAACTTCTAAAGTCTCAAGACACACTTTCAGCAAAAGAAGTACTGAATAAAATGAACAGTGAATCTCAGTTAAACTTAAATTTAAAAGAAAATAAGTTTATTCAGGATAAAACACCATATTTAAAAGGTAAATCGCTCAAAGAAGGATACAATGAAATTTTTGAATTTGAGGGTAATTATTATCTTGTAGAAGTTAAAGAACAACTTGCTGCTGGTTCAAAAACCTTAGCTGAAGCTCGTGGTTCAGTGATTCAAGATTACCAAACTCAACTTGAAAAAGATTGGTTGGAAGAGTTGCGTAAAAAGCATATTATAACAGTTCAAAATGAAGTTCTCTACAGTCTTGGAGAGTAATGTAAAAACATATTCTTTTAAGAAGGTTGTTCTCATGAGCAGCCTTCTTGTGTTTTTGTTTTCCTGTAATTTTAATAATGAGAAAGTGGTGTGCGAAGTAGGCGGTTTTGAACTTACTGAAGAAATGCTAAATCAGTTAATATTGTTAAATGACGGATCTATTGAAAACGATGATGATCGCGAAAAGGCACTAAATGAATGGGTCGATAAACAATTGATTAAGCTAGAGATAGCTGAAAAAATCCCTAAGTCATACAGCGTTAATAAGTTAAAGGCTGAAGATGAATTGGGAGAACGCAATTTATTTGATCTTGAGAATCAATATATTAGGGAGAATTTAGACTCGACTGTTTCTGATGAGGAAATTCAAGAATATTACGATAAACACCGTGAAAACTATGTTTCAAAGAGTTACATTGTGCGAGCATTGTATCTAAAAGTTTCGGATACTATTGGTGAACATAATAAACTAGCTGAAGCCTTCTTGTTAAAAAATGATAAAGACAAAGATGAAATAAAAAAATATGGCAACCTTTATGCTACAAACTTTTACCTTGAAGAAAGTAAATGGATATATTTCGAAGATTTAATACGTGATATCCCTATTGTTGAGAATAGAAAAAATAAATTAATTGTTAATAAAGAACATTCTATTTATAAAGAAGGCGGTTTCACACATTATATTAATATTTTAGATTACCGATTAAAGGAAATATCTTGTCCTATGGAGTTTGAAAAAAAATTGATTCAAAAGCATATCTTAAAAAGAAGAATCAATGAATTAAGAGAAACAGCAAAAGAAACAATTCTAGAAAATGTTAGAGAAAAATATAAAGTTAATTATCGTTAGTATTTTATTCACATCAGTATCGTTTGGACAAATTATTTCTGATGATGATAAGAGTGGCGACGCTAAAGTAATTGATAAAATTATTGCTCAGGTTGGGGACAATGTAATTCTGTATTCTGATATTGAAGCTCAAAAAATTCAAGCGAAAAGCGAAAACATTGACACCGATGACATGTCTGAATGCTATATGCTTGAAGAGCTACTCTACCAAAACATGTTGTTAAATCAAGCAAAATTAGACAGTATAGTCATTACAGACGGTCAGGTTAATTCTGAAATGGAAAACCGGCTAAGAAGCATTGAACAGCAAATAGGAAGTCGTGAAAAACTTGAGGAATTCTATGGTAAAACATACACTCAGATTAAAGAAGAGTTTCGCGAAGTGATTAGAGATCGAATGATGTCTCAGGAGATGGAGAGACAAATCACAACGGATGTTACCGTTACTCCAAGAGACGTTGAACGATTTTTTAAGAATATACCAGAAGACAGTATCCCTTATGTGAATGAAAAAATAGCTATTCAACAGATTGTAATATATCCGAAAATAACTCAAGAAAGCAAAAATAAAGTTATAGAAAAACTTCGCAACTGGAGAAAAGATATCATTGAAGGAGGTCGTTCTTTTTCTGCTGTTGCTACAATGCATACAGAAGATAGGGGAAGTGCTAAAGATGGTGGGAAAATTGAAGCAACTCGCGGAATGATGGTAAAGCCCTTTGAAGCAGCTGCTTTCTCATTAGAAGTTGGCGAGATCTCTGATGTAGTTGAAACACAATATGGATATCATATAATAAAACTTCTTGACCGAAAAGGTGATGACTATACAATCCGACATATTTTATTAACTCCTGAAGTTGGAAGGCAGGAACTACGAGATGCTGCAGCATTGATGGATGAGTGTTATGCACGATTGAAAAAAAAGGAAATAACTTGGGAGCAGGCTGTAAAAGAATACTCTGAAGATGAAGACACGCGACAAAATTTTGGTAATCTTTCCAATCCATATACTGGTGATCAATACTGGGATGTTAAAGACATTAATCAAATTGATCCACAAATTTTTGGTATAGTAAATAGTTTGTCAGAAGATGAAATATCAGAGCCTTCACTGTATACTGACCAACAAACAAGAAAGGAAGGGGTTAGAGTTGTTAGGATTAGAGATAGAACTAAGCCTCACGTTGCAAACTTAGATGATGATTATAACTTTATCAAAAAAGCAGCAGAAAATGAGAAGAAAGAAAAAGTTATTGAAACTTGGGTGAACGAAAAAGTGAAAAAAACCTACATCAAAATTGATGAAAAACATAATGATTGTTCCTTTCGTTACGAGTGGAAATGATTATATTTATCAACACACAAATTTAAGCTATGTCAAACGTTGAAGAAGTTGACCAACTGGTCAAAAAATATAATACTTTAAAAACAGAAATACATAAAATTATTGTTGGACAAGACGATGTTGTAGATCAGGTTTTGATTTCTATTTTTTCTCGAGGACATTGTTTGCTTGTCGGTGTTCCAGGTCTAGCAAAAACTTTGTTGGTCAACACAATTGCGAGAACATTGGGGTTAAGTTTTAACAGGATTCAATTTACTCCTGACTTAATGCCTTCAGATATTGTTGGTTCTGAAATTTTAGGTGAAAACAGAACATTTAAATTTGTAAAAGGACCACTTTTTAACAATATAGTTTTGGCTGATGAGATTAACCGTACTCCACCAAAAACGCAATCAGCTCTTTTGGAGGCGATGCAGGAAAGACACGTAACAGCTGCTGGTCAGAATTATCCGTTACCAGCTCCGTTTTTTGTACTCGCAACTCAAAATCCAATTGAACAAGAAGGAACCTATCCTTTACCTGAAGCTCAATTAGACCGTTTTATGTTTAATATTTGGGTTGATTATCCAACTTATGAAGAAGAAATCGCTATTGTTAAAGCAACGACAACAGATGTTGAAGTAGCTATTAATCAAGTGATGACTGGCGACGAAATAATGCGCTTTCAAGCAATAATTCGTGAAATACCAGTTGCAGATAATGTAATGGAATACGCAGTTAAATTAGTTGGTAAAACGCGTGTGAATGATCCGAGTGCACCACAAATCACAAAGGACTTTATATCATGGGGTGCTGGACCAAGAGCTTCTCAATACCTTATAGTTGGAGCTAAATGTCATGCAGTTTTAAAAGGAAAGTACGCTCCTGATATTGAAGATGTTCAGGCTGTTGCAAAGCCTATTTTGAGACATAGAATAGTGCGTAACTATAGAGCAGAAGCAGAAGGTTATACGATGGACAGATTAATCGAAGAACTACTGTAATCACTAATTTAATAGTAGAAATTATACGAGAACTTAATTCTGTCCGTTTATAGCGGAAAACAATTCTATTTTAATGAAGCGCTTCTTACTTTTGTTACTTCTATTGAATTTTACTTTGACAGTTTCTGCTCAAAATGCTAGAGTAACAGGTAAAGTTGTAGATAAAGGCAATAAGGGCTTTCCAGAAATTTCGGTATTTGTAAAAGAATTTCCACAGTTTAAAACTGAAACCAACCTCGATGGGGTTTATGAGTTAGATGTCCCATTTGATACTACAATTACTATTGTTGTTAGTTATCAAGAAGAAACAGAACACGTTACTGTTAGTTTAAAAGAAGGCGAATCCAGAAAACTGAATAAAGTTAAACTTAACGTTCAATATTTCTCTGGAATTCAAATTACAGGAAAAGGGAACGATGGTATAATAGACAACCTTCCACAAATTGAAACGCAACAAATTCCAAGTCCAAATAGTAGTGTTGAACAATATTTGACGCTCACAACTGCTGCGACATCCAACAATGAGTTGACGAACAATTACAATGTAAGAGGAGGAAGTTACGATGAAAACCTTGTTTACGTTAACGGATTTCAGATATATAGACCTTTCTTAACACGAACTGGTCAACAGGAGGGGATGAGTTTTATCAATCCAGCATTAGTGAGCAATATTTCTTTTAGTGCTGGCGGTTTTGCTGCTCAATATGGCGATCGTTTAAGCTCTGTACTCGATATTACTTATCGAACACCTTCTAAGTTTAGAGGGTCTTTTAATGCTTCTTTGTTGGGGACTTCTATTCATGTAGAAGATGAAGTGAATCCACGTTTTAATTATATGGTAGCTGGGAGGTATCAAGACCAAAGTTATGTGTTAAACGCTTTACCTGTAAAAGGTGCTTATAGACCAAGGTTTTACGATTTTCAATTCTTAACTAATTATGCTATTACTGAGAATTTAACTTGGAGTGTATTAGGGCATTTCTCATCAAATGATTATAGGTTTGCTCCAGAAACTCAAGAAACTACTTTTGGAACAGTGAACCAAGCACTAAGTTTTAGAGTTTTCTTTGAGGGGGAAGAGTTAACGAGGTTTAGAACTATGACTGGAGCAACTTCTTTAAAATGGGATGTGAACAAGCGAACAGACTTAGAACTTTATGCAAAAGTATTTAATACTGATGAGAATGAAACGTTTGATATTTTTGGACAGTATTACATCAATGAGTTGGAAACAGACCCCTCAAAAGAAGAATTTGGTGATTCTGTTGGAACGCTTGGTGTTGGTTCTTTTTTAGATCACGCTAGAAACAGACTCCAAGCAACAATTTACTCTTTACGTCACGAGGGAAAACATCAATTTTTATCCATTGCTGAAGATGGTCTAGATTATAAAAGAAAAGGTGTGCTTAGGTGGGGGCTTACAGCTCAATACGAAGAGTTTGATGATGTGATGAGTGAATGGAGTTTTGTTGATTCTGCTGGCTACAGCCTTCCTCAGTCACCAGCTGGAGAAATTAAATTATTTGAGGTCATTAAAGCACATAATACACTTAATACTTTTAGAACAAACGGCTACTTACAATACAGTCAATCTTTTGATAAATTCAAAAAAGATTATCCTGTGGAAATTAAAATTAAAGAAAAAGACTCCTTGGGAAATAAGAAAATAGAATATTATCATGATACGATAGAAAAATCACGATCACAATTTTCATTTAATGCCGGAATTAGAGGTGGATATACAGCTTTTAATGATGAATTATACTTTACTCCTCGTGCGGGCATAAGTTATTTTCCAAGGAAATATTACCTCGGACAAGATGATAAACTTAAAAAGCGCTTTGTTCGACTTCATGCCAGTACAGGGCTCTATTATCAGCCTCCTTTTTATCGTGAGCTGAGAGGTTTTGATGGAGAATTGAATACAGATGTTAAAAGTCAAAAGTCTTTCCACTTTGTTTCAGGAGTTGATTATGCATTTGAAATGTGGGATAGAGAGTCGCCATTTAAATTTTCGGGAGAAATGTTTTATAAATATTTGTGGGACGTAAACCCATATCAAATAGACAACGTCAGAACACGATACTATGCTGACAATATTGCTGTTGGTCATTCTTATGGGTTAGACTTTAATTTACATGGTGAATTCATTGAAGGAACGGAATCATTTTTTAAAATGGGACTCTTGCGAAGTATAGAAGACTTAAATAATGACGACTATTATATCTACTATAATTCTGACGGTGAAGAGATCATCCCTGGATATACATTTAATAATGAACCTGCAGACAGTGCACTTCAATCGCCTGGATTTATTCCTAAACCAACCGATCAATGGTTTACTTTTGCTACTTTGTTTCAAGATAGAATGCCAGGAATTGAGCAGTTTACAGTGCAGTTAGGGTTTCATTATGGATCTAAATTACCTTATGGGCCACCAGACAGAAATCGATACAAAGACACTTTGCGCCAGCGTGCTTATTTTCGTGCTGACATCGGATTTGGATACGATTTTTTATATAAAAAACCCAAAAAAGAAGATCGAAAGAAATTTATGCGTCCATTTACTGATGTGCGGTTAAATTTCGAAATATTTAATTTACTTGGGATTAATAATGTTCTTTCTCAACAATGGGTACAAGACACTCAAGGCAGATTTTTTGCAATTCCAAATTACCTCACACAAAGAAGATTTAATTTGAAGTTGATTTTAAGGTGGTAACGGATCAGTCTCAAAAGTTTGGGGGGAGGACATTTTATAGTGTGACATGATTGCTATTTTATCGAGTAAGCAAACCATAAAATATATAAAAACAGAATACAACAAAGAATGCTTTTTGTCACGATTTTTCACCAAAAAATCACGCCAAAAAGGGTTGTTAGTTATCATTTAGAACCGTGGACTAAAGCCCACGGTTAAAGATATGACGCCTTTACAAGGCTTTCCTGTTTCAATTTTGCAACATTTGTTGGATAACTCTAAGCTTAATCGAATAACAACTTCCAGTGGAAATAAGCACGGCAGAAGCACTTAGAGTTTCTCCCCAACTTTTGAGACTGATCCGTGGTAACTAATCTTTTTTATTCACTCAGAATAACTAAGGTGTAGTTAAACTCACAGGCAGAACTTTACCATTCATATATTTGTCAGCATTCAGCGCAAAATCGGAAATATAAGCGGCCATTTCTTTTGCAGACAAAGGCGCTTTAAATCCTGGAAAAGCTTCTTCTAGCATTTCTGTTTGAACCGCCCCCAGACACAAACAATTCATTTTAATCTTACTCTCTTTGTATTCTTCTGCAAAAAGTTCAGTAAAGCTAACCACACCAGCTTTCGAGGTTGAATAAGCTAATAAACCAGGGAATTTCACACTTCCTTGAAAAGCGCCCATTGTGGAAATGTTAACAATGTGTCCGCCATTTTTTTCCATTTTAGGAACAACAACTTGAGTTGCCAACATCACACCAATTGCATTCGTTTGATAACACGATTCAATGTCGTTCTTAGTCAACTCTAAAAAAGGCTTGTTTACTAATTTACCTGCATTATTGATTAAAATATCAACTTGATCTGTTTCTGAAAGCACCTCATATAAGTCCTCTTTAACCGTTTTGCTGGAAAGATCAAATCTATAAAACTGAACATTATCCAACTCGGAAAATACTGACATTGGTTCGGTATTTCTTGACAATGCTATAACATGGTTGTTATTGTTTTTTGCGAAAAGTTGAACGAGTTCTTTACCAATCCCACGACTCGCACCAATGATTACAATTGTTTTATTCGTCATAACTCACAGTAATTTCTTCACTATTTGGATGCGCTTGGCATGTTAAAATAAATCCTTCATCTATTTCTTCATCTGTAAGTGAGAAATTCTTATCCATTGTTGCTGCTCCCTTCAATACTTTTGCCTTGCAGGTACAGCAAACTCCACCTCGACAAGAAAAAGGAGCGTCTATTCCGTAGCTTTCTGCTTCTTCTAAAATAGTTGCACCATCAGTTTCAAGATCAAAATGCTCTTCTTCTTCATCGAGAACTACAGTTACTTTCGAAACCCCTTCAAATTTCGCTACAGACTCCTGTTTTTTTGACTTCATCAAAGTAGGCGTTGTAAATAACTCGTAGTGAATTTTTTCTTCAGGAACACCAAACGTTTTTAACGTATCGGATGCATTCAGTATCATTTCCTCAGGACCACACAAATAAAAACCTTTGCACTTTAACAAATCTAATTCTGATTTTATTAAGTCATTTATTTTATCTTTTGTCAGTCTTCCATGTAAAAAACCATCTTTTTCTTGACGAGATAATATATGTCGTACTTCGACATTTTCTAAATCATTGAGTTCATCCTTGAACATAATAGAATCTTCATTCTTATTACCATAAAACAAAATCAAATTAGAATCCTTAGCTCTTGAGAAAAATTTCGCAATAGAAAGCAATGGCGTTATACCACTTCCCGCAGCAAAAGCTAAATATTTGCCATCTAACTTAGAAATAGTAAAATTCCCCATTGGAAATGAAACTTTTACTTCGTCTCCAGCTTTTGCTTCTTTGTTTAGCCACGTTGAAACTGTACCGCCTTCAACTTGCTTCACACCAATTGAAAGCGCCTCATCTAAGCCACTACAGATAGAATAAGACCTACGATGCTCTTTACCATCTAATTCAACGTGAACATTGATATATTGACCAGGCAAAAATGAAAAATCCATTTTAATTTCATCTGGTACATCAAATGTAACTTTTACTGCATCTTTTGTTAATCGATCAATAGACGCTATCTTTAAATTAGCAAAATCATCTTTTTTCTTACTCTCCTTTTTACTCCCAAACAATTTTCCTAAAAATCCCATAAACTAGTTTTTTATATATTATTTATTCATCATAAGAAACAACGAGTTGATCGCTTGTTGGATGTGCTTGACAAGTTAAAATATAACCGGCTTCAACTTCATCATCTTCCAGTGCATAATTTACATCCATTTTAGCTGTACCTTCAAGTATTTTTGCTTTACAAGTGCAACACACTCCACCTTTACAAGCAAAAGGAACATCTGCTCCAGCTTTTTGTGCTGCTTCTAAAACGCTATCACCATCAGAATCTAACGCAATTAATGTTTGTTCTCCGTCTAATATAACTTTTACATTTGCATGTATTTGTGGCTCATCGTGTTCGCGCTGATGATGTTCTTTCTTTTCCCCTCTCACTGGAGTAGTAAATAGCTCAAAATGCACGTGATCTTTATCAAAACCTAATTTTTCAAAAGTTTCTTTTACTGCAAAAATAATTGGTTCTGGTCCACAAACAAGTACTTCATCAATAGATTGTCCTTGAAGTAGCACATTGTATAATAATTCAACTTTTTCGTTGTTTAATCTACCTTTTTGAAGTTTATTGCCAATACTTTCCCGACTAAAAATGTGGATCAATCTGAAGTTGTCCATGTGCTCATTTTTTAAATCTTCAAGCTCTTCTCTAAAAATGACACTGTCGATTCCTTTGTTTGCGTAAAATAAGGTTACATCACTTTTTGGTGATTTCACTAGTATAGATTTTACTAACGAAATCACAGGAGTGATACCACTTCCCGCGGCAAAAAAGACATAAGACTTATCCGTTTTCTCGTCAAATGAAGTTGTGAAGTTGCCAGTAGGAGTCATAACAGTAAGTTGATCACCAACCTTAAGTTTTTGGTTTGCAAACGTTGAAAATCTTCCGTTTGGAACTTCCTTTACAGCAACTCTTAGCTCACCATCTTCTATTCCTGAGCATATTGAATAAGAACGACGTAATTCTTCTCCGTCAAGCTCTTTTTTAAAAGTAAGATATTGTCCAGGTAAATAAATGTACTGTTCTTTTAAAGCCTCTGGAACATCCAATGCGATCGAAACAGCATCTTCAGTTTCCCTTCTAACATCAACAACTTTTAATTCGTGAAATGTTGGATTCATAGATTTTTTTATTGAATGGCTACAAAATTAACAATAAAGCCGTTTTTTTGGCTACAAAGTAAAAATAATGTATATTACTGATAAATGTCATTAAGTGGTAAATGACAGTATGAATGACAAAACCAACTTCACATTTATTTGTTAAATTTGTAGGGAGTTTGTTTTACCTCCCTCTTTTTGAAGGAGAAAGGATAATAAACAGAAATTTTAGTTATGAAAGAACAAGATATTTCAGTGCTCGAACGTCAATTTCAGGAAAAAATTGACAACGAAATAAAAATTGAACCAAAAGATTGGATGCCGGATGCTTATCGTGAGACATTGATTCGTCAAATTTCACAACACGCACACTCCGAGATCGTTGGTCAGTTGCCAGAAGGGAATTGGGTGACACGTGCTCCAAACTTGAGGAGAAAAGCCGTATTATTAGCTAAAATCCAAGATGAGGCTGGTCATGGTTTATACCTCTACAGTGCTGTAGAAACATTAGGTGCTGATCGAGAACAAACGATTGATGATCTCAACTCTGGAAAAGCTAAATATTCATCTATTTTCAACTATCCGAGTCTAACTTGGGCAGATATGGGAATGATTGGCTGGCTTGTTGACGGTGCAGCAATTATGAACCAAGTTCCACTTTGTCGTTGTTCTTATGGACCTTATGCGCGTGCAATGGTACGTGTTTGTAAAGAGGAATCTTTTCACCAAAGACAAGGATTTGAAATCGTCACGAAATTGGCACAAGGAACGCCAGAACAAAAAGAAATGGCTCAAGAATCTTTGAATAGATGGTGGTGGCCTGCTTTAATGATGTTTGGCCCGAGTGATAAAGACTCTACGCACACAGCTCAATCAATGGCTTGGAAAATTAAGCGTCACACCAATGATGAATTGCGTCAGATGTTTGTGGATGTTACTGTTCCTCAAGCAGAGTTGATCGGACTTAAAGTTCCCGACAATGACTTAAAATTCAATGAAGAAACGGGTCATTATGATTTCGGTGAGATTAATTGGGATGAGTTTTGGCAAGTTGTAAAAGGATACGGGCCTTGTAACAAGGAGCGTGTTGAAGCAAGAAAAAAAGCAAAAGAAGAAGGAATGTGGATTCGTGAAGCAGCAAATGCGTATGCTGAGAAACGTGCGAATCGCAAAAAAGCTTCTTAAAAAATTATACTATGAGTAAGAAAGAATGGCCACTTTGGGAAGTTTTTATCCGAAGTAAACAAGGATTAAGTCACAAACATGCGGGTAGCTTAAGAGCTGCTGATGCTGAGATGGCAATTGAGAACGCACGTGACGTGTACACACGCAGAAGTGAAGGAATCAGCATCTGGGTAGTTGAATCTGAACATATTTCAGCTTCTTCTCCCTCTGAAGCAGGTCCTCTTTTTGAACCAGCAAATTCAAAAGCATACAGACACCCAACATTTTATGAAGTTCCAGACGGAATTAAACACATGTAATTTTCACATCAATGACAAAGCAAGAAGCATTATTTGAATATTTAATCCGTCGCGCTGACGATACGTTGATTTTAGGACATCGTTTGTCTGAATGGTGTGGTCACGGTCCTATTTTGGAGGAAGATATCGCACTTACAAACTTAGCTTTAGATTTAGTGGGTCAGGCTACAGAACTATACCAATACGCCGCAAAGATTGAAGATAAAGGTAGAGACGAAGATGATTTAGCCTTTTTACGTCTTGAAAGAGAGTATAAAAACGTTCTGTTAGTTGAACAAACTAATGGCGATTTCGGTAAAACTATCGTTCGTCAATTCTTCTTTGATCATTTTCAGAAACTACTTTATGAGCGCTTAATGGAAAGCAAAGACGAGCAAATTGCTGCAATTGCTGCTAAGTCGATTAAAGAGGTGAAATATCACTTAAAACATTCATCTGAATGGGTGATTCGCTTAGGAGATGGAACAGAAGAGTCTCATAACAGAGTACAAGAGTCTGTTACTGATTTGGCTCGTTTCGTTGATGAGCTTTTCTACCAAGATGAAGTAGATGAATTGTTAATCAAGGAAGGAATCGCTTGTGATACAGCAGAGTTCAGATCAACATACGAGTCAAACATCAAAGCCGTTCTAGACGAAGCAACACTTTCACTTCCAAAAGAAAAATGGCAACTCGACGGCGGTAGAAAAGGCGTTCACTCTGAACATTTAGGATATTTACTAGCAGAGTTACAGTATATTCAACGTACGCATCCAGGAATGGAATGGTAGGGGAAATGTAGAATT
>JBBEBO010000023.1:0-7674 GCA_040882265.1 Brumimicrobium sp. | reverse complement strand
TAAATTAGACAAAACGAATTGTTTATATTAATAATTATTTTTAAATTGCTGAAAAAATAACACTATGCTTTTTGAAAACGAAGTAGATTTACCTGTGTCTTTAAGTGTAAATCCGTATACTGGAGCTTGGACTAAGGATGAATCAGCACATTTATTGAGACGAACATTATTTGGGCCTACTTTTCAACAGATTCAAGATACTGTTGCACTAGGGATGGATGATGCAGTTGATCAACTCCTATCTACTGTTGCTACGCCACCTCCATTAACTACATCGCCTGATGAAGCTGTAGCAACCTTTGGTACTACGTGGGTCAATAGTCCGTATACAAGTACACCAAATGATACTGAAACAGCTAGGAGAACATCACTTGCCGCATGGATAATGGAGCGGTTAAATAAGGCTGAGTATAGTATTCAAGAGCAAATGTGCTTGTTTTGGCAAAATCATTTTGCTGCTGAATTTACATTTGATTCTCGCGCTACTTATAATTATCACGAGGTTATTAGAACACATTGTTTAGGTAATTTCAAACAATTAGTAAAGGACATTACGATCGATCCTTGTATGCTCGTTTTCTTAAGTGGTGCCGTAAATAATCAGTTTAGTCCAAATGAAAATTTTGCCCGTGAATTACTAGAATTATACACAGTTGGAAAAGGACCTCAAATTGGGGCAGGAGATTATACAAATTACAAAGAGCATGATATAGTTGAAGCTTCCAAAATTTTAACAGGTTGGACAATACAAGGTTTTTTGAGTGAAACAGAAACTACAACTTCGGCTGTTTTTAATCCTGCATTACACGATACATCAACAAAAACATTGTCTGAACATTTTGATAATGCTGTAATTTCATCAAATGGTGCAAATGAGTATGAAGATCTAATTGATACAATTTTCTTAGAAGATGAAGTTGCAAACTTTATATGCAAAAAACTTTACAGATGGTTTGTAAATTATGATTTAACAACGGTTGTAGAAAATACAGTTGTTTCTGAGTTAGCAGACACTCTAAGATTAAATAATTACGAAATATTACCAGTACTAGAACAGTTATTTAAAAGCGAACATTTTTATGATGTCAGCTTGCGAGGCACTATAATTAAAAATCCTTTAGAGCATTTTTATTCGATATACAATAGTACTTTATCCACTCCAAATCATGCGTTAGAAGTAAATTATGATTTATATGCTTTTGCATATCAAGTTGGAGCAATTTCAGGAATGAGTTATGCACAACCCCCGAGTGTTGGTGGTTGGACAGCGTATTACCAAGCGCCTGCCTACTCTAGACTTTGGGCTAATTCATCTTTTATAAAATTAAGATTTGACTTTTCAGACTTCTTTAATTTAGCAGGAGGGATTGATGTCAATGGTAATAAATGGGCGCCAAATCATCTTGACTTTTTAGACAACTTATCAAACCCATCTTCAGCTCCTGACGTTATTGATGATATTGTTACGGTTTTCTGTCCAAAAGGCTTGGATAATGCTAAAAAGGCAACATTAAAAGCTATATTAACTAATGGATTGCCTGATTTTGAATGGACTATTCAATATAACGAATATCAAGCTAATCCAACTGATCCTGCTTATGTAGATCCAGTAAAGTTCAGAGTGGCGTTAACTTTGGCTCAACTATTTAAAATGCCCGAATTTCAAACGATATAATACAAGTGATTACAAATAAAAAATTAGAGAAATGAAAAGAAGAAATTTTGTAAAAAACGTGTCACTTGCATCATTTGGAGTGCCTTTTGTTTTTAATAACATGAAATTTGAAACCATTTCAAAAAAGTTATTTAATGTACCCAAAAATATGGAGGATAGGGTACTGGTTATTATTCGCTTGAATGGTGGGAATGATGGACTGAATACTATTGTCCCTATTGATCAATATGATAATCTAATTATACAAAGGCCAAATGTAATTCTTCCAGAGAATGATTTAATCCCAATCATTGGTGATAACGGAATGCATCCAGTAATGACTGGTATGGCTAACATGATAAATGACGGTAATTTATCAATCATTCAAAATGTGGGTTATCCTGAACAAAATAGATCGCATTTTAGATCGATGGATATTTGGACAAGTGGAATGATGGATCCGGCTGAAAACACAGGTTGGTTAGGTCGTCATTTTTCTGTTGATCACCCTGATTATCCCGATGGTTACCCGAACTCGGAAAATGAAGATCCATTTGCTATAAGTATGGGGTATGAAGTTTCTGCTACATGTCAAGGTTTAATGGCAAACTTTTCTCATTCTGTTGTAGACCCATTTCAAGTTTCCAATTTACCAAATTCAGGAGCAGTAAATGATGGAACATATTACGGTTCTCACATGGAGTACTTACATGGAATTATTGAGCAAACAAATGAATATGGTGATCAGATTAACGATGCTGCTAATGCAGGTAATAATCTATCCACTTTATATGATGCAAATAGTGATTTAGCCGAACAGTTAAAAAATGTAGCCTTAATGATTTCGGGTGGATTAGAAACTAAAGTTTACATATTAAACGTAAATGGTTTTGATACACACGACAATCAAGTCGTTAATGGCGATACTGTTAATGGAGTACATGCTAATCTGATGAAGGAAATTTCAGATGCTATTTATGCTTTTCAAGATGATATGAAACTTTTAGGATTGGAAAAAAGGGTTGCAGGCATGACTTTTTCTGAGTTTGGAAGGCAAATTGCATCGAACGGAAGTGATGGTACTGATCATGGTGACGCAGCCCCACTCTTTTTATTTGGTGATTGTTTGGAAACTCCTCTTTATGGACAAAACCCATCTATTCCAAATCAGGTGACTAATCAAGCAGGGTTACCAATGGATGTTGATTTTAGAGATGTATATGCTTCAATATTACGTTACTGGTTTGGTGTTGATGACGCTGAAGTTCAATCAATGTTTGAGCACAATGTAACATATCATAGCATAATCGGTGGATGTAATTTAAGTGTTGAAGAACAAAATAAGAATAAGAATAGTGATAATTATTCGCTTGTTTATCCTAACCCTTGTGGAAGCAAAGCTACTTTAAAAATGAATGGTCAAGGAGGGCATGCTAAAATTGAAATTTTTGATATGCAAGGACGTCTAATGAAATCTGTTTTTGAAGGTAATTTAACACTTGCAACTCATCATATTCCACTAGAAGTAGATGAATTAAAAAATGGTACATACAGTATTAAAATTGAACAACAAAGTGGAGTAGAGTCTGTTCAAATGATTAAAATGAGAAATTGATCAAATAGATCCTATACAACAGCTATTTTATATAACCGTAGTCATTAAAAATTCATCAAGAATATTCTAATAACTACGGTTTTACTGTTTCTTATTTTGAAGAGATTAAAAATATTATTGATCTCCGTAAATTTCTTTTACAATAGCTGCATAAATATCCATAATGATTTTCCGTTTTAATTTTAATGTGGGAGTAAGCTCTCCACCCTCAACAGACATTTCATTAGTGAGCAGTTTGAACTTTTTTATTTGCTCATAACCACCAAATAGCTCGTTGTATTTATCTATTTCTTGTTGAATTCTAGATATAACTTGACTATGTTTAACTAACGTTTCATTTGATTCATCAGTTAATGCGATGTTTTTACGTTTCGCCCATTCTCTGAGGTAATCGTAGGAAGGAACGATGAGTGCAGCTGGGTGCTTTTCACCTTCACCAATGACCATGATTTGTTCAATGAATCGAGATTCTTTAAACTTATTTTCCATTACTTGTGGAATAATATACTTACCTCCTGAAGTTTTGAAGATTTCTTTTTTACGATCAGTGATTTTTAAGAATTTTCCATCTATCATTTCACCAATGTCTCCAGTACGGAACCAACCATCATCACTTAAAACTTCTTTCGTTTTTTCAGGTTGATTATAATAACCTAACATTACATTTGGTCCTTTAACTAATATTTCACCATCCTCAGCTATTTTTACCTCAACATGTTCAATTGTAGTTCCTACAGTTCCGAATTTGACTCCATTTTTCAAACAGTTCACTGATATTACTGGAGATGTTTCAGTTAATCCATACCCTTCCAAAATAGGTATTTCAGCAGCCATAAATATTCTAGCTAATCGTGGCTGGAGAGCAGCTGCTCCTGATGCTATAGCTTTTACATTTCCTCCTAATGCTTCTTGCCATTTTGAGAAGATCAATTTTCTCGCAATCTTTAACTTAAATTTATACCAACCTGACTTCCCTTCAAGCTCGTATTGATTTCCAATTTTTACAGCCCAAAAGAACAATGATTTTTTGATGCCACTTAAATCATCACCTTTTGCCATTATTTTTTCATAAACTTTTTCTATAAGCCTCGGAACAGCAGTAAAAATTTCTGGTTGCACTTCTCGAATGTTATCACCAATTGTATCCATACTTTCAGCGAAATGAATTGAACAACCCACTTTCATATATAAATAATGAATCATTCTTTCATAAACATGACAAACAGGAAGAAAACTAAGCGAACTACTATTTCTATCAGCTGGAATTCTAGGTTCACATGCTAAAACGTTTGATAGTATATTGTTGTGAGAAAGCATTACACCTTTAGGGTTTCCAGTTGTACCAGAAGTATATATCATTGTAGCTAAATCACTATTTTTAATTGGTTTTTTTAACTCTTCAACTTCTGCTTGATCAACTTTGTCTGCAGATTGAATGATTTCTGTCCAATGAGGTGCGTTTTTCACTTCATCAAAAGAATAAAGTTTTTCTAATAAAGGAAGTTCAGACTTTATTCCATTGATTTTATTATATAATTCTTCATCCCCTGTGACACACAGTTTTATTTTAGCATCACCAAAAATATACTTATAATCTTTTGTAGAAATATTTGGGTAAATGGGAACACCAATTGCACCAATTTGTTGTATTCCAATATCCATTATATTCCATTCAACTCTATTACTCGAAACTAAGCCAACCTTATCACCAGGTTTAATTCCTAAAGCGATTAATCCTCTTGAAACAAGGTTTGCTTTTTCCAAAAACTCTTTGGTGCTAACAGGTTGCCATTTTTCATCAATTTTCGTAGAGAACATTACTTCTTGTGGAAAGTTCTCTAATTGGTAGTATGGGATATCAAATAATCGTTGAAGTGTTTTCATAGTTTACTTTTTATACCCTAAACATACTAAAAAAAATGAAAACTTTACTTTATTAGAACAAAGTTTTGTGAAGCTGAGAAGAGTTTTTTAAACAAATTAATTACCTAAAAACTAAGTATTTTGTACTTTTTACCTTATTTTTATAGAAATCATTGAACAGGGTGTAACTTTTGCCCTAGTTAAATTGTTTAACTGTTAAACGTGCGGTTTGAATAGAAAGGAGTACAATAAAGCGGTTCAAGAGCACGCATCCAATTTATTTGGTTACGTGTTTAAGTATCTTCGAAATACGGAGGACAGCCACGATATTGTGCAAGATGTTTTTGAAAAACTGTGGAAGAATAAGAGAAAAGTTGAACTCACAAAAGCAAAAGCTTGGATGTTTAGAACAGGGCATAACGCTTTGATTAACTTTTCAAATAAAAAACAACGCACAATGTATCATACGGAAATGATACCTGAGCGTGGAAAGATAGATCAATCTTTTGAAAATAAAGAGATTATTGATTTAGCACTTTCACTTCTTCCACCAATTCAAAAAAGTATTGTCCTTTTGAGAGATTTCGAAGGGTATGCTTACGATGAAATTGGTGAAATTCTTGAAATTTCATCAAGTCAGGTCAAAGTATATCTCTTTAGAGCACGTAAGAAAATGAAAAAACAGTTAAAGGATTTAACATTAGTTCAATGAGTAAACCTACTTTTGAAAATATAGACCGTTGGTTCTTCGAATATACCGAGGGAAACCTGTCTCCAGCTCAGCTGGAGCAATTCGAGCAATTTGTATCTGAATATCCAGAATTAAAAAATGAATTAGAGCTATGGCAAGAAGCTCGTGTTTCAAAAGAAGTATCAAACTTTAATTCTGCTCAGCTTTTAAAAGATGCGCCTTTTTATTCAACTCCAATTGCTTTGACTATTATTAGTTTTATTGTATTAATTGGAGGATATTTTATATTTGATAATTTCACTACAACTGCGCTATATAGTCAATCAAAATCAGATTTAGAGATTATTTCTATAGAGGATGATGACTTCTTTGATAGAAAAGCTTCAAATAATTATCTCGCAAAAAACAGGCCTTCTAAAACGCAGTCTAATTTAAGTGAATCTAAAAGCGCACATGATTTTAAAACTGTTAAAGCGCCAAATACGAATGAGAATTTATCAAAAAAAGAAGAGGTTAAAAATTCTAATCCGGCTATTGCATCAAAAAGTGATAATGATAACATTCAATATTTTAACAATGAAAACAATAAAAATGGAGGTAGCCATTTAAATACAAAAATAAATCAAGAGTTAAGGAGAGATAATGTACAAGCGGATGATTTGGCAGAGGTTGTAGCTTATTTAAATAGAAATAATGATAAAACTGATAGGCTAGGCGACCCAGTTGCGACATCGGGTCATGACATTTCTCATACGCAAAGCTCTTTTAAACGTAAAATGGAGTTACTCTTGAGAAAGATAAAACGTATGGCTGATCAACCTATCGCTTTAAGAAACACCAAAGATCAATATTTCCATACGCCAATGATGACTGGTTTTAATGCTAATTTCGGAATGGTAGGATCTGTTCCAGGAAACAGAATTCAAACAACAAGTAGAAACCAATGGATGGGTGAGGACAATCAACAGTTAATGAATACGGTTTCATGGGATGGTTATGTGTACGCTCTTAGGGGTGGATTAGGAGTAGATGTCTCATACAATAATTATTCAAAAAATTCGATAGAAAATTTTCAGGCTGCTTTAACATACTCTCCAAAATTATCTTTGAATAAAAATATCTCTATTGAACCTGCTATTCGTTTTAAAATGGGTGCGATCAATGTTGATACAGAGGCTCCTATTATTGGGTCAAATATTGAAATAAATAGAAATCAAGTTTTGCCATTATTTCAAGAAAGTTCACCTCCAACTGGGTCTCAGCTCTGGTATAGAGATGTTGGTGCTGGTTTGCTAGTGAATAGCAAATGGTTCTACGCTGGCGTTAATGTTGATAATATAGGCAGGCATTTCAATAACTTTTATTCGTCAGAATTAAATAATAATTATCGTGAAAATGTTTACCTAACGAGTATTATTGGAACAGAATACCAGTCAATAACAAAAGATTTAAGGACTGCTGGTTATGTGCTGCATCAAAAATATGGTGAGCTTAATGAACTTTGGGCAGGATGTAACCTTCAATGGAAATGGATGCAGGTTGGTGCGGCTGTGAATACTAATTTAGGTTTAGGTGCTTCTGCTGGAGTTAAGTTTGATAAACTTTCATTTCACTACAATATTGATAATACTTATAGCCGATTAAGTAATAAGAAATTAATGTCACATCAAGTGACAATGAGAATTGTGTTAAAACCAAGTCGTTATGCTGCTAAATTTTTAAACATGTAAGAAAAGAGATGAGATTATGAAAAAGTTGTTGTTTTTAATTGTATTATTTGCACTTTCGGACTCCTATGCTCAGGATCCGCAATTTTCGCAATTCTATGCGAACCCAATCTATTTGAACCCT
>JBBEBO010000022.1:0-1345 GCA_040882265.1 Brumimicrobium sp. | reverse complement strand
AAAAAAGTTGTTCATTGAATTGAAATAATTCGTATATTTAATTGATTACCAAGTCATTAAATATTATGAACAACTTTATTCAAAACTATGAAATTATTTTGAAACATCTTCAAGAACTTGACATTTCTTTTGACTGTTTCAAACAAATTAGATCGCCAAAGCTCTCTAATCTCGAAGTGGTTTGTATAAATCTCACAGCTGAATACATGAGTATTGATTCTGAATGTCAATTATTTAGGCTCATAGAATCAACAACCCTGCATGGAGATATTGAGCGCAGTGTCTACAATAGAAGAAAACGAAGGCTCTTTCCTTATATTGAAAAAGTCCGCTTAAAACTTGCGCAAGCTTTCAATGAGTTTGAGGATGTTTACGTAATTGATTCTATGCCATTAGAAATATGTAAAAATGCTAGAGCTAGTAGAAGTACTATTTGTAAAGAATCGAATTTTTCTAGTCCAAACAAAGGTTATTGTGCTTCTCAAAAAACCTATTACTATGGTTACAAGCTTCACGGAATATGCTCTTTCTCTGGTGTTTTTCAAAGCTTGGATATTACACCCGCATCTGTTCATGATATTACAATCTTGAATGATGTTAAACAACAAATCAACAATTGCACCTTATTAGGCGATATGGGTTATTTATCAATCGATTACCAGCTAGATTTATTTGAGTCTTCCCAAATTAAGCTTCAGACACCAATGCGAAAGAATCAGAAGAATTATCAACAGCAACCATATATTTTTAGAAAATCAAGAAAGCGTATCGAAACATTATATTCACAGTTATGCGATCAGTTTATGATTAGACGAAATTACGCAAAGACATTTGATGGTTTTAAGACTCGGATCCTATCTAAAATTACTGCTTTAACTATGATCCAGTATCTAAATAAGTTTGTTTTTCATAGGTCAATTAATAATCTTAAAGTAAATTTGGTCTAAATGCACAACGGGTTATAATAAATCTTTTTATAAATCACATTTATCTGAAACTTTTGGGTTAAATTTATTTTGAGGTGCTGAAGAATTTCTAAAAGTTTTAAATTATATTTACTTTCATCACTTTGTAAACCAATTTCAGGATTTAAAAAACAACTAACAGCCCTGAAAGGGCATAATACCATAACATTGGGCGAAGCCCGATGATTCCAAGTCTATCACGCTCTCCTAGCCCTGAAAGGGCGTAATATTTAATCCCAGACAAATCGTTCATCATATTCAACATTATATTTTATTAAAAATGCCCTATACTCATTCTCAAAGGTTTTCTTTTGATGATGTTCTCTTTGATTCGCAATATAATTTACAACTACATTTACTTCTGTAGGATTAACAGAAAA
>JBBEBO010000021.1:0-8001 GCA_040882265.1 Brumimicrobium sp. | reverse complement strand
AAGCAAGATGCACTAAAGTGCATAGTTTTAACTATTTTTGGAACCAATAAACATTGAAGATGCTTGGTTGAAGCAATCTGGTTTTGATATCGTAAAAGTAGGCGTTTTTGATACAGGAGTTAACTGGAGACACGAAGACTTTGGTGATGGAACGTGGCTAGGTAGTAAAATAGCAGGTGGTTGGGATTATAGAGCAAGTGGGAATGGAATTAGCCCTAAAGACCAAACAAATCCTGATCCTTTGGGACATGGTACAGCGGTAGCAGGAATAATTGGAGCACTCAGAAATAACGGCAAAGGTATTGCAGGAATTGCAGGAGGTGATGTAGATAGTACTGGAAATAAAGGAGTACAACTATATTCTTTTGGACATCATGTTTATACTGGAGCATTAGTAGAAGCAGTAATAGAAGGAGTTCTTTCAAGTCCCAATACTGGCACAGGTTACGGAATAAATATATTGAACTGTAGTTTTGGAATACCTTTTGAAAATAAAGAGCTTAGAAATGTTTATGTTCACGAAGCGATTGTTTCAGCTTCAAGTGGAAATGATTGGAATGGTGGGACTTATTACCCTGCGTCATTTGAAGATAAATGGGTTTTAAAAGTAGGAGCAAATGATTCAACTGGAACAAGAGCTGCACTGTCAAATTTTGATAATAGCTTTGATTTTATTGCCCCTGGTATGCGAGATATATTTGCTTCACTTGAGAAGGATGACAACACTGGTTATTCTTATCAAGATGATGGTACTTCCTATGCTGCTCCGCATGTTACAGGAGTGGCTGCATTAATGTACAGCCAACATCATCCACTGAGAGATACTCTTTACCCGAATGTGTTAAGCCCCGAAGATGCAGATGAAATTTTGAAAAGGACGGCTACACCAGTTGAGAATGATATTGTTTTTTCACCAAGTATAGGCTCGTTACAAGTTCCAAATCAATATGCTGGTTATGGACGAATTAATGCAGGTGAAGCTATTAACAGTGTAAGCCTTCCATATAGGGTTCGTCATATTGTTCACGAAGTTAATACTGTCACGGCAACTCTTTTTGCAACTGATCAAGTTATGTCTTATCCAGATGGTTATCCATATATTGATTTCGCTACACCACAGACTTCTGGTTGGACTGCTGACACTGTTGATATTTATAAATTAACGGTAAATATTAATCACCAAAGCTATAGTCCATCTTATACTCAGTTGCCATATATCCCACCAACAGAGTCTTTTGTGGATGGATGGATTCGAAACTCAGTCTGTGAAATATATGGTTTGACCAATACTATATATAATGTGCAGTGGGCAGGTGCAACATTAGAAAATATAGACATTAATGGAGCAACAATAACTGGATATCTTTATAAAGCGAAAGTTTATGACGATAGTAGCGATTTTGTTACTGATTCATGGTATCCAGCTAGTCTTGGTTCAACAGTTAAACTTGGATATACAATTTATACAATTGACGATAATCCTTATGTAGGTATTGATGAAGAAGAGTTGCATTTAAAAGTAAACTTATTTCCAAATCCAGCTAAAAACGAACTAAACTTTAGTTTTGATGCTAATAATGATGTTCAGTTAGAGGTTTATGATATTTCAGGTAGAAAAATAAACTCTTATAATTTCATTAAAAAAGGTACTGAAATACATAGTGAGTCTATCGATATTTCAACGTATAATAATGGGATTTACTTATGTAGATTTATAATTGACGGTAAACAAATTACCAGAAAATTTATTAAGCAATAAAAGTTAGAAATTATGAAAGCAACAACTTTAAATTCAAAAACAATGAGTAAATTACAAAAGAAGTTATCAAAATTTATAATTTATGTGTTACTAATATCATTGAGCATCTTGTCATTCAATCAGCAAGTTCATTCTCAAATCACCCCCTCTTCTTGCACTGCTCCAACTAACATTTTAGAGGGTTATCACTTCGATGTTGTACAATTTGATTTACGTAAAATTTTTCAAGATAATTTACCTGAGAAAGATAGTATCGAAGTACCACCAATTTATGGAGATACTATATTAGACGCCTTGATTGCGGTTTATAATATTGATACTCCTGAACGTGATACTGTTATCGACATTTATAATATTCATACTTTTCCAACAATAAGCACAGGAAACTTTGGTGCCTCAGTTAATTCTCAGCTTATTCAAAATTTAAATGAATTAGATAGCTTGATGAATAAATATAATATAACGCATGAATATAGACAGAGTTTTGGTGATTATTATATTGATTTTGGGGTTAGCAAAAAGTATAACCAACCGGCTTTAATTAATGCATTAGTCTCCATTCCTGGAATATACTCACCGTATATAAATGAAGATAGAACTAATGAGAATGACATCAAGAGCACAATTTATAATAACCATGTAGAACTCCTTTACTCTTATGCATGGGGTGACTGCCCGATGGGATGCGTATATGAACGATTTTGGAAATTTAAAATTTATTATGATTGTTCAGCGGAATTTATTGAAAGCTATGGGGATACTAACCCGCCCTTAAACATAGAAGAAGAAAGTGAGTTTGAAAGTTTAAGTTTTTATCCCAACCCTGCAACCAACACACTTAATTTCACTTTAAATGACAATTCTTCTTCCTTAAAACTAGACATCTATGATGTATCAGGAAAAAAGGTGAAATCAGAAAATTATTCAAATCAAGAAAATGGGGAATTCAGTAATTCAGTAGATATTTCTGAGTTAAAAAATGGTTTGTATTTCTGTAAATTCTCTAGTGGGCAGGGAGAAGTTATACAGAAGTTTATTAAGCATTAATAAAAATCAAACCTATTGATTTAATTTCTGTTTCTTAAAAAATTTATTTTCAATATATTTTGGCTAAGCAAATGAAAGAAGAAAGTTTTAAAGAACGTAAAGAGAAATTGTTGAAAGCCTTGGAAAAAGCATTTGAAGAACTCGTTCAAAAGAAAAAAAAAGAAAATAGAAAACTTGTAATTGAACGTGATGGTAAGGTTGTTCATGTAGATCCTGATGAAGTATAATTTAGAATTAGTGACTATTTTGATAGTGACGATTGACGAATCATTAGCGTTCAAACAAGTCAAATGATTGGAAATAAATAATTATACTTTTCATCCTCTTAAAAAACATCATAAACCACACCCTCCCCACACTCTACAATTTGAGCTAATTTACCGAACGGTCTGTCGGTACTTTGTGTGTAAATCTACCGAGCAGTCGACACTCCGTGTAGACTGATTCACACCCTACCCACATCCTAAAATTCGTCACTAAGACAAGCTTGCGCAGTCGACGTAACTAGTAACTCGTCACTATATTCGAACAATGTAATTCCCACTCCACTTGCAACCATTTCTATAGTTGCTGCATCAGAAGGGTAAAGCAAAAAATTAAGAAAATGAAAACTAATGCGTTATTGTTAACTTGTCTATTGTTATTAATCGTTGGAATAACTGGTTGTAAAGACAAAACATTTAAAAAACATAAAGTTTACAGTCCTATTTACACATCTTATGAAGATTTTAGGAAACACTCAACATTTAAAAGTCCTCAGTCAATAACCAGTCAAGGGAATATTTATATCAAAGACCAGTATATATTTATTACTGAGCCCGAAAAAGGAATTCACTTTATCGATAATAGTTCACCTGCATCACCTCAACAGATTGGTTTTCTTGAATTGATTGGATGTACTGGTTTAGAAATAAGAGGAGATCGACTTTATGCAAATAGCTACATTGACTTAGTCGTATTTGATATTTCATCGATTCAACAACCTGTGGAATTGAATAGAGTTAAAGATGCATTTCCAGAAGCTTTACCACATTTTGAGGATGATTACCCTCTGAATGTCATAGACAAAAGCGAGGGAGTTGTTACTGGATGGAAACTTGAAACGATCAAAGAAGAAGTAGAATATTCTGGTTCAAATTGGATCAACTGTCCAAATTGCGAAACTTTTGCAACTGCTGATGGAGCAAATTCAAATCAAGGACAAAGCCAGGGGATTTCTGGTTCGATAACGAAGTTTACTTTAATCAATGATTATTTGTATGTAATGGATCAATTTAGTTTAAAACCATTTGATATATCCACACCTAATAATCCTGAACTCCATGAAGGTGTTACTGTAACACGAGAAGTAGAAACACTTTTTGCATACAATGACCACATATTTATGGGAACAACTACGGGAATGTTAATCTATAATACCAGCTCACCTAGCCAACCTCAGCATGTAAGTACTGTAAATCATTTTACTGCTTGTGATCCAGTTGTTGTAAAAGACAATTATGCGTATGTCACTGTTCGGTCAGGCACAGGTTGTGGTGGCGCAATTAATCAATTAGACATCATCAATATTTCGGATTACAACAATCCATTTACAGAAAGTTCTTATTCTATGACTAACCCACATGGCTTAGGGATCGATAATAATCTGCTCTTTATATGTGATGGAAATGCTGGGTTAAAAGTGTTTGACGCCACAGATCCAATCGAGTCTGGAAATAATTTGATTCACACTTTTGATGATATTGCAGCTATAGATATTATTCCAAATAATGAGGTTGCAATAGTGATTGGTGAAAACGCTGTCAAACAATACGACTATTCAAATCCAGAAGAATTTATTTTATTGAGCACAATTCAAATCGTACAATAAATATGAAAGTCAATATACTTATTTTACTCTTAACTTTAAGTTTTACCGGATATGGACAATTCACTAGTACAACAGTATTAAACAATGGATCAGAAATAAAAGGTAGAATTATTTATGAAGACTCAGTTGAAATTAAGATTAAAACGAAGAACGGAAGTAGTTTGGTTTATAAACGTAGCGAAATCGACACAATTAAAACAATTAGTGGCTACAATCCCCATAAAGGACCATTTCTCAATATTGAGCCTTTAGTTTCAACGGGTGAACGAACCAATGTATTCTTACATCTAAAGGGCGGAGTAAACTTTAATCGAAAATGGGGAGCAGCAATTGGAGCTTCTGTAGAAAATTATCCAAATCATTCACGACTACCTTTGTATTTAGAGTTAAAGTACCATATCTTTAATCATTATATAACTCCCTATTTAGCAATTCAAGGTGGATATATGTTTCCGATTAACGATTTAGAACATCAAAAAGAAGGATTTATGCTCGGAGGTTCGTTAAATATGGTTTGTTACACCTCTGATCATTTTGGAATTACCATAGGAGGTGGCTATCGTTTTAATCGGTTGGTGCGAGAACAAAGCGTTTGGACATCGCCTGAAAACGACATATACATTCATCACATCAACAGAATTGAATTAAAAATTGGATTGATATTTAAGTAAACTGAATAAGTATAAAAAATATGATGATGCTTCTCTGATCAAGTATTGCTTAAGGCATAAACCTAGAGCACAAGAAGAGTTGTATGACCGATTTTCATATCTGGTTAAAGGGATTGCTTTGCGCTATTCTAAAAACAATGTTCAAGCAGAAGATATTGTACAGGAGTCTTTTATAAAGGTTTTTAATAAACTACACACTTATAAAAGCCAAGGTGATTTAGGTGGTTGGATTAGAATTATCACAGTGAACACTGCATTAGCATTTTTGAGAAAAAAAAAGTTAATTATGTATGGTGACGAGACAATAGTCGATCATCATCAAGAGCGTATAACATACTTAGATGATTTGGAGTTGGAAGACTTATTGTCCAAAATCAGAGCGTTACCAGCTGGTTTTCAAACAGTATTTAATTTATACGCAGTTGAAGGGTATACACATAAAGAGATTGGAGAAAAGCTTGGAATATCTGAAGGAACTTCAAAGTCACAATACAGTCGTGCAAAAGTAGAACTGAGAAAAATGATTGATGAAGAACTTAAAAGAGAAGAAAAAATTAAAAACATAAGACATGTCGGATCATAACGAAAGAGCCTTTTTAAAAGACAAGTTTAAAGATTTTGGTGCAGCATCATCGTCTGCTACTAAAAGTGCTGTAATGTCAGAAATTAATAAGAAAAGACGTAAAAAAAGATTCATTATTATTTTCTTTTTATCGGTATGTGTAATGGTTATTGGTGCTATTACTACAGTTTACTATACTGAAACGAGTATTACTCAAACCCATGAGGTTAAAGGTGAAAATTCAAAAAATAAGAACCAAAAAATCTCAAAAACGAAACACGCTTCTAATAAGACCGATTTTGTAAACGATAAAAACCAACCAAACTCAAATAAAAACAACGTTCTTTCTTACAAGAAAATAGATAACAAAGAAACACAGTTTTCTTCTACGCAAATCAAATCCAAATCCTTTCAATCAAAAAATGAAACAGTAAATAAAGGAGTCCAAGAACAACAAGAAGTTTCGAATACGATTAGTGAAAAAGATAGTTTACTCGGTATTACTCCTGAAAATAAACCCTCAAAAAATAAAAATGAGAATTTAGGAAAAGTAACTATCCCAACCATTAAAATTCAAAACGATGAAGTAGATAAAAAAAACCTCATAAATGACTCTAAAATAAACAAACTAACTATCAAATCTTTAACATTTCCACAATCAACCAAATATCAGTATGAACTAGAGCATTATGAGTCAAGTCTTTCACTAGATAAAGATAATAAGTGGATTGTTGGTCTAACATATTCTTACATGGACTTAAGATTAGGTCAACCCGAGGGTCAACCCGTTACGGCTGATGTTCAATCTCCAAGTTTATATAATCCACCGAATGAATTTTTACCAAGTCAGAAAATCCAAAGAGTAAAAAACAGCATGAATTTAGAACTCTCAGTTATCAGAAAGTTTAAAAACAAATTCTTTTTACAGTCTGGTATTCGGTACACAAACCTCAATTCAGTTACTACAAGTCACCAAATGAAAGACCATTTGTTGGGAGTTCCTCTTAAAGTGGGTTATAACATTCCTTTAAAAGAAAGGTGGGCGCTAGATTTTTCTACTGGTGTAAACTATAATATTTCAATCGCAAGAAGTGAAAAAAATATCGAGCCAAAATCTAAAAACACTTTTAATAATTTTTCGAATTTTCAAATGAGTACAGCTGAGTTTAATGTTGGAGTTTCATACTTCATGAATGATAGAGTAAGTTTCAAACTATCACCTCAATTAAGCTACCTTATGTTTTATAAAGAAAAAGTTCATTTTAGGTATTTTCAAAAACAACTATGGTTAGGAGGTCAATTTGGTTGCTACTTTCACTTAAACTAAGATATATCCAATCATTAGTGTCCGGATAAGCGAAAAAAGACCTCTCGCGATGCTTGTTTATGAACAAAATCAAATCTATTTTCCTGAAAACTGGACACAAAATGTTGGAAAGGTTCCTTTATTTTATAAAAACGTCTGTGAGAAGGATGTTTTAGGAATGTATATATTGACTGGTTTTACTATTAATTCAAGTAACGACCACGAAATTCTTATACAAAATTTGATCCTGAATGGGTTTGCTTTGGAAAGAGATTTTTAATTGTGCGACAAATTTAGATGATATGTCTGCAGATATTTTTGTTGATGAAGGGTACAATGTTTTTATTACAGGATTTAAACATCTAACTTAAACAATCTAGAACTTCAAAAACAAATTGTAATATAACGTCAAAATAATTTCTTATTCCTTAAGTTAAGTGTTGCTGCTAAATCGTATCATTTTGACAATGAAGCTTCATGTTTTATTTCAAAAAGTTCAGGTTAAAATTATTTTATAATTATTCTATTCAAGAACAAAAAATATAATTATATTTAATACACAAAACCCTGAAAGGGTGACATATATCAACGATGGCCGAAGTCCATCGATTAGAACTAATACTTAACCAAAAAGCCCTGAAAGGGCGTAATATCAATATGGGACAATCACTCGTAAAAAATTATCTACACATCGTGTTTAGCACAAAACACCGAGCACCTTTAATAGATTTAGAAATAGAAGAAGAACTGCATAGTTATCTTGGTGGTGTTTGTAACAGACTAGAG
>JBBEBO010000020.1:0-45363 GCA_040882265.1 Brumimicrobium sp. | reverse complement strand
ATGAAACAATAAAAAAAGAAACTAAAATTATTTTTAATATATTTTTAGAAATTGAAGAAGTTAACACTATTATTATTTAATTTGAACTATGAGAAAAGCATCACTTTTAATATTTTTTTTATTTGTGCTTATTTTAAACACTACATATTCGCAATCAGAAATAAAAAAAGAAGAAGAAAATCAGGTTGAAAAAGCGGTTATAGAATGGGCTGACAGTACGTTTAAAGAATATAACGAACCTCGGTTTGAAAAATACAGGGCAAATTATACCGACGAATATTTAATGGCTTCAATGCGTATTAAAGGAATTGATGATAGAATTCACGAACTTAGAAAAGAATATACTTCTGGAAAATATAAAGGCTCTGAACAGGCATTTACTGAAACAATCGAGGATTTAAAAAGTAGAAAAGAAGAAGCGAGTGAAGATATAAAAGATTTTCATCCTAAAGTGACCAACTATGTTATTAATTTTTGGGCAAATATATTGTTGGATTCAGGTGTGTTGAATTATGTAAATCATAAAGTTATTCTCGATGATCAAATGAATGTCGTGAAAACTAAAATTATCGGAAATATTGGCGACAATGAAAATGCTAAAATCGTTTATCGCTAAATATATCGACCCTCAGTGCCCTATGCATTGTTGAAATATCAACCTTTTCATCAGAAATATATGGAAACCATTCACCTTTTACATAAGTTAAATCGTTCAGTTTAGATGAAATTGAATTGCCATTTGCAAGTAACAAGTTATTATTGTGATAACTCACTTCCCACCCACTCTTTCTAGACTTTAATGAGAAAAAATCATTTAAGCTTATTTCTTTATTTCGATTAACTGGAATATAATCAATTTCACTTCCCATTTGCTTTGCATATCCTTCAACAATGAATTCAACTTTCTTTAAACTGTTTTCCTCATCAGCGTTATAAAAGCAATAAATGTTTGTGGCTTTCTTTACGGCAACTATTTTCTTGTAATTATTGAAAACTACAAGCTCATTCAGACTTTTGTTGTTTTCTCTGTTTAAAATCAAACCAATACTTAGAATTAAAACAACAGCACTTGCTAAAACAAATTTCACCAATTGTCTTTTCAGATAAAAGAACAACAATCCAACAACCGCTATGTAAATAAACAAAACATGAAAAGCAGAGGGATTAAACCCAGTACTAACAGCATAAGGTAATGATTCTACCCATGAAACAAACCCATTTAAAACAGAAAAAGTATAATCCACAACTAGACCAATCAATTTATCGACAAAAGGAATTAAGTGCAGAACGAAAAATAAAAGAGCAACAATCAAAGCTGCTGCAGCCAATATAATTAAACCAATATTGGTGATTATAAAATAATTTGGAAATTGATTGAAGTAATACAAACTTATAGGAACTGTTCCAATTTGAGCTGCTATTCCAATGGCTGTTCCCTCCCATAAATAATTAATCCATCTATTTTGAATTGTAAATACACTATTGATCGGTTTATAAAAGAAAACGATGCCAGCCATTGCTAAAAAAGAGAGTTGAAAGCCAATATTAAAAAGATAAAATGGATCAATGATGAGTAAAATCAATGCTGAAAAAAGTAAAGCGTTCAAGCTAAAAAACGAATATCCTCTTAGTTGACCAATTGCTAATATTGTGAACATAATTGACGCTCTAAAGACAGAAGAAGACAATCCAGTTAAAAAAGCAAAACACCATACGATGACTAATGCAAAATAGATGTAAAGATTGCGTTTTCGCATGAAAGAGACTTTATAAAAAATCCACTGTAGAAAACCAAGTAAAATTCCTACATGCATCCCAGAAACAGCTAAAACATGCATTGCACCAGCATTAGCATATATTTCCCTACTCTCTTTCGAAAGACTTGATTTATCTCCTAATGTCAAAGCAGTTGCAACAGCATAATTTTCATCACTTAAATATTTCTTTAGTTTGCTTTTAAAATATTCTCTCGAACTGTACCAAAATCTATTAAAAATGTTTCCCTTTTCAAGGTGTTTAAGCATACCCGATTTTAAAAAAGTTATTTCACTAATTCCCTGTGTTTTCCAATAGGATTCAGCATCGAATTCACCTGGGTTATTTTTATTCTCAATTGGGTTAAGTTTGGGATCTAATAATAACTTATCTCCTATTTCCAATCCATTTACGTTTTTTTTAACATAACACAGAATCTCACCTTCAACCTTGAATTCTGTATAGGAATTTACAACATAGTCTACTTGAAAAATCAACTTATCGTAATCTCCTTGACCCTTTTCAAACTCAATAACATCACCTATTAATTGATCGTTTGGAAGAAAGTATTTTGAATAATGTTTGGTCATATATTTAGGTACGTGTGAAGCGTAACCAAGTATTCCAGAACAGAAAAATGTTGAAATAAGTGCAAAACCAATCCATTTTCTTAAAATCGAATTTTTTCTCCCAAAATAGACCAAAACAAGTAGACACAATACAACAATTGCCCAAATAGTGAATGAGATAATCCAGGGCGTTTCTGTTAAGAAAGATGTATAAACCCCAAAACAAAAGGCAGTCAACAATTTGAATACGTGGTTTTGTAGAATCATGTTGCTGATTTCAAAAGAGTAAATATATAAAAATATAACTTGATGTTTATCAAGCTTATAAAAAATAAATTGCGTATCGGACACTTTACCAGTAAGTTTTTAACCGCAAGGGGCGCTAAGAAGGTGCTAAGGTTCGCAGAGAAAACTTTGCGTGCTTTGCGCAAACATGGCGTTCTTGGCGGTTAAAACTGGGGAAAAGTAACAGTTATAATCGTAAATTAGTAAAATTGAAAGAAGCTTTATTTAACTGGTAAACATCCCGATAGGCATTAAAAATAACTATTGTCCGTGATAAATTGGAGTCTCTCTCGATATAACCAATAACGCATTAGATTGATTTTTCCTTCAGGTCTAAGTTACTTCAACTTTGGCCGTATTTAAAAAAATAAGCTTCAAGGTGACGAAGGGCTACGTTTAATAGTTAGGAGTAAAATCAATAAAAAAAGAGCATCTCTCAATGCTCTTTTTCTTTTAGTTTAAGTGAATCAATACTGATTCTTGTTTAGTTCTTTTCACTTCAAGACTCCTCGAAAAGTTGAGGATGTTTTTTAGTGTGTTTAAATTTGGCCCTTTTTTAACCTCCTGAGCTGTAGGAGTAAAAGTTTCGTAGCGATTCGCCATATATTTATATTTTGATGTTCACAATTAAAACGGAATTATTATTCGTTTATTTTGAAAACATCAAAAAAGTTTCAAGATTACATCAACATTCCTCCACAAACTTGAAGTGTTTGTCCAGTTACATAGCTCGACATATCAGAAGCTAAGAAAACAACTGCGTTAGCAACATCTTCTGGTGCCCCACCTCTTTTTAAAGGAATGCTGTTTCTCCATTCTTGTACAACTTTTTCGTCTAGTGCTTCAGTCATTTCAGTTTCTATAAACCCAGGTGCGATTGCATTACAACGAATACTTCTCGATCCAAGCTCTTGTGCAACAGATTTTGTAAACCCAATCATTCCAGCTTTTGATGCTGCATAATTTGCTTGACCAGCGTTACCTGAAACTCCAACAACAGAAGACATGTTGATTATAGATCCCTGTCTAGCCTTAAGCATTGGGCGCTGAACAGCTTTTGTTAAATTAAATGCAGATTTTAGATTTGTATTAATCACCTCATCCCACTGTTCTTCTGACATTCGCATTAACAATGTATCACGAGTGATTCCAGCATTATTAACAAGCACATCAACAGTTCCAAATTCTTTAATGACGTCTTCAACTAAAGTTTGAGCTGCATCGAAATCCGCTGCGTTCGATTTAAAACCTTTAGCATTTCCTCCCAGTTCTTTCGCTAAAGCATTTGCTTTTTCTTCTGAAGAAAGGTAAGTAAATGCTATTTTAGCACCTTGTTGAGCACATTTTTGTGCAATTGCTTTACCAATTCCTCTTGAAGCACCTGTAATTAAAACTACTTTTCCTTCTAATAATTTCATCTCTAAAAAATTTTAAACAAAGCTACATAAATTTTTCATCCAAAAATTTACTGTTGTAAAGTATCAAGAAAATTTGGTGTGATTTCTTTTAGTTCATAAAAGACTGCAAAATGATCGTAGCACTCACCTCATCGATCAATTCTTTTTGTCTTCGTTTCTTTTTAGAAACTCCTCCGTCGACAAGAGATTGCATTGCCATTTTTGAAGTATAACGCTCATCGAGCATAACGATTTCCAGACCTAAGAAACGCTTTTCAAGTGCTTCTCTTAAATGTCGAACATTAGCAGAACTGTGTGTATCTTCTGTGTTAAGTTGCTTTGGCTCACCCAACACAATAGTTCCAATGTTTTTTTCGGGAACGATTTCTGCTAAAAAATCCATAAGTTCTTTTGATGGCACAGTCGTTAAGCCAGAAGCAATGATATTGTTTTCATCTGAAATGGCGATTCCCGTTCGTTTGAGTCCAAAATCTAATGCTAAAATTCGTTTCATTCTTCTTGTTATTGTTTGATCAGTTTTTGCGCACCAATTAACTCATCATCTTGTATAAAAATTAAATGATAATTTCCTTGAGACAGTTCACTTGTGTTTAATATATACTTTTCTGTATCGGTTTGAATTTCCCGAACAATCCTACCTTCCATATCTTGAATGGTAATCATTTTAAGTCCTTTTAAATTTTTAAAATCAATGGTTGTTTGATTCGTTGATGGATTGGGATAAACTTTTACAATTTGATTCTTCTCTAACTCTTCTGAAACATCGGCAATATTCTTTCTAAAGCCAAATGCATACTCTCCTTTTCTCAATATTGAAACATCAGCCCTTCCAAAACCATCAGTCTCACTTCCAATAGTGTTTATTTCATAATCTGAATATTCTTCCCAACGTACAGATTGATTTGGACGCCATAGCAAAACGACGCTATCTTCATGAAATGTTACTCCGGCATGATCAGTCATCAATTCATTATCGAGATTACCAGAAAGGTTGTCGCGCGCATCAAAAGTAAATCTAGCTCTAGCTTCAAAATCAGTAGACCATATACCATCAACTTTCCAAAAGCGCTCATTTGAAATAACAAACTGATGACCTATAAAAGGACTTTCAATATCATCTGGAGGTAGCCTATAGTGTTCAACACGAAGAAGATTTGTGTCAGAAATTTCATCAATTATAGAAAATAAATATGGATACTTTAAATCATGCGATCCAGTTGATGAAGTAATTAAATTTTGTCCAGTTACTGCGTTAAGTAATCCATTTTGTTCATTAAAATAAACCATCTCAGGATCAAAAGGAACCGATACACTTGTTGTTGTGAACTCACCACTTAACATTACTTGACTTGTAAAAGTATTTCTATCACTATCCACAAAAGTCACCTCCATTGGAACATCTAAGAAATAATCAGGTGCTTCAAAAAGCTTTTGTTGAACGAATAATTCAACATCATAATCATTTCCATTTGGCGCAACGATAAAAGAGTCTATTTCAAAACCATTAAAACCAGGATTTAATACATAACCATCAAAAAATGGTGTCAAATTTTGTCCGCTTGACGTTTCAAGTGCATCACGGAATTCCAACGCGTCGATATCCTGGAATGCGTAATTTGTTTGTATATAATTTAACCCATCAAAGAAATCTGCATCGCCCATGTGTGTTCTTAAGTTGTGCATCATTGTTGCTCCTTTGCTATAAGAATGATCGCCGTAAGTTGCGCTATGGGGAACTCCAGACAAAGGGTAAAAAGCACCATCGTTTAAATGTGCTTTCTGAATAACATCTCGATGAACACCTTTCAATTCACTGATGTAGTTGTCATAATCGTAAACGTGTTCTAAAAACAAAGATTCAGAATAAGAAGCAATTCCTTCGTTGATCCACATATCACCAGAAGTTCGACAAGTCACCAAATTTCCCCACCAGTGATGAGACAATTCATGCGCCATGAGTGTTTCATATTGTAAATTACCGTTGGCCGTCACTTTTGGATACATCACACAAGTTGAATGTTCCATCGCTCCACCATTAAAAGGTACAAGCGCAAAAGCGATTTTATTCCAAACGTAAGGACCATAATTTGCTTCAAAAGCATCCATCGCTCCAAATAAATTGGCGAATGAACTTTTAAAGTTTGTAGTGTCTTGCGGTTCAGCAATTAGCATCACAGGAATTTGATTACTCGTTAGGTTGCTCAAATACGCTTGATCAACATGCGTATAAGGAGCTGCGCCAACACAAGCCAAATAAGTTGGGATATTATCTTCCAAAATCCAACGTCGGATATTTACATTATTCGTTCCAACGGATTCGCTTTCGATATATCCATTACTATATCCTGTAATTCCATCTGGAGTAATCATCGTGATATCATAAGTCGCTCGCTCCACAAAATTATCAAAACATGGATGCCAAGTTCTACCATAATTATGCGGATCCGCCTCAAAACCAATACCTAAATTGTAAGCATAGCTCCCTTGGAAATAAAAACCTCCAAATCCAGAAGGATCTGTTTGCGGTGTTCCTGAATAGTAAACAGTGACCGAATCAATATCATTTTGCATTAATGGAGTTTCCAAATTCGCTCTCAATAATGTATCGTTATAAGAATACGTAATGGTGTTATTGCCTTGTTTTACCGAATCAATTGTAAACTGGAGTAAATCCAGTGAAATCCCGTCAATGTTATCCATTTTGCTTTCAAACTTCACGCGACATTCACCAGAAATAATCTGACTTAACATTTGCGTGAAGTCGAGATTCATTTTATAATCGTGTACATCAATGGTGTCGCTACGTTTATTGTTTTCAAGGTTTTTGAGGTTATCTTGAGCTACAGTAGTTTGTAAAAGAGAAAATACTGCTAAAAAACTTATAATTATTCGTTTCATAAATTTGATTCTATTCTACGAAGATACGGGATATGTTTTGTTTTGTAAAAATAATTTTAGATCAATAATATTATCAATACTTCTCTTTATTTATTCGAAAACGACTGAAGGACTTTTTCATCATCCATCAACCTCTAATCGCACTCACATTCTTCACATGCTTCTTTTGTTTCAAATCCAATTGCTGAACATCCACTATAACTGATCTTCTCACACGCATTCTTTTCTTTGTCAAAAACCCAACTTTCAAAATACGCCATACACACTCCAGCGTCAACTGGTTTTTCACTGCATTCGGGGATACTAGGTTCACAATCTTTTGAACAACCGACTATTATTGTGAGACCTAAAAGAATTGTTGGGATTAAAATTTTGTTTCTCATAAAATCATCTCAATAGATCAATATCTCTTCTAGTAAACCACTATTTTCTTTTGTTCCTTTCTTTGACCACTTAAAACAGAAATAAAATATATGCCTGAATCAAATTTTTCATCTACGATTAGTTTAGTTTCATTAGATGAAAGACTATTCATATAAATAGTTTTTCCAGACATATCTGTAATTAAAATCTTATCAATCGTTTCATTACTCTTGATTGATAATTCTTGATTTTGGCTTACTGGATTAGGAAAAACTAAAATATCTTTTCTATAAGTTGTTGATATTTCTGTAACTGCAGCAACACTATCCTCTTCTAAACATAAATTATAAACACATAAATTCCCAGAGAACAATATTTCCAAACTATCAAAACTTCCACTTATTGTAGCTGTTGTGGGCATTCCTGATGAGGTATAGCTGAAATTCGTACCTGTATAACTAGCAGGTGGTGAGGCGTTTTGATAAACTGTGTCTCCGTCAACTACTATTCCAGATTCATATTCCGTTTGTAATGTTAGTGTTTTTGGGTTTGATGCGTTTGCCACGCTCATGTGAAATCCTGTTCCTGAACTCGTACAGAAAGTAGTATCTCCATTACCAAGAAAAATTTCTTCAGAATTCTGATTTTTTACAAATTCGATATTTCCACTACTCCAATAAACACTTCCAACTGGATAACTGACATCGTCATTTATGTTGTCGTTAATTTGACTTATCGGCATATTGGGAATATCAATACAATTCTCAGTTGTAGAACTATCCTCTTCTAAACATACACTATAAACACATAAATTTCCAGAGAACAATATTTCCAAACTATCAAAACTTCCACTTATTGTAGCTGTTGTGGGCATTCCTGATGAGGTATAGCTGAAATTCGTACCTGTATAACTAGCAGGTGGTGAGGCGTTTTGATAAACTGTGTCTCCGTCAACTACTATTCCAGATTCATATTCCGTTTGTAATGTTAGTGTTTTTGGGTTTGATGCGTTTGCCACGCTCATGTGAAATCCTGTTCCTGAACTCGTACAGAAAGTAGTATCTCCATTTCCTAGAAAAATTTCTCCAGAATTCTGGTTTTTTACAAATTCAATATTTCCACTACTCCAATAAACACTTCCAACTGGATAACTTACATCATCATTTATGTTGTCGTTAATTTGACTTATTGGCATATTGGGAATATCAATACAATTCTGCCCTTGGACAAAAAATGTTGATAGAATAATTATAATGTTTAAAGAAAGAGAATATTGTTTCATGGTTTTAGACTTTGTCTTATAACGTCTTAAGTTTTTGGTTGGTTGTCTAGTAAAAAAATATAGTTGTATCAAATAACGCTTCTTCTACAGTATCCTATTCCTCTTTTTATTTCAACTTCAACCAACTAAAAGCAATTCTCACCAACGTTTTTATTTCATAAACATTACTTTTATTGTAATTGTAAAACCTTTACTGTCATTAATCACATACAATCCAAGTACCCTTTCAAACTATCTTTAACAAACCAGTTCCAGCCTTCCAAACAGCTCTCTCTAGTAAATTCAGGAATATCAGCTGGAAAATTTTCTGTTACACGATGAATAAGCTTTAGTTTCAAGTTATTTCCTCCATGTTCTGAAAGTTCAAAAGTAACAAAAGAATCACCTGTGTGGTCCTCGCATTTCAACTTGTAAGTAATTTTTCTTTGCGACTCAACTTCAGTTATTTTCCATAGGTGGAAATATTTCACCTTCGGTTTCAACTATAAATTGCTTTTCGAAACCAACTTTTGGTTCAAAAAAAAACAAGTTCATTAAAAAACCATTGTCTCATTTGTTTTAACTCAGTAATCGCCACCCAAATTTGATTTAAAGAAACTTTAAAGTTTTCTTCTATCACTATTGGTTTATCTGTGCTTTTCATTTTTGAAGATTATTCATTTTTCTCCTGAAGAAAGGGACTATACATCATGATTGCGTGATTCTCAACGAGTAATGATTCAGTCTCATTTTCGAATTCATCAATTTCAACTTTAACAATCTGATTGTGCCTAGTATAACCTCCCCATATTTGTTGATTCATTATGTGATTCCTCTCTTCTATTCTAAAAGACGAAGCTGTCTTCTCTGAAGAGATTAATTCTCCATGTAAATGAGTTTCATCCAGCCAAAGCTTAATTTTAAATTGATTTTTTCTTTCGTTCTTTACCTGCAGATCGATGTAGTTATACGAAAGCGTAGCCCCTGCTCCAAAAGGGACTTTCCTATTGACATCGGGAAAAACATCAAAGCCATGTCTATGCCTTTCAACGACGGTTAATGGCGAGTGTGCAAAAATCCAAAAGAGTAAATTTCCAAGCTGACATAATTCTCCACCTGTATCTTTATCAATTTTCCCTTGATTTAAAACCAAGCCTTCCAAGTATCCCTTATATTTTGTTGGTCTCCCCACTTGCTTCCATATAGAAAAGGTTTCTCCTGATTTAATGAGCGTATTGTTTAACTTTGCAACAGCAATTTTGAGGTTTGTGCGTTTATTTTCTTGCAGGTACATATCAACATCTTTCAGTGGTCTCAGAATCATAGATTGGTGTTTAAACACTGAATGACCTTCCATTTTTTGTGTTTGTTGTCGCGCCCATTTTTCGCTTCCAAAAATCCAGTTCAATCTCCTTCTCAAGATAAAGTATTCTTTACCTACAAGTCGCCTAAGTGGACTCCGTAGTTTTGGTTTATGTACGTTCGTCATTTATAATGCCTGATTCTAATCTTTGTTTTGGAAAGTTAGGGATTTTATTGTTAATCAAAAAGTCAAAATTTATGAAACATTCACAGTATACTTCAATAATTAGAATTTTAACTATCTTCGACTAAAACTAATTGACGCTCATCCTGATTGTTTCGTCTGTTTAGTTGAGATTAACTGACAAAATTAAAACTTATGGAAAGTAGCATTATCACGGAAGTGTTTTTACCTGGAGCGTTAGCAATAATTATGTTAGGAATGGGACTTTCTCTGGCTTTGGGCGACTTTAAAAGACTGTTTAAACATCCTAAAGCTATTCTTACAGGACTATTAAATCAATTGGTTTTATTGCCAGTTATTGGTTTTTCAATTATGTATTTTTTTGAACTACCTCCCGTTTATGCGGTTGGTGTTATTTTAATTGCGGCTTGTCCTGGCGGTGCAACTTCCAATTTACTTACATTTATGGCAAAAGGTGATGCGGCACTTTCGATTTCTCTTACGGCATTTTCAAGTTTGATTACGATTTTCACCATTCCATTTATAGTCAATTTAGCAATGAAAATTTATTTTGGAGCGGGTCAGTATGTTGCACTTCCTGTGTTTCAAACAATTCTTCAAATAATGATTATAACGGTTGTTCCAGTGAGCATTGGAATGTTTATTAAATCAAGAAGTCCTAAGACAGCACTGAAATTTGAAAAAGCAGTTAAAATAGCTTCTGGAATTTTGATTACTGTTGTGATTTTTGGTGCTATTATAAAACAAAAAGATGAGATAATACCTGCGTTTCAACAAGTAGGGCTCCCTATACTAATACTAAATCTCGTTACAATTTTCGTTGGTTTTTATAGCGCAAAACTTTTCGGACTAAACTTCAGACAATCCTCTACTGTATCCATTGAATCTGGAATTCAGAATGGAACACTTGCAATTGCAATAGCTGCAGGGGCTACATTACTGGACAATCCTCAAATGGCTATTCCACCTGCTGTTTACTCGATTTTGATGTTTATATCAGGTGCATTGGTTGTTTATTGGTACGGAAAGAAGAATGGGAAACGGGTAAATTAAGGTCACATTGGAGAAATAACCCATCTTTTCCATTTGGAATTTGCTTATCTATGTATTTTTTATGCCAATTTCAGATATTGTAGACTATTTATTTCTAATCTGAAACTCCTATTACAACTTGACCAATTGGATCTTCAGACAAACTTTTACCAGAACTACGTTTGTCTAATTCAATAGGATTAGCATAGTCTTCGTAAGCCAAAACTAACTCCAATTCTTTCTGACTCATTGATTTTTTTTCATTTGAAAAAACTGGTGTTTCCCTGTCTACATTTACAGTTGAAGTGTTTTTTTCTAAAGCATAAATTGTTTTGATAACAGTATCTGCTGGTTGTATTACTTCTACTGTGTCTCTTACTATTTTCTCAACGTATACTGTATCTCGCATTGTCAATTGCTTACTACTTCTCACCTTTTCTAAATCCGTATTTAAAATAAAAGGAGTCGTTAAAATAAAAACCAAAAAGATAGCCGCAACTGAAGTCCATAATGGTACTTTGTAATTAAATAGCATTGGAAGAACTCGTGACTCTTTCTTTTGCTGTTTCGAACGCAAAGCTTCTAGCACATTTGCTCGGATATGTTCACCGGACTTCAGTTCTTTTCCTTCAGATTTTAGTTCACTCTTTACTTCCGACAGAAGTTGATACCGTTCACGATATTCTTCCTCTGATAAATGATTCAAAACAAACGACCTTTCCACTTCTGAAAGATCTTCAAAAGCTTTTTGCTCGATTAATTCTGTTAATTTATAATCCATTTTCATTTCGTTTTATGGTTAAATAATACTTCGTATGCTTTTAATTTTTCAGCCAAAACGCCCGTAACATGATTTAATCTTGACTTAATCGTTCCAACGGGACAATCCATGATTTCAGCGATTTCTTTTAATTTCAAATCTTCTTTGTACCGGAGAATAAATGTCTCTTTGTAGGTATAGCTTAATTTATCAACCTCTGCATTTAGATGTTTCCTGAATTCTTTTTGATCGTATTCATCCTCTTTTGAATCCTGAAACAGCTTGGTAGCGCCAGATGAATTTATTTCAACCATCTGTTTATTACTTCTAAAGTAGTTTTTACAGTGATTTGCAGCTATAGTGAAAATCCATGTTTTAAAACTTTTGTTTGTGTCAAATTTATCAGAAAACTCAACGACTTTCAGAAAGACATCTTGTGTGAAATCCTGCGCTTTAGCTTCGTCTTGACGTAGCATCTTGTACATATAATACAAAATGCGATCACTATAACGATCATACAAAATGTTAAACGCCGATTCGTCCCCCGTTTGGAGAGACGACATCAGCAATTCATCTGATACGTTGTTTAAACTAGTCAAGACTTAACTCTTTTTTAATCTCATCAAAATAGGGTGTGTCTTTGCCTAAACGAAAAATTATTTCTTTTGTTTCTTCGAGTTTAGATTCATTTTCAATGAGTTCATAATGCTTATACAACGTTATTAGTCCAGGTAAGTAAGAATAATTATGCCTTCTGTCCAACGATGGATGTTTACTTTGATAAAAGTCATATTTGACATGGTCAAGTAAGAATTTGTTTTCAAAATGATGAACTGTAAGAGCTGAGTTATCAAAAGACTCTTCCGAATACTGATATATAAGTCCAACATGATATAGTTTTTCGTAAAGTGTAGAGTCTTTAGCTATAACTCCTTTGTTAAAAAAGTAGAGTAGATGTTCTCCTTTATGCTTTGCAATGTGCTCAATGATAACAGATTTCTCTACATTTTCACCTTCTAGTTTAGGAATGCCTATCTCACTAAATATCCTGTTACGATATTCTGGAATCGTCATTAAAAAGATATTCCAAACGTGAACGTCCGGTCTGAATTCATCAGCGTGCTGAGCAACCCACAATGGATAAGTATCATTATCTCCACCTGTGATCAGTATTGAGTTCTTTTTGGTATTCATCAAAGCGTTGTAAGAAAGGGTCTTTAAATTAGGAGTGTGATCTCCAGATTCTTTCCACCGTTGAGCGATTTCTTTTAGTTTTTCCTTATCGTGTTTATAGATTTTATAAATATTCATCAAGATCGGATACATATCTGGATTTGATGGATCTAGCTCATACGCCTTTAATGCGTAATTTATATTTCTATCTTGTTCTTCTTTGTCTTTTGCGTTCCAAATAGAAACGTGCCAACTTAGAATTCTGTAATAATCAAAAGTACCTTTTATTGCTTTGCTCATATCAGTCAAGGCATCCGCTTCTCTTGTAGCCCAGGTTTCTTTTGATTGTTCGTCTTCAGCAAAGTATTTTGAATATCGAGCTGCAGTATATAAGTTGACCCAGGCTTCACCGTTTTTCTTGTCTTTTTTAATTTCTTTCTTCCAAAGTGAATATTGATTGGTGTACCACTCTAATGGGTGTTGCTCTTTTGTTAGTGAATTGATTTGTTGTGGTTCTTCCTGAGCAAACGAGAATAATGTGCTAAACGCCACAGAAATTAAAACAGTTACTACTTTCATAATTCTAAGATTTTACCGTAATACACAGTTGTCTAGAAAAGGTTCGGTAGATTTTTTTTATGAATGTTTTAATTTGAGGATTAGGTGTTTTGTTTGTGTTAGGCCAAATAACATGAATCGTACCTAACGGCACTCGAATGGTTGAGGGGGAATTCATTAAACTAGTTGTACCTACGGTACAAATTGCTTCCTATCCCTTTCCACAAACTCCTTAAGCAAAGTTGGCTTCTTCCCTGTCAACATCTTATAATTATCAGAGATTTCTGGCTCTTTCTGAAACCTCGGTAAGAAATGCAGAATAGTCATTACCACAGCGAAACCACTTTGGATGCCTTCTTTTCGTTTTTTAAAGTAGAAAGAAATAGGATTAATCCTTTTATAGGTGAATTTTGTTCCTGTGACTTCTGACATTATTTCTGCCACTTCGTAAAAATTCTTGTTTTCTGTTCCTGTGATTTCGTACGCATCGTTTTTATACTTTTCGAAAGACAGAATCAAATTTGCTGTCGCTTCACCAATATTTTTTGTGTCAATCCAGTTGAATTTCGCTTTTCCAGAGGGAAGTGTGATTGTATTGCTTTTTTGTATTTCCGGCAATAAAGTTGTCGTGAGATTTTGCATAAAATAACTCGGTCGCACGAAGATGTAATCGAAATCAAAGGTTTTTATCAGTCGTTCAATTTTATTGTGTGGAATAACTTTACTTTTTTCAGCCCCTTGAACAGATAAAAACACAATCTTCCGAATTCCTTTCCTTTGAGCAGACTGAAGTAAAGGCTTGAAAAATGTCTCCACATCTGAAATATGTGGAGGTCGGAGAAGAAAAAGGATATCAACCCTTTCAAAAGCCTTATCGAATGAATCCCGATCTTCGAAATCAAGTGTCCTGAAACGCAAGTTGGGATAATTTGAAAACTTGCTTTTTGCTTTCTCAACATTACGAACTGCTGCGATGATTTCAGATTCTTGATCTAATTCACAGAGGTACTGAACGACTTCTTGTCCAATATTTCCTGTTGCTCCAGTTATTAGTGTTTTGTTCATTTATTCTATTGCGTTATTCTTTGTTTCACCGATATTGATGCTCTTCCAGGCTTCAATATTTTTAGGATGATTCTTATCATTAGGATAGTGTTTTTTTAATTTTTATCAACTCCTTACCAACTAATCGGCTTATAATCCTTCAAAAATTTACCGCACCAATGTTTACCAGTGTTAATACCATCAAATAAAGGATCCATTACTCTTGCTGCTCCATCAACGATATCTAGAGGAGGTTGGAAATCGTGAACTTCCTCTTTTCTTTTCGCTAATTCAACGGGATCTTCATCTGTTACCCAACCCGTATCAACAGCATTGGTGTAAATCCCGAATTTCGCAAGTTCTGCTGATGATGTAAGCGTCATCATATTTAGGGCCGCTTTTGCCATGTTTGTGTGTGGATGACGCGATTCTTTATGGTATTTGTGAAATTTACCTTCCATTGCGGAAACATTAATGATATGTTTCATTCCGGTATTTTCTTTTTTCATCAGGTTAACCAAACGATTACACAAAACAAACGGAGCAACAGAATTTACCAATTGCACCTCGAGCATTTCATTGGTATGAATCTCTCCTAATTTTAATCTCCAACTGTTGGTTTTCCTCAAGTCGACTTGCTGCAAATCGGCATCTAGTTTACCTGCCGGAAAAACTTCTTCAGTGGCCAATGAATGATCAATAGAGTAAGGAACTTGAGATAACTTAGCCGAATCACTCAGACCAATACCAACACGTTTTCCGTGCCAACTCACTGGTAAATTTTTATGTTCAACTTCAGCTTGATTGCTAAATTCTTCAATTTCGTTTAAGCACGCCTCGTGATCTGACAACATTTGCTGAACCGATTCTGGTAATTCAGAAATATCCTTTTCTTCGTTTTCAAGTAAATGTTCGTAAAACCCAGCTGGACGCCTAACAGTTTGCGCCGCATTATTGATCAATACATCTAGTCGATCGTATTCTTGTTCTATGTAATTACAAAAAATCTCTACACTCGGAATATGTCTTAAATCCAGCCCATGAATTTTAAGTCGGTGTCCCCAAGTTTCAAAATCTGATTCCTTCGCATAACGCAGAGCTGAATCCACTGGAAATCTTGTTGTGGCAATAACAGTCGCTCCTGCACGTAACATCATCAAAGTAATATGATAACCGATTTTGAGGCGCGAACCAGTAACCAAGGCAACTTGTCCAGTAAGATCCGCAGTTTGAAAACGTTTGGCATAATTAAAATCACCACAAGATTCGCACATGGTGTCATAGAAATGATGCAGTTTCGTAAATACCGTTTTACATACATAACAATTCCGTGGCGCAACATGTCTTTCCGCTGTGTTCCCTTCTTCACCTGTAAGTTCGATCATTTTAGGTGCAACAAAAACAGAAGCTTCTCTCGCACTCCGAATTCCTGTTGTATTTCGCGCTCGTTTATCTCTTTCAGCAGCTTTTCTTTTCGCCGCTTTTTTGCCGTCCTTTTTACGTCGTGCAAACTCATCTCTATCCGGTCGCGATAATCGTCCCGCTTCTGTCAGTAATAAGACTCTTAGTTCCTTAGGAATGTCAAAAATCTGGTCGGTGTCTTCATTTAATGTTTTTAAAATGTGAATACACTGATCAATTTGATCTTGACTTAATTTTTCTTTATTGTTGTCGCTTTCCATTTATACTTTACAGTTTTCAAACTCCTTATCATCGCATAAAATCACTTCCGCACAACAATAAATCGATGCAAAATTACAACAAAAATTATCAGGTCGTACCTAACGGCACTCAATTGTTTACGGGGGGATTTATTTGACCTAGGCTTGAAAGCCTAGGCTAGGGATTGGTTGTGCTTCTAGCACTTTATTGAACTGTCTCCACGGAACAGACAAATACAAACATTCACTTCTTCTATCGAATATAAGAATTTATAAATCCCTAAGAAACCCAAATCATCTCCCGTCTAACAATCTCCCATTTACCACCTTTCTTTTCAGCGAGTATTGAATGACCTCCCCCACAAAGACTTCCACACTTAAACTCAAAAAAGAAAAATGCTCGTGTATAGTCATCATTAAAACTAATTCGAGAAAACTTAGCTATTCCCATAAATTCATAGCCCCATTTAGACCAATCTTCTGGAAAACTCTCCACCAATTTGAATTGATTGGTTTTTATTTTACCAAGATCAATTTTTCTAGGAGACAAGGTATCAGTCATTAATAATTTGGATAAGCCGAAATATGCAGTATCGCTTTTAGTTCGAGTTTCTCTGTAAAGATCTTTTGGAACCATTAAGGTTTTGTCAAGATAAAAAGTAAATATTGTGGTGTCATAGCGCTTCTGAAGCTGTTTTTCCCGTTTCTCATATCTTTTATTGTGTTCTTTTTGAGTTTCGGTAGAATCTGGTATCGGAGGGAGCGGTATTGGTGGTTCGGGTTGCACTAACTCTTCAATTAAATCTGAAATTAGTTCAATTTCATCATTTTTTAGTGATGGAGTTTCTTTTGCTTCTAAATCGAAAACCCTTTCTTTAGTTGTTTTTGTTTGGCAGGAAGAAAACAAAAGGAGAAGTAAAGGAAATATGTATCGTGTTTGTTTCATTTTGATATTGGAAAAAATTGAAAATTAATTTTACTAATAATTCGTTATTTCAAATTCTATTTCTTCGATCCAATTTTCAATATCACTTTTTTTATCTTCAAATTTTTGTGATAATTCTTGATTTACATTTGAACAAAGTAAAACTGAAAATTCTTTCAACTTATTTTTTACTTCATCACATTTCTCTAAAGATCTAGGATAATCTATATTCATTTTATATTGTTTTTTTGATTTTGCATACGTAAATTAAGTAATAGATTAGCAGTACTCTTTTCAACCAATTTATTCAAACCAACTTCCATTATTTTATAAACCTAATTTGTAGATTTAGATTAAAATATAACTGTCCATCCGCTTGATAAATTTTTCCAAATCCATGTCGAGACGAACTTGCCGTTTCGAGTTTTGTATTACTCAATAAGTAGTCTTCAAATTCGTTTTTGTTGTAAATATGATAGCATAACACATCTCCATTCTCCTTTACAATTAAGTAGCCTCCTGTTGCGTCATATTTACCAGACCAAACTTGAGAAGGCATCATTCCTAAGGCAACATCTGTAAGAAATCGTTTTAACTTATATTCATAAAACTTATGTTCGTTTTCTATGTCAAAGTCTAAAGGGTTTTTATCTGCAGTTATTTTGACTAAATCAGTTAAATGTGAAAATTCACTTGAATAAAAATCAAATACAATTTGCGATAAAATTTCTGGCAACAAGCTATCTATAAGGACAAGATTATTCGAGAAAATTTTACGTTTTGTTTTTACAAATTCAAATTTTCCACCTTTATTTTGAATTTCAACTATTCGATCCATTATTTTACTTCTCGAATCAATTGAATTGATTTCATCAATATCATTATTCGTTAGCTCAGCATCTTGAATTCTATAAGTAAAATTTGTAGTCTTACCTGCATTAAGCAATGTAGAAGGACTTCCTAGTTGGGACTTTATACTGAAACCAAGAGTTGGTTGTTGATTTGTTCTTTGATCATGAACTACAATCGTTATGTCTGTTTTTGCAGAAGAACTTGCTTTTAAAGAAATGCAATTTATGGACTGCATGAATTCTTCAATTAATGGAACAGAAAATGTTCTTTCCTTGTTCTCTTTGATTGCATTTAAAAGAAACAAAGCTTTTTCTTTAAATTCTGAAATTGGAATTTTTAAAATCTCTTCACTTCCCGAAACAAGAATTATATCATCTTCGATAGAGTATTCAAAATAACCGTTATTTTCGCTACGAAGAATTTTAATTATGGGGTAAACTAACCCTTCCAGTTTTTCAATTTCTTTATTTCCTAAAAATAATTGTTTATCACCTAATAATTTGAAAAGTGCATAAATCTCACTCCATTCACCTTTATTACCTTTTATTAGCATTATTCTGAAGAGTTTTAATTATTTCATTCGCCGTAGCTTGGATTGCAGGAACCGCTACAGAATTTCCAAACTGCTTGTAGGCAGAAGCATCAGCCACTGGAATAATAAAATTATCAGGATAGCCTTGAAGTCTTGCCCATTCTCTTGGTGTCATCTTTCTAATTCCTTGCCTATTCACTTCTCCTTTGATATGTGTAACTGGAGTAAAATCTACTAACCTATCATCAAAAACTAAGTTTCTTTCTCTTCCCATTCCTCCACAAACAACTGCATTTGCAGTTCCGTCATCTGGTATGATTTCGTAACCAAAACCGTTACCCTTACTTTCGTGACGCTTTTTATGCCTGATAAGTGTATTTAGATACGTATCAGATAAATAATACTTTACAGAAACTGTGTTTTCTTCTTTGACATCTTCAAAAGTTACTTTTTTATTCGTAGGTTTTGGGTATTTAAAACTATCAATGCCTAAATCACCTCTAAAACCAACAATAAAAATTCTTTGACGGTTTTGGGGAACACCGAAATTTTTAGCATTCAAGACTTGAGGGTCTGGAACAAAATACCCTAGATCATAGCGTAACACATTTAATATCGTTTTTAAGGTTTTACCTTTATCGTGATTCAGTAATCCTTTCACATTCTCTAAGAAAATAGCACGTGGTTGTTTCTCCTTAATTATTTTTGCTACATCAAAAAACAATGTGCCTCTAGTGTCTTCAAAACCACCTCTCTTTCCAGCAATTGAAAAAGCCTGGCATGGAAAACCTGCACACAATACGTCAAAATCATCTGGAATAAATTTTTTCGTTTCTTTTTTTGTTATATCGCCAAAAGGAACTTCTCCAAAATTAGCTTCATATGTTTTTTTAGCTTGCTCATCCCATTCACTAGTAAAAACACATTTTCCATGAAGGTTTTGCAAGGCAATTCTAAACCCCCCAATTCCAGCGAATAAGTCTATAAATTTAAATTTAGGACTTTCAGGTTCTGGAAATGGAACCTCCTTCTTAAAGTCAAAAATCATGTATTGCAATGCCTCCTCTGCAACAATCGAAGTGATTTCTTCCTCAGGATATTTATACTCAAGCGCACTTTTCACATGCTCAAGTGCTTCTTTTTTATAAAAGCGTGACACTCCATTTTTGAGATTCTTTATATAATGAGTCAAAGCAGCTTTCCCATATTCGGAAGCTTTTATATCTTTTTTCTTAAAGATTTCCCCATGAATTTCTTCAAATGATATTTTTTCTTTTGACTTCATTTATTTTATGTTTTCTGATCGCAAGTTAATGAATAACGCTCTATTTCTTTATCTCAAAAGCAAAGAAGTTATCATTCATTTTATAACAAAAGCATGTAGAGATAACGCAAGAGACATCTTACAACTGGAAAAAAGTTAATTGTTTTACTCAGTTAAAAGTTATATTTAAAAAGTCAACGTTGGTCATAGTACTTTTCCTTGATAATTATCTGCTTCAAAAACCCCATTCCCAAACACAATCCCTACCTTTACCCAAATGACAAAATCCGAGGCAAAAATATTCTTCCCATTCACCGAAGGTGACGACCTAGAAGAACTCTGGGAGCAGCGGTTTTTTGAGCAGAAGCAGTTCTTTTTAACGCGACCGCCGATGGAGAAAGTGTTTCAATCTCGGATTGCGAAGCTTCAGAAACAGTATGAAGCGTATTTGATTTTGGGTGGTGAAGCGGTGGCGGATCAAGGTGAAATGTCAGCGGAAGAAATTGCTTTTAGCGAATCGGTTTTGGCTTCTTATCGCTTGTTTCACAATTATAGAAATGCGTTTAAGTCGAAAGTGTTGCAGGTACAACATCCTGAACGTTTGTCTCAAGTTATTGAAGCTTGGATAGCGATGGAAAAAGAATACCACAAACTTTGGAGCAATGAGGAGAGCAAATCGAACGAAGTACAAGTCACCCTTTCAAAGGAACCTGACCCGATGGAAGTCTTAAAAGCGATTAAAGAAGTGGGGGATGAAGAATTAGTGTTCAGCGAATTACATTCGCGCTATGCTTTATTGCCGGAAATCCTCCAAAATGAAGTGAAAAGATTAACTTTGCTTTCTGAAAAAGAGACGTTAGATAGAAGACATTAGATATTAGACAATAGATGTTAGATGGAAAAACTCTAATGTCTAACATCTATTATCTAACGTCTAAAACAGTTAAAAATGGATTCAAGATTCGAAAAATTAAACGAACAACTGCAACAACTGGAGTGGCCATCGGTCTATTACTTTAAGTTTATCGCTCCAAATGAACCGAAGACAATTGCTTTGGTGACTGCGCATTTCAGCAGTGATTCAGACATTAACACGCGTCCTTCGAGGAAAGGAAATTATACGAGTATCAATATCAAAGAAGTTATGGTGAGTGCAGCTGCCGTGATTGAAATTTATGAGGAAGCTGCTAAAATCAAAGGTGTAATTTCATTATAATGGTCTTTTTAGCAATTAATTTATCGAGAACAATCGCCAATTTCGCTTGGGGGTCACTGATTTTATTGGTCGTGATTATTTTGTACCGTCTTCTCTTAAAAAGATTAAAAAGAGGCCGGCCAAGTGAAGAAAACTTTCTTGTTCTTCATCCGCTTGACAAAAATCCTGCTTCAGGTACTGTTCAAATCTATTTGGAGTTGAAAAATGAGATGAATGTTCTACTCACTTTATATTCAACAGATAATGAAATAAATATCACAATTGCTGAAGGGGCTTTACCAAAAGGCGGAAATATTATTTCATTTGATTCGTCAACCGTTCCAAATGGTGAATACTTCTACGAAGCAAAAACCGATTTCCAAAAAACAAGTAAAAAAATTACTGTTAAAAACTAACCAAAACTCTATCGAGATAAAATAAACATCTAAAAAAAATGTTTATACTTGTGTAGACCCAAAAATAATTCTTATGAAGAAGTATATATTTCTTGTGTTTCTTTTTTTTCTAGCAACCTTTCAATCGATTGGTCAAACTGAATTTCAACCAAACGGATCGTTTAAAGTTGAAATCGGATTACCAAATATCGCTACAAATGCTGCTTATAAAGACCTTATTCAAGGTTTAGTCGTCGTTACACCTTCTTATCAACATACATTCGACAATACGTTTTCAATTGGTGCGGGATTACGCTATTCATATTTCAACGTAAATGAATTTAAAAATAACGCTAATATTTCAGGTGGCATGCACATGGCTGGTGCATTTGGCAAAATCGGTATAGAAAAGTTTTACGGTAATTTCGGCGTAGACTACGGTGTTCGAATTGGCTACACTATGAATGTCTCAAGTACAAATGCAATCATTGAAGAAAATGGAGACCCCTATGTTTTTGACGGTGGTTTTGTTGAACCAACTTTAGGATTAGCGTTAATGGCAGATGAAAAAAGCTCTTTTAGATTTGCTGTAGGTTACGCTTTCCATGGTTTTGTGTACCAGCCTCATCATATCGGTTTGGATGAATTTTCGGGAATGAATGATGATAATTTAGACGTTATTTCCACATATTTTACGGTTGGATTTGGGTATTCGTACTACTTTTAGTGACGAGTGACGAAGTGACGTTACCTCGCAGGCTCGTTTAGTGACGAATGTTCTAGGGCGTAATATAAAATTAAACGCAGCTTTCTTTTGAGACAACTCAAGGCTACTAGTCAGCACAAGAGCCTCTAAATCTACCCCCCACCAATTCGTCACTAAGACTGGCTTGCCCAGTCGATGTAACTGGTCACTCGTCACTATATTGTTTAAAACTTCTAAAAAATACCATCAAAATCACCTCTGAAAAAGCCCATTAATTTCGTATTTTTGAATACAAATTCAGCAGCGCATGTACATCATATTTGATACGGAAACGACGGGGTTACCAAAGAACTGGAACGCACCTTACACGGACACGGATAACTGGCCGAGGTGTATTCAGATTGCTTGGCAATTGCACGATGATACGGGGAAGTTGATTGAGGCGAAGGATTATTTGGTGAAGCCGGATGGGTTTGATATTCCTTATGACGCGGAGCGAATTCATGGTATTTCCACTTTACTTGCTGAAAAGGAAGGTGTTCCGTTGAGTGATGTTCTCAAGGAATTTAATGAGGCGCTGGATAAGTCGAAATTTGTGGTTGGACAAAACGTTGGGTTTGATGTCAACGTGATGGGTTGTGAATTTGTGCGTGCAAACACAGAAACTGCAATGCACAAAATGCCTGTTTTGGATACGTGTACGGAGGTTACGGCTAACTTATGTCAGATTCCTGGTGGTCGTGGGGGAAAATTTAAACTTCCTACACTTACTGAATTACACGACTTTTTATTTAAGACTCCTTTTGCTGAAGCGCATAATGCAACGGCCGATGTAGAAGCTACAACGCGCTGTTTCTTTGAACTGGTGCGACGTAGGATTTTTACGGTTGAAGAACTTCAAACGGATGAAAGTTATTTCGATGCGTTCTTGCGTGAAAATCCAGATGTAATTCCTCCTGTTGGGTTGGAACACGAGAATTTAAAAGCAAAAAGTGCAGCGCTAAAAGAAGAGCATACCGAAGACGAAGGTGTTTCTCAGGAAGAGATTGATGAAGGTTTAGCGCAGTTAGAAGATACTTCTTTTGTGCATTTACATAACCATACACAATTTTCTGTTTTGCAGTCGACCTCGAATGTTAAGGCGCTAATTGACAAAGCGGCTGAGTACAATATGCCGGCAGTTGCGTTAACCGATACGGGGAACATGATGGCAGCTTTTCACTTTGAGAAGTTTATCACGCAGCACAACAAAAATATCCAAGCAGAAAAAGCAGCGGCTGAAGAAAAAGGAGAAAAATTTACGAAAAAGGAAATCACACCAATTATTGGTTGTGAATTTAATATTTGCGAAGATCACACGAATAAAACTGTTAAAGACAACGGTTTTCAAGTGGTTTTACTCGCTAAAAATAAGCGTGGATATCACAATTTGGCAAAAATGTCGTCGATCGCATTTACAGATGGGAAATATTATGTTCCACGGATTGATAAAACAGTTGTAGAAAAGTACAAGGAAGATATCATTGTGCTTTCAGGAAATATGTACGGTGAAATTCCTTCGAAAATTCTAAATGTCGGCGAAAATCAAGCGGAAGAAGCCTTGATTTGGTGGAAAGAACAGTTTGGCGATGATTTTTACATCGAATTGATGCGTCACGATCAGGAAGATGAACGGCGTGTGAATGAGACTTTGCTGAAGTTTGCTAAAAAGCACGAAGTAAAGTTGGTCGCTACAAACAACACGTTCTATATCGATCAGGAAGATGCGATTGTTCACGATATTTTACTGTGTATCAAAGACGGTGAAATGGTGGAAACGCCAAAAGGAAAAGGTCGTGGTTTTAGGTTTGGTTTGGCGAATGAAAATTATTATTTCAAGTCGCCTAATGAAATGAAGGAATTGTTTGCGGACATTCCTGAAGCGATTGAAAACACTATAGAAATTGCGAATAAATGTGAGAAATACACATTGGCAAGTGAGATTCTTTTACCTGCTTTTGATATTCCTGAAGAGTTCCTTGATGAAACCGACAAAGAAACTGGAGGGAAAAATGGGGAAAACAATTATCTGCGCCATCTGACTTATGAAGGAGCAAAGAAAAGATACCCAGAAATTACAGATGAAATTCGCGAACGACTCGATTTTGAGTTAAAAATCATTGCAAATACAGGTTACCCTGGTTATTTCTTGATTGTTCAGGACTTTTGTAATGCCGCCCGAGAAATGGGTGTTATTGTTGGCCCTGGCCGTGGTTCTGCTGCTGGTTCTGCCGTGGCGTATTGTAACGGAATTACAAACATTGATCCCATTGAGTACGATTTACTTTTTGAGCGTTTCTTAAATCCTGATCGTGTATCCATGCCTGATATCGATATTGACTTTGACGACGAAGGTAGAAGTAGAGTTATCGACTGGGTAATTGAAAAATACGGCGCAAATCAAGTTGCGCAGATCATTACGTATGGAACAATGGCCGCGAAATCTTCTGTTCGAGATACGGCGAGGGTTTTGAATTTACCGCTGTTTGAAGCGGATCGTTTGGCTAAGTTAATTCCAGACATTTCTCTCAAGAAAATATTTGGCTTGGGCGATGCAGATTTGGCGGATGAACTTAAAAATAATCAAGAAAATATTGTTCGTGCAAATCAACTCCGACAAATTGGCGCAGGAAGTGATTTACCAGCTCAGGTAATTCAAAAAGCGCAGCGACTCGAAGGAAATGTGCGTAATACTGGAATTCACGCTTGTGGTGTGATTATTACGCCGAGCGATATTACAGAATATGTTCCCGTTGCATTGGCCAAAGATTCGGACATGTACTGTACGCAGTTCGACAACTCTGTAGTTGAGGAAGCGGGTCTGTTAAAAATGGATTTTCTTGGGTTAAAAACATTAACGTTAATCAAAGATGCAGTTGCTTTTGTAAAAGATAGACACGATATAGATTTAGTTCCCGATGAATTCCCATTGGACGATGTACCAACTTACGAACTTTTCCAGCGTGGAGAAACGGTTGGGGTTTTCCAGTATGAATCGCCGGGGATGCAGAAATACATGCGGGAGTTAAAACCCACAGTTTTTGCAGATCTCATTGCCATGAATGCGCTTTATCGTCCAGGACCGTTGGAATATATCCCTTCGTTTATTAAACGTAAACACGGTGAGGAAGAAATCATTTACGATTTAGACGCGACGAAAGAATACTTAGAGGAAACCTACGGAATTACAGTCTATCAAGAGCAGGTGATGTTGCTTTCTCAAAAGTTAGCTGGATTTACGAAAGGTGAAGCCGATACCTTGCGTAAAGCGATGGGTAAAAAGAAGTTTGATTTACTTGAAAAACTAAAGCCAAAGTTTTTAAACCAAGGGAATGAACGTGGTCACGATAAAGATAAATTAGAGAAAATCTGGCGTGACTGGGAGGCTTTTGCTTCGTACGCTTTTAACAAATCGCATTCAACTTGTTACGCTTGGATTGCTTATCAAACAGCTTATCTCAAAGCAAATTACCCAGCGGAATACATGGCTTCTGTGTTGAGTAACAACATGAACGACATTAAACAAGTTTCATTCTTTATGGAGGAATGTAAACGAATGGGCGTTCCAGTTTTGGGACCAGATGTCAATGAATCGAACTTTAAATTTACAGTGAACAAAGAGGGCGCTATCCGTTTTGGACTTGGCGCAATAAAAGGCGTTGGTCATGCACCTGTCGAAGCAATTGTTCAGGAAAGAAATGAAAACGGTCCTTTCCGAGATATTTTCGACATCACAAAACGTGTTGATTTAAGGAAATGTAATAAAAAAGCATTCGAAGGATTAGCCCTAGGCGGTGGTTTTGATTCATTTACAAATGTACACAGAGCACAGTATTTCGCAGAAGACAACAATCGAACTTTCCTTGCAAGTGCAATAAAATTTGGTGCAAGTCATCAAGAAAGTATTAATTCGAGTCAGGCGAGTTTATTTGGCGAATCCTCTGGAGTGGCCACCCCTGCCCCAACGATTCCTCAAGTGCCAGAGTGGTCTTCGCTTCAGCAATTAAATAAAGAAAAAGAAGTCGTTGGGATTTACATTTCTGGACACCCGCTCGATGATTACAAAATTGACATTGATTCTTTCTGTTCGGGTACAATTAAGGATATAATCGAACTAGACAAACATCAAAACAGAGAATTTACAATTGCTGCGATTATCACAGAAGTTGAACATAGACACACAAGAAAAGGCGATCCTTTTGGAACGATTGTGATAGAAGATTACGGCGATTCAACAAAGCTCTTCTTATTCCGCGAAGATTACGGAAAGTTCAAAGATTACATGTCGGAAGGTGCTTTCATCTATTTAGTAGGAAAAGTCCAGCCAAAACGATGGAAAAACGATGAATTTGAGTTTAAAGTCCACAAAATTGATTTCTTATCTGGATTAAGAGAACAAAAAACGCAAGCCTTAAAGATAAAAGTTGCTTTGAGTCAGGTCAATCAGCGATTTATTGAGGATATCGATCAAGTTTTCAAAGATAATCAAGGGAAATATCAGGTACGATTTAATGTGTTTGATACTGTGAATAATTTGGAAGTTGATTTGCCTTCAAGATTTGTGAAAGTTGATATTAATGATGGGCTTTTGGAGTCGTTGAGAGGGTTTGATGTGGCGTATGCCTTGGAATGAAAAAGTGACGAGTGACGAGTGACATCGATTGGGCTAGCCAATCTTAGTGACGAATTGTAGGGCGTAAATTAGTTCATAAATTGTGGGAAGTATGTAGGCCGTATTTTTGTCCACACGGAGTGCCGAAGATTCGTTATATTTTTTTGACTATATAGTATTTAGGATGACGTTAACGCCTTTTTCACGTCACACAATTCGTCACTAAGTGAGCCCTGCGAACGATGTCACTCGTCACTAAAATCGTCACTCGTCACTTTTTCACTCTTCAACGAAAAATGTTTTTCCGCTTCATCCGCTATATAATCTCCAATTGCCAACGATGCTGTAGCTGCCGGTGAAGGTGCGTTTAGTACATGGATGGAATGTCCGTGGTATTCGATTCTGAAATCATCTCTTGTGTCGCCATCCGTTCCGAGGAGCAATGCTCTCACTCCAGATCTTCCAGGTTTGATATCGTCCATGGTCAATGACGGAATTATTTCTTGCAATGTCTTGAGGAATAATTTTTTTGAAAAAGCTCTTCGGTATTCATTGATTCCGAACCTGATGTTTCGAAAGAATAGTTTCCACGTTCCTTTATAGGTTAATGCATCCCAAGAATCTTTCCAGCTGAAGTCAGTTTTACCGTAACCTTCGCGTTTAAATGTAAACACAGCATTTGGTCCACATTCAATTTCTCCGTCGGTCATTCTTGTGAAGTGTACACCTAAAAATGGAAAATCTGGATTTGGAACAGGATAAATAAGGTTTTTTACTTTGTATTTTGCTTGTTCCGTCAATTCATAATAATCACCACGGAAACCAACGACTTGTTCTTTAAGGTCAACGCCATCTTTTCTCGCCAAACGATCGGCTTGCAAACCAGCACAGAAAACGAGGTGTTTTGCCTTAAATTTTTGCGTTGCTCCAATAACAGTATTTAATTCGCCATCCTTTTCTATACCAATTACCTCCTCTCCAAGTACAGTGTTAGATTTTGCATTGAGTTCTTTTGCTCTTTCGATCATTTTTTCAGTAGCAATGCGATAATCAATAATCCCTGTGACGGGAACCCATATTCCTGCTATCCCTTCTACATGGGGCTCGCGTTCTTTGATTTGTTTGGCATCGATTTTTTCTATTCCTTCAATTCCGTTTTCAATGCCGATATTGAAGATTTTATCCAGAAATGGAAGTTCTTCTTTCTTCGTAGCAACAACCACTTTCCCACACACATCGTGAGGAACATTGTTTTCTTTGGCAAATTCAACGAGCTCTTTTCGTCCTTTCACGCAATTCTTTGCTTTTAAAGAACCAGGAGTGTAGTACAATCCAGAGTGGATGACGCCAGAGTTATTTCCTGTTTGGTGATTGGCAAACTTATCTTCTTTTTCAATGAGAATGATATTTAAGTTTGGATTTCGTTTTTGCAGTTTGTAAAACGTTGCTGCTCCAACTATTCCTCCTCCAATAATCGCTACGTCGTATGTTTTATCGTCCACTTTTATAAATTTTAGGCAAAAGTAATAAAAGAGTTGCTGGAATTAGAGGAAAAATGAATTAAAAGGAGTGAGTGACCAGTGACTAGTTACATCGACTGCGCAGGCTTGTCTTAGTGACGAATTTACCGAATCCGTCGGCACTTTGTATAGGGCGTGAGTTATAGTACGAAGAATGCTGAGGAGTTCGGAGATTCTGCACTGAGGTTTTGCCCGGCAAATGTTTTATCCTACAACTTGATCCTTTTAAACTTTAGATCAAAGAACAAAAAAGCACGCTTCGAAATGAAGCGTGCTTTTCCACAAACAAAATTGATTTTAACAATTATTTACTTATTAACTAGGAGTTTAAAACTGTAAAACTCTCCGTTATAAACATAACGCAGCATATAAGTACCAGATGCAAATCCAGTTAAATCAATTTTGCTGTTTTTCACCACTACGAAAGTCGATTTACCTGTTACTGAGGAAAGTTGTGCTGTTGTATTGATATTTTCATCCGTTTTGATTCTAACTTCATTACTCGCAGGATTAGGATATAAATTCACTTCTTGCTCAGGTTGTTTTTCGTTTTGACTTGATAGTACTGCTTCTTCGTGAAGATAATAGATACCATCCAATGAAGAGTCGTGACTTTTTTCCTCTGTAAAAGCAATCGGAACATTACCAGTCGCAAACTTCATACTTTTGAATCGAACTAATTCTCCATTAATTGTTGGGAAAAGATTATGTTCATAACTCTGTCCTCCATCATAAGAAATATGAATTCCTTCTTCTGGGAAAGGTGAAAAAGTCGTTCGAACGAGAATATGAATGTTATTATTTTCATCAAACGCCATCTCAATCCTTCTATTAGAACCAGTAAATTGAACTGGGTGTTGAATCCAATCGTTTTGCGCATCATTCCATTCAAAAATACCAGAAGAGGCTACTGCGAATAATTTATTGTTATTGTCTACAAATATATTCTCAATTATTGCACTATTTGGAACCGCAGGTAATTGCGTCCAAGAGTTACCGTCATCATCAGAGTGCAACACAACATTTTCAACCGCCATTGTTTGCCCATAAATATAATGATTAGTTGTGCCAGTACAGACTTTCTCTATGTTGAATAATGCAGGAGTGTGCACATTTGCGTCATATAAAACAGACCATGAATTACCCATGTCAGGTGTGTAGTCAACATAATTTTGAGAAGCATGCTGAACCATTGATATTCCATCATCTTTACCGACAAACATCTTATTAGGAGATAAAATATTATATACCGGAGCCAATGGTGCCGTATTATCGTCGGCAATTACCTGAAGTGAATCTTGAGTATCAAATCGCTTTGCTATATAGTGCAAACCACCAATTACAGGATGTCCATCAGTTGTTAAATCAATTGCTGTAATCCGTGTATCATGTATTGAGTCAAAAAGTGTTTTATAACTCCAGCTCTGTTGATTGATATCATAAATACTAAGGTTGGCTTTGTGAACAGAGGCAACAAAAATTTTATCATCATTAGTAAGTTCCATAAAATCTGTACTAAGCCTAAGACCTTCAGACTTAACTTCGACACTTAAGTCTGTAGGATTTACCGTTTTTACGCCTCGATATTGTGGACCAGAAAAGACAACCGTTTGATTATCGGTTATGACTATTGGATGTGCCCTGGGTTCAGCATGATGATGAATCCAATCTGTTCCGTCAAAATAATGAATTCCTTCATTCGAAGTCACAAAGAGTCTACCATTTTCTGGATCATAAGTCAATTGGTCTATATACTCGCTTGAAACGGGCCCTCCAACTTGTGACCATGTTTGTCCTTCATCTGTTGAAATATGTACATGCCCATCACCAGTATTTCCGTATACTGAGGCAAAAATAGAGTCACCATGTATGAATACATCTGAAACATGCTTCCCATTAAAAGCAATTTGTTGCCAATTATTCCCTGCATCAATATCACTTGAGAAAAATAATCCTGTGTAGTTTGTAGTATTGGAAAACACTTTATCCGAAGTAAGAAAGTGAAACCCTTTTGGCGAAAAAGGAATATCGCCTACCTCATTAAAATTCACACCATTATTTGAAGAAACAAATAGTTTGATAGTGGAATCAACTAAACCTAATGCCACTTTGTTCCCTTTGAGTCCAATTGCCAGAATAGGCGGTCCAAACCCAGAGTTTCCGCCTGATAAACCTAAGTCATTACCAGTCCAGTTTGCTCCATAGTCATCAGTATAAATAATTCCATCGGATAATGATTTAGCAAAAACCCTATTCGAGACTTTAGACGCTTCCAAAAGTGAAATATTATGAAAAGAAGGAGCATCTACAAATGAGCTCCAGCTTTCTCCATTATCTTCTGAATAATACACCCAACGATCCGGGGTGACACCATAAATAATGTTGCCCTGCCCTCTTGCCATCCAATTAAATGAGTTTGCTTGACTGTAAGAAGTAAGTTTATGCCAAGATTTCTGGGCCTTTATTGTCTCCGTTGAAAAAACGAAGATTAAAATTGTAATCAGTAATGTATATTGTCTCTGCATCATTTTGTTTTTTTGATTTCTTCAAAGGTAAGGGATCAAAATAGTGCTTCCCAAAAAAGACAGTGTGCAAATGGTGTCAAACCACACTACACATTGTTTTACAGTGTCTTACAAGCTGTTTAAAAAATCCGAAAGTTCAACATCACCATTAACATTAAGCTTTTTTCGAATTCTATATCTTCCAGATTTTACAGCATCAACTGATAAGTACAGTATGCTAGCAATCTCTTTAACGCTTAATCGCATTTTGGCCAGTGAACACATTCTCAATTCATTGTTTGTAAGGTCGGGGCTAATGATTTTTAGCTCCTTATAAAAGCCTTGGTGCTGATCTTTAAAGTACTGACTAAAAATATCCCAATCTTCTTGAATTGAAAGTGCTAGATCTTTTTGAAGTTCTGCCTGAAGCGTTTGTTGATCATTTAATTCAGATTTTTCTTTTTCAATACTCTCTATCAATTTATTTTTTTGTTTAATTGTAGATAATACTTCTTGAACTTTTTTTTCTTTTTGATCAATTAATTCTGCCTGTAATTTCCTTTTTGACTTTTCTTTATAAAATAATACCAAAAGAAAAATGACCAGAATTAAAAATAAGACCACAGAAGCATACAGAACCAACAATTGATTCTGTCTCTTTTCTTTGAGAAGCGCTTTTTCAATTTTTAAATTTTCAATTTCTGCATTGCGCTCTATTACTTCAACACCCTTCTGGGTTTCGGCAAGTGTTTTATTGATATTAAGAGCATGAATGGAGTCTTTAAACTCTAAAATAGCATCGTGAAAGTAAATTACACTATCGATATCTCCTTTAGCCTGATATGCATTCAAGAAACTTCCATACAACCTATACTGTTCTTCATAATCAGGAAAGTTTTTTTGTACATATTTCAATTTTTGAATTCCTTTTGAAACTTGATCCTTTTTCACATAAAGATTCCCAAGACTATGCATGATTCGTGCAAAATCATTGCTTATGGAGTCTGAAATCAAGTTTTTTGCTTCTAACAAGTACCGCTCTGATTTTAAAAGCTGATTCGTTTCATAGTAGAACAGACCAATATTCAAATAAACGACCGATTGATATTTTGAATCTTCAACATCGGCATATTGCTTAAGTTGGATAATTAAACTATCAATGTTTTCCTTACCATTGGCTATATATAAACTAAACAGATTGTTAATAACGTTAGGAAGGTGTTCTTCACTTTGGTGTTTCAACATACAACCATAAGCTTTTTCAAACATTTCCTCTGACAGACTATAATTCTGTATTGCGTAATATGTTAGTCCGAGATTATTTAATACAGCACAATAGGAATCATTCTCCTCATAATTTTTTGCAAGATATAGGCATTTATTGAAGTACACTAAAGCTGAGTCATACTTTTGACTATACTGATAAGCCAACCCTACACTGTTATTAAGGTCAATACGATTATCTATGTCACCCTGATCAACAATCTTAAAAAGAGACCGATAATAGTACAAGGATGAATCAGTGTTTATTTCAAGGAAATGATTTCCTTTCAAATAGTACGCGTCATATATAATGGAAGTATCATTAGTATTTCTACCTAACCTTTCTATTTTTTTTAGGTACTCAAATGCTTTATCCGGATTTGAATAATGGAATTGATCATAAAGTTTTTCATAGTTTTTAACCTGACTCGAATCTTGAGCAAACCCAAGGAATGAAGTCGATAAAATCAATAAGAAGTAATGAATTATTTTCACAACCAAATACTTTTACTTCAAAGTTAATTTTATTTCTCTTTATTCATATTGATCATTTATAATAAGAACTAAGTTGAATGAAATAATCGATTTGGTTCTAGGTCTGAAAACTCAACCTTTTCCTATTATAATATACGTTATCCACAAACAAATGACACAGACTTCAACCTTTAAACCGAAATTCATCCGTAACCAAAACTCCACAGTTGGCATCTAAATTAGAAGGAGTACAACCGCTCTGACATTTTGATGCTCCCTTGATTAACAAAGACCGGACTTCAATCAGTTCTCTGATTTTTACATCCAAAAGGTCAACCTTGTCTTCAATTTTACCTTTCATATTGTTACAATTTGCTTGATCTATTTCAATCATATCCAATACATCGGAGATTTCATTTAGAGTAAAGCCAAAACCTTTTAAACGCTTAATAGTGAGCAAACGATTTAAGACCTCCTCTGAATATTCCTTGTAATTATTTTCCCTTCTGTCTTTTCTACCAATTCTGATAAGTCCGTGCTTTTCATAGAACCTGATGGTGTCTTTAGTAAGCCCTGTTTTATCGACAATTTCGCCTATTAACATTTTTTTTGAAAATTTTATTCACTTTTTCCTTGACAGTGGACTACACTCCACTGTTTATATTCGCAAATATAATTTAAAATTAAGTATATGACAAAGAATGTAATCATTATCAGTTTAGTAGCAATTGTAGCAATGACATCTTGCGAAGCAGTAAAAAATTGCTGTAAAGAAAAATGTAAAACAGAAAAATCGACAGAAGGATCATGTAACAAATGTGGTAAAACATCCTGCTCTTCCTCATGCGGTTCTAAAACAACTCCGGACAATTTAAAAGCTCAATAAAATGGATAATACAGTAAAAAAATCAAAACCTTTATATAAGAAATTAGGGTGGACAAGTATAGGGCTGTGTGGACTTTGTTGTTCACTACCTATTATCGGAGCAGTCGCAGGAATCGGTTCATTAACCGCTTTTGGACTCTATGCCGAAAAGATTGGTATTGTTGCTTTAGGTTTGGCAGGAATCTTATTTGCTATTCATTTCTATAAGAAAAACCAAGCAAAAAAAGGATGTAAAGATTCTTGCGCGACAAATTGCGACTGTAAAAACGGAAGCACAAAATAAATGACAAAAACAATTTTAATCTTCATCATAGCATCCATTTTTGAAATAAGTGGATGCTATTTTGTTTGGCAATGGCTCAAAAACCACCAGCCAATAGAACAAGGAATTCTCGGACTTATACTGCTCGGACTTTATGGTGTTATTGCAACTTTTCACTCGGAAGATTTTACGAAGGTATATGTAGTGTATGGTGGAGTATTCATTATTGCTTCGCTCTTTTGGGGATATATATTTGAAAATTACAAACCAGACAGGTTAGATGTTTTTGGACTTATCCTCATAAGCATTGGAATAATTTTGATTTACTTTGTATCCAGAAGGTAGCATAAACAAGTGTCATTGTATGAGAGTAATAAGAGTGAATCTTTAGAACTGACTTTGGTAGCGAAGAAAAGTTACGGCTAGCGGAGAGTGAACAGTTCCGAAACTTGAACCTTCTTCATTGGATGGGTGGGGCTTGGCATATACTTACAACAGCATTTTTAATTGGAATACCTTTTGGATTAATTCAACTAAGACGAAAGAAAATATTAGTTGTATTTATTGCCCATTTATCGTTAAACTTAATGGAATTTATTTTTACCTTAAAGTAATTTGTATTTTTTTTCCAAACTGATCAATCAAAATAAGAACTAAGTTGAATGAAATAATCGATTTATGGTTTATTTCTTGAGCTAATTGAATATTGACTGTAGAAAATATTCATAATTTTACATTATGAAAATCGATAAAGAATTCAAAAGAGCGTTGAGCGAGTTACCCGATCGTGAAAAAGACAAGTTGGTGGCGATGCTTGTGAGACGGGATAAAAGATTGGCTAAAAGGCTGCATTATGAGTTAATTGGTGATTTTTCGAAAGAAGATTTAAGGGATGACTTTTTTGACAATACAATAAGAGAATTTGAAGAAATTAAAAGTTTTGGAAAGTACAAGCCAGGTTATCTCTCAATGGCTTTAAGAACACTCAGTGGAGAAATTGCGAGCTATCAGTTTACTACAAAAGACAAGTATGGCGAAGCACTGATAAATTTATATTTGCTCAACAAGGCTTTTGAATATTTCAGTGATGATATCAATATTCACCATCGAACTGAAAAGGGGAATAAATTGGCTGCTTATATTGTGAACAAAGCTTTTAATACGAGAATTCTAATTAATCGATTGGAGGAGGATTTTTATATTGATTTTAAGGAGGATTTGCATATTCTAGGAAAACATTTCGGAAATAATCACGGCATGATGGACACATCTATTTTTCATGGTTTTGATGTGAACTGGTTGATGAAGGAACGTCTTCCTGAGGACATTGAGGAGATTCAGAAGGATTTGAGAAAGCGGGGGTATTTGAAGTGACAAGTGACATCGACTGCGCACATGTGCCGACGGATTCGGTAAGCTTGTCTTAGTGACGAATTTACCGAATCCGTCGGCACTTTGTGTAGGGAGTGGATTTAACCGCAATGTTCGCCAAGAAGGCGCGGATATCGCTGAACTTTTAAGTTATTTATTTGATATTAAAGATCGAATTTTAGAGAATCAAAAACTTATGTAATTTCAAAGTTAATATTGTGTAAATTCAAAATTAAAGTTATGCAATTTCAAATTTAAAGCTATGTAATTTAAAAATAAAAGTGTACTTTTACCTAAATTCAGGCTATTATGTCAGTAAAAAGAAACATAAAAATCCAAATAGAGCGGTTTATGGATAAGTATCCCATAGTCGCTCTCACGGGTCCAAGACAATCAGGAAAGACTACGCTATTAAAACAACTTTTTCCTAATTACACCTATCTTAGTTTAGAAAATCCGGATACTTCAGCATTCGCTACATCTGATCCGAAGGCCTTTTTAGAGATGTACAATAATCAGGTAATTCTAGATGAAGTTCAAAAGGCACCCGAGTTATTTTCTTATTTGCAATCAGTAGTTGACGAATCGGGTAAAATGGGGCAATATATTTTGTCTGGATCACAAAATTTTCTTTTAATGAAAAGTATTACTCAAAGTCTGGCAGGAAGGGTTATTTTGTTTAAGTTACTGCCTTTCGATTTTAGTGAGTTAAAATCAGCTGGATGGCTCTCTGAATCTTATGAAGATTTATGTCTGAAAGGAAGCTATCCATCAATTTATGATAGAGCCATTCAAAGTGATGTTTTTTATAATAATTACATACAGACTTATGTAGAAAGGGATGTCTCTGAAATACTTAATGTAAAAGACTTATCACAGTTCAGGAAATTCTTAATGTTGTGTGCTACCAGAGCTGGACAGTTATTAAACTTGAGTGAAATTGCAAAGAAAGTAGGTATTACGCAACCCACTGCAAAGTCATGGCTGTCAGTTTTAGAAAGCAGTTACATCACATTTCTTTTACAACCCTATTATGAAAACTTTAGTAAACGAATAGTAAAAACACCAAAGTTATATTTTTATGATACGGGATTATTGACCCATCTCTTAAAAATAAAAGATAAAGAACAATTGGCAAAGCATCAGCAAAAAGGAGCATTATTTGAAAATCTCATCATCTCAGAAAAACTCAAACAAAACCATCATCAATATTTAATGGATGATCATTGGTTTTGGAGAGATAGCAACAATAAAGAAGTAGATTTAATGATCCAACAAGCAGGGAAATTTGATATTTACGAAATAAAATCGACTAGCACTATTACCCAAAAACTCTTCAATAATCTAGACTTTTTTTCGGCTGTGGCATCAGAATCCATAAACAATAAGTTTTTAATCTATGGTGGCGATCAAAATCAAAAAAGAAGTATTGCCGATGTTTTATCCTGGAAAGATTGTTAATTTTGACAGCTTAACCTGCAAGTATACGCTCATTACTGATTCATAGGAACAAAGTCAAAACCTTTCCGTGTTGTCTTAATTGTTCGAAATTGAAACAGCACCTTATTAAAAACACGAATCCCATTCCCATTTCTAAAATTCTCATTATTTTCACTTTCTCTACAAGTTGAAACTATGTCGAAGCGATCGCAGCAATTTATTTCAGTTTTTAATAGCTTAACTTAAAAAGTTAACAAATAAGCTTTAAGTAAAAACAAAGCTACTTAGTCCCATTCATATATTTCTTCAGTAATAGCGTTTCTATTCGTTATTGTTGTTTTAAGTGACGGCAGTAAGCTTTCTGAGTTGTATTCATAAACAGATTTAAAACTTTCAATCACATTTTCATAAACTTCAAATGAAGATAAGCGATCTAGTGTATCGTATTTATATAAGGTTAAATAGTTATCATTTACCGAATGAATATCAGAAATTCGACCTTGATCATCGTGTCCTATTTGTACATTATTGTATTTACGTTCTCCAGAAAAACCAATAACTTTCCCTTTTTCATCAAATTTGTAACATCCTCTTTTCATACAGTATTTCTCTTCACTGACGAACAGATCGTTTATATCGAGACCAGAATTGCGAGCATTAAACATATTGTTATCAAAGTGATAAACATTGTTTCCGTTATAATAGAAATACCTCTCTCTATAATTAAATACACTTATGTGCAGCGCCTTTATATTATTTCCATTGTCATCATAGGAATATATATAAGTCTTCTCTCCTCCATTGTTACTTATATTGGATTCTAATTCAATGTTACCACTTTGGTTATACTCTTTTTTTAAAGTTAAACCGATATTGCCGTCCTCGTCTAACGTTTTTTCACTTGTAATCTGTCTATTTTTATTGAACTGATATTCCTTTTTCGACAGAAAGCGTTTCATAGAATCGTTTTGAACTTGAAAATGTGTTTTTTCGAGTTTCCTGGGTGGTTGCTGCACATTATTTAACCGCAATAATTCACCAATATCTGGTTCAGCTCTAGTTGATACTGCTCTCATTTTATTGTAATTATTGAGCTCAAAATCTTGTATATTGACAGGTGGTATTTTTATTTTTTTTGCAAATTTAAACTCATCAAAATGTTGAATTATTTCACGATTACTTTGCAACGGGAGAAAGACATTAAACCCTTGACCGTAATATATTTTACTACTTGGACTATTATCTTTAAAGGAAATCATGACGCCCCATCCAAGCCAAAATATATCAGCATCTTCCAAACTAATCAGTTCACAAACATCTTCACAGTTCACCAAATTTTCATTAATACTTTTGATATCTTTCAGTATTTCCGCGTCTAATTGTGATTTAACAAGCAAATATTGTTGATTAATCACCTCGGAAAGTTCATCCATTAACGTTCTTTTCATTTCAGGATTAAAGTTAATTTCAAAGGGAGAAACAGTACCAGAATTCAAGTCTAAAGTGAATATTTCTGTTGACTTCATCTTTGTGTTTATAATATTATACCCTCGTCTAGAAGCACCAAACTCGAATATAAATTGCAATTCAAAAAACAGTGTGTTATTTACTACTGAATAGGGAACGCATTCAACTTCAATTAAACGTACAGAATTCATACTTAAAACATCCTCATAGCCATAGTCATAGCTGTTTTTACTGGCAGCTAACTCATTATATACGTTCATTTTTTGTTTGATATCAGATAATAAACTAAAGTATTTCTTTTCCGAATTGATATAATCTTTAACCCAGTCAAACGATACTTCGTTAAATTTTTTCTGAATCCTATTAGAAGGTTCTTTAAAATTCAAGTAACTAATGTCTATCTCATTCTTCAGAAAGCTATTATTTATAGTCACTTCTTTAAAATACGTATTGACCTCGTAAGATTTATTTTCGAAAACATCAAAAATTGTATGAGCCGATCCAAACAAGGTGCTTCCGAGCAAGGAAAATACAAAAATCAGTATGTGTTTTAAGTAATTCATTCAGCAAAAAAGGTTATGTTTAATATACTATTCTTAGCATCGTGCTCAAAGTTGACACGTGTAAGTTTGTTCTTTATTAAAGTCATTTTCAATTCTTTTTCCGATAGGGTTAAGTCGTACTTAGCAAAATAATAATCTCCGTTATCTTTTATTTCGCAATCAATTTTCAAAATACCACTCACAAAATTACCTCCAGCTAAAATTGCATCGCTCTTTGATTCAATTGTTATTCTTCTGCCTTTCTGATTAATCGGAAACTTTAATTCAGCATCAGTAATGAATAAACCGAAGAAATTATCTAATTCTTCAGACTTAACCTTCATTTGACTAATGTAATTATGCCCCACTTCTCTAAATGGATTTTCAAAAACAATAGGTTTAGCACTTAGCACCTTTAGGTCTAAAAAATCTTGAATGCGTCCATCGATAAAACATCCTTCATCAGAATAATCCCAATCAACAGTAAATCTTTCAGTACCTGTTGAAATACGTTGAACATCAAAAAATGCGGTGTATTTATCGTAGTTTGGATCGTTACTGGTTAAAGGCCCTTTTAACACCGTTAAAGAAATGCGTTCTGGGAATAAAGAAACCTGTGCTTCAATAGGATGATTTGAAGTGTATTTTGCGTTTACATTCATCCGGTCTAAATAAGTTGGTGTGCTACATGGATTCATTGTTAGTTTTATTTGCTCATCAGAAGGCATCGCAATCGAGAACTCATCAAACATTATAAGATTAAAAGAGGCGAAACCACCACTTCGATTGTTATCAAATTGTAATGATGAATAAAAAAGTGAGTTAAAATTTAAACTGTCAACAGGTTTTAAATAATTTGGGATGTTGTTGGTCAAGTCGGAATACTTTAATAAGCCTTTAAGCAGAGGGACATATTTTAAGTCGCTAGTTCGGTAGGTGGTATCTGAACACTTGCAAGGAATAGAAGTTGGCTCCAGAACAATTCGTCCATTTTCAAAATAGAGGGTGTCAATTTTGTCATTTACTAATTTAAGCCATAAACCATCTTTGTTGTCCTCTATATAAACCCCTTTCCATGTTATTTTTCCTTCTTGATTATATCCAATGTAAGCCCCATGCTTTTTACCGTTTTTATAGTTTAATCTGTATTTCAAGTCTCCCGAAGCAAAATAATGTTCAGATAAACCATGTAGCTCGTCAGATTTATAATGTTGTCTTGTTTTCAATTTGTGGTTTTCTGGAAAATACCGCTCCTTTACTATTTCTGTACTACCCTCCTGGAGAGGAATGTTCTTTTCTAATAAATTGCCGTCAACATCACAACGAAGAAAGCTATTCTTGGCTTGATCAAGCTCATACTTTATCTCGCCATTCTTATGATGTTCACGTGTATAAAATAATTCTTCATTTTTATATTTTGTGGTTTTGATAGGTATACCGCTATTCGTATAGTTTTCTACAACTTTTATGGAATCTTCTTCATAATAGGTTTCTCTATACGTAGTTTTAACTCCAGCAAACTTGTTAAGAAAGTGATATTTTAATTTGAAATGATCAAACTTCATATATGACGTAGTATCGCCTATCATAGGAGCGTAACTAATTAATTCTCCATCAAGAATTCCCTCTTTAAAATTAAAATCCATGAATGTTTTACCATTTGCGAATTTTAAAACATAATTTCCATCCCACATTTCTTGTTCGAAAAAATCGTTTTCTTTTACAAGGTTTCCTATATTCTTTTTAAATTTCTTAACCAATTCAGGATCCGCCAATAGGCTATCATTAAAATGGTCAGATGATCCATAAATATTAAAAATATCTCCATTTGACAAGAAATCTGCATGATTCACCGTTAAAGTATAGGGGTTTTGGAATGTGATTTTTCTCACTTCACCATTCATGTAATATTGTTGTGAGAGTACATCCAAATGACCGCGATTCTTGAAAACGAAAGATTTTATTTTTTCAGTACCTGGAAAGTATTGAATTTCAAATGCATCCTCTATATGTATCTTTGTTACTTTGTCTTCTTCAAATGATTTACTGTATATATTATTACCCAATGAGTCGGAATAAAAATAGCGATAGGGTAAACCATTCGCATCATATTCTCTTTGCCAACCTACTACTTTAGAAGTACTAGCTCCAACATCCCGGTATTCACGAATCATTTTCAACTTCCCGTTGGGATGATATATTTTGTATTTACCATGCAGTTTATCGTTTTTAAACTCCATTGTTTTTTCCAGTTCACCAGAAGCACTAAAATTTTTTGAAACCCCTTCTCTTTCTCCATTTTGAAATGGAATTTCACTCACCAGAACGCCATTATTCCACCTTTTCTCTAAACCATGTTGAACAGAAAGGGTGCGATTAGCTGTTTCTATAAGTTTGTAATTTGTTTCGTAAATTTTGGATCCATCTTTATTCCAGTTTTCATGCTTTCCAATTTGTAGATTGTCCTGAAAATGTTTTTCTTCAGTAATTTGACCATTTTCATGATACTTAACCCATTTCCCATTTTTCTTACCCATATCATAATGTTCCACACGTTTTAGTTCGCCCGATTCATAATAATGCTCGTGCTTTCCGTCATTGATATTTCTTAACAACTCGTCGTCTACAGTAATTTCCTCATAGTATAATCCCGTATTTTTAACATTCCCATTAGAATCATAATTCGTGAATGCGCCGTGTCTTTTATCATTTTTATAAAATATTTCACTTTCCTTAACTCCGTATCCGTATTCTCGGTATTTAATCCATAAACCCGTTTTTTGACCTTCACTATACGTCCCTGAATTTGCAGTTCTTCCGTTCATAAAAAAATGAGTATACTCCCCATGAAGCACTGAAGTTAGGGTGCTGTCTACTGTGATTATTTTGTGTTCTTCATTTTTTATAAGTGTCCCTTGGTTATTAAACGTTTGTTTTTTTCCAGTAAGCAGTCCTTTTTTATATGTTGCTTTTATTATTTGAGTCCCCGATTGATTAAATTCCTCATATGATCCGTGAAAAGAATTGTCTCTATAATGTGCTTTAAGAATAAGATTTTCATTTAAATACCGCTTATATACACCTGACAACATAGAGGATTTAGATTTTCGGTTGTAATCATAATTTCGTCTTGCTCGCACTCGCCCCCTGTCATCATAGGTGATCCTTTCTCCATCTAGATTTCCATTTTTAAACGTTCTCTTTTCAGAAATTTTTCCGTTGTTGTTGTATTCTTCCTGAACTCCGTGTTTTTTACCTTTTTTCAAACGAACCACCTCAACCAAAACATCGTTTTGATTATAGATCTTAAGAGTTGTCTTATTCCATTTCTGCGTTTTTACGGTATCCAGAGAATACTTAGGTTGTGCCAAAGTCCAACCTATCAAAAAGAAACAAAAGAGAAATGATAGCGTATATTTCATAATTAATCAATATCGTGAAAATAAGAATATTTTTCTCAATTTTATCTGCTTAACCCGCTTTTTAAGTAATTCTCAATGTTGGTTTCTATTACTTAGATTGATATTTACCAAAGAATTCTTTCCATTTCTAAAATTCTCATTATTTTCACTTTCTCTACAAGTTGAAACTATGTCGAAGCGATCGCAGCAATTTATTTCAGTTTTTAAACGCATTCTCCCGAGTCCGTTTACAATTGCTGTGTTATTGACGGTTTTGACGGTTTTATTGGCGTTGTTTTTGACGAGGCCTGCAAATGAATCTCATGGCGAATATTTAGTTTATCTTTTTTCTTCATGGGAAGAAGGACTTTGGGATGATTCTGCAGGGGGATTGTATTTCGCTTTTCAAATGATGTTGATTTTAGTGTTGGGACATGTGCTAGCACTTACTGGCCCTGTCGATCGATTGATAAGAGCTTTACTTGTTTATTGTCGAAACACAGCTTCAAGTGTTTTTGTTGTAGCTACTGGAGCGATTGTCATGGGACTTTTTAATTGGGGATTAGGGTTGATTTTTGGAGCTATTTTGGCTCGAAAAGTGGGAGAGAAATTTGCATATCAGAAAAAAGCAATCAATTATGGTCTTGTTGGAGCTGCTGCTTATTCCACGATGATGGTTTGGCACGGTGGATTATCTGGAAGCGCAACGACTAAAGTGATGGAAGAAGGATACATCCCAGAAATGATGGAACGCATGGGAGGAATGGGTAATTATCCTTCAAACGTCCCTTTTGAAGCCACGATTGGTTCGGGAATGAACATTTTAGTCGCTGTTTTATGTATTGTGATCATTCCATTGTTTTTATTATTTATTGCCAAAAAATCTGGTACTGGGTTTGTACCAAAGTTCTCAAAACAGTTCGGTAAAAAAGCAGAAGATCCAGTTGGTAAAGTTCGTGGTGCTGAACGCCTTGATTACAGCAAATTTGTTGGAACCGTTTTGGGGTTAGGAATTTTGGCACTTGTCATTTTCAGGGCTATCGACTACCAAGGGCAAAGTTCTCTTGGATTTATCAATTTGAATTTTATCAATCTTTCCCTTTTAGGATTATCGATTTTTTTCCACCGATCCATCAATAATTTTATAAATGCTGTTCAAGTTTCTATTGGTGATATTTCTGGAATTCTAATTCAATTTCCGCTGTACTTCGGGATTCTTGGGATTATGAAAAGCAGTGGTTTAATTACTTTGTTTTCAGATTCTATCATTGCTGTTGCGACAGACTACACTTTACCTGTTTACACTTTTATCAGCGCTGGGGTTGTGAACTTTTTTGTTCCAAGTGGTGGTGGGCAATGGGCAATTCAAGGACCAATTTTGATTGAAGCAGCCAAAGAGTTAAATGCAGATCTTCCAAAAACGATTTTAGCGATGAGTTATGGCGATCAATTGACGAATATGTTGCAGCCGTTTTGGGCGTTGCCTCTGCTGGGGATTACAAAGCTTAAGCCTTATCAGATTTTACCTTATACCTTTTTGTTGTTTGTTCTTGGAGTGATTTTGTTTGGTGGGGTGCTTCTCATTTGGGGGTAACCGCCATGTTCGCCAAGGAGGCGCTAAGGTCGCAGAGGTATTTATAGCGTGTTTCTCGGTTGAAAAAGTTTACTTGATGAAGAAGAACGGCTAAGTTGTGCAGAGATTCAAATGTCGCTTAGGAATTCTTAAAATCATTTTATTGCAACTTTATATATTTGTTGTTTGTTCTTGGAGTGATTTTGTTTGGTGGGGTGCTTCTCGTTTGGGGGTAACCGCCATGTTCGCCAAGGAGGCGCTAAGGTCGCAGAGGTATTTATAGCGTGTTTCTCGGTTGAAAAAGTTTACTTGATGAAGAAGAACGGCTAAGTTGTGCAGAGATTCAAATGTCGCATAGGAATTCTTAAAATCATTTTATTGCAACTTTATATATTAGTAATATATATTTTCATATTTTTATAATATATATTTTTGTATTTTAGTAATATTTATTTTTATATATTTGTAATATACATGTATTACAAATGGTATTAAAATCTAAAATATTTGAATCGTTAGAGGGGCAGCAGCGTGCTTATGGTCATAAGAAAGTTGGACAGGAACGATCTTTGGCAATAAAAAATGCTTCTATAAAGAGTCATATCCTGATCATAACAGGAGTTCGTAGGTGTGGAAAGAGCACTTTAATGTACCAACTCAGTAAAAAATTAAAAAAAGACTTTATCTATTTTAACTTTGAAGATCCTAGAATATTTGGGTTTGACATAGACGACTTCGAGAAGTTTGATGACCTTGTCGGAGAAAATGTAGACCATTATTATTTTGATGAAATACAAAACGTGGAACATTGGGAGGTTTTTATACGTCATTTGCACGATCGAGGGAAACAAATATGTATCACTGGGTCAAATGCTTCTTTGTTGAGTAAAGAACTCGGCACAAAGTTGACAGGAAGAAATATACAAGTTGAGCTATTTCCATTTTCCTACGCTGAGTTTTGTGCATTCAAAAAGCTGCGTCCAAATAAAAATAGTTTTGTCAAATACAAATCGCTTGGTGGCTTTCCCGATCATATTCAATCGCAACAGCCTGAAATACTTCAGCAGTTGTTTAAAGATGTTATATACAGGGATATTATCGTACGCTACGGCATACGAAATTCTGATATATTCATAAATATCGCTTTATTTCTAATCTCAAATGTAGCAAAAGAATATTCATTGAATAGCATCGCAAAGACCTTTAAAGTAGGCTCTGCAAATTCTGTCAGCGACTATGTGGATTGGTTAGAAGATAGTTATTTGTTGTTTTCAGTGCCTCGGTTTAGTTGGTCGCTGAAAAGTGTTACTCGAAATCCTAAAAAAGTGTATACCATAGACACGGCATTTGCAAAGGCGAATTCACTCAGTTTTTCAAAAGATGAAGGTAGATTACTCGAAAACATGGTCTATCTAGAATTGCGCAGAAACCACAGCGAAATCTATTATTTCAGGGAGAATGGAGAATGTGATTTTATCGTGAAAAATGGAACTTCCATCACTCATATTGTTCAAGTATGTCAAGAAGTTCACTCCGATAATTACGAAAGAGAAGTCGGCGGATTACTTGAAGCATTGAATTTCTTTGAGCAAAAGGAAGGCGTTATCATCACTCTGGATCAAGACGATGTTTTAAAAGAAAATGGAAAGACGATAAAGATGATTCCTGCGTGGAAATGGTTTGGGGATGTCGTTTAGGGGTTTAACCGCAAGGTACGCGAAGAAGGCGCTAAGGTCGCAGAGGTTTTTTATAGCGGGCTTTGCGAATTCACTTCGATATACTCAGCGCACCGCTTTGTGCTCTCCTATGTTTGTAAAAGTAATATATTTGATAACAAATAAGATGAAAAGGGATGA
>JBBEBO010000019.1:0-8036 GCA_040882265.1 Brumimicrobium sp. | reverse complement strand
CATTTAAAGCTAAAACAAAAACCCCTACACTAATTTGCAACTCTCTAGTTAAGGTTTCAGGGTAAATTATTGGAATGATATAATGGGCTATAAATCCTTTCGAATATGCTTCTTGTCCTGCGAGTTGGCGCAGGTCGTTTTCAACGTAAGTCAGCGGACAAATCCATCCCATAAACATGATTAGAGCTCCCCAAACTGCTGCTGGAACGTGAAGAAATACCGTTTTATTCCATTTCAACACTAGTAACCCTCCTAGAGCAACATAGAGGATGAAAAGAAAATGGACTATTATAATTATGTCTGCAAGTATTTGATAAAGCATATATTTTTAAAAATACGAAAAATAGTTTCAATCAACTATTTAGCTATTTTCTGCATCTGATTGATTGTCACAAATGATAAAAAATCATAAAACCACCATCTTATTAGTCTCAAAAACGCTGTTATTTCAATGATTTTTGTACATTAAAGGAAAATGATAAAATAAACTCATTTAAAAAAATCAAATTATTAATTTAAAAAACAACAAAATTATGAGTGCTTTGGAAGATAAAATTAAAGGAAATTGGAATCAATTAAAGGGTGAATTTAAACAAAAATATGGTGAACTGTCTGATGATGATCTTAAATATGTAGAAGGAAAAGAAGACGAACTTTTAGGACGAATCCAAGAAAAAACAGGAGAAACAAAAGAGAAAATTAAAGAATTCGTCGATGGTCTGTCGATTCCCGAGAGATCATAAAAACCCTTGTTAGCAAAGATTATAAAAACCGAAGTGAATTATTACTTCGGTTTTTGTTGTTTGATATTTTAATAAAATAAATGCCTATCGGGATGTTTACCAGTTAAATAAAGCTTCTTCAATTATACTAATGTACGATTTTAACTGTTACTTTTTCCCAGTTTTAACCGCAAAGAACGCCATGTTTGCGCAAAGCACGCCATGAAATCACCTTTGCGACCCTTGCGCCTCCTTAGCGCCCATTGCGGTTAAAAACTTACTGGTAAAGTATCCGATACGCAATATAAAATATTAAAAACAACCCTCATTAACAAAAATCATACGAGAGTGGGTTGTATGCTAGCCAGCTAATTTAATATGCCCCTGCAATGATTCAAATTCCTGACAGGGAGTTAGTTCACCATGAAAGCTTAGTGGTTAGAAAAAAGTTACTCTTTCAAAAGACCAAAATCTTTAGCAACATAATACGTGGAATAAAACCCAATATTTGTGGCATACATGTTTGCTTTTCCTCCTTGATTTTCCTTAGCTCCTTCATCGACGGTTATTTCGTGACCTATTCCTTTAATTTGATAAAAGATAATATTTTCATTCTTAGAAGAATCGAGGTAACTAATTCGCTGAACTTTTTCATTTCCTTTAAACTTTTGATCTTCAATACGATCATTGTTTTCCACTTTTTTTAGATATTTCCATTGTTTTATTAATTCAAAAGAGCTTTGAATACTCACAACATTATCCATTTCGCCGTGAACTACAACAAGGTTAGGGTAATTCGTTTTTTGATCATAATCTGGAATTTCTTTACCCCACTGTTCTGATGTCTTATTGGGGACACTCAACATTACTTTCATCCCTTGAATTCCATTTTTAGCAATTCCATGAGGTGCACCTGCGAATATCGCTCCTGCGTTGAATATTTCAGGATAGTTTACCATCATTGATACACTCATTGCCGCTCCTGCAGAAAGTCCGTAAATAAATATTTTTTGCTGATCAATGCTGAAATTCTTTGTTACATATTCCACCATATTATAGATAGAGCCATTTTCACCACTATTTTTTGATATATCTTTGTTTTTAAACCAATTAAAACATAATGAGGTATTATTAATAAATTTCTGCATTGGATAAATTACAATGAATCCGTGTTCTTCTGCCAATTGGTTCCAGCCACTTCCTTCCATCAAGTTTTTAAGCGTTTGAGAACAGCCGTGGAGCGCAACTACTAAAGGAATATTTGAGACCGAATCGTGTTTTACAGATTCTGGGATATACATTTTCATTTCCAAATTACCAGGATTTTCACCGAAATTATCAACATCAATAATTTCATTCGAACGTGCTGGATTACTGAATAATGACGTAATGAATAATGTAACACCAAGAAGAAGAGTGATTTTCAAATGCGTTTATTTACATTATTACTAATGCGTGTGTTTCCAAACGTCTATTAGTTACTATTCTCACTGAATAAGAGCCTTCTGCATATTTATTAGCATCAATAAAATGATTCTTTTTACCTTGAGGGAATTTGCCTTCGTAAACAAGCTCTACTCTTCTTCCAGTTGCGTCTACCAATTCTATTATGCCTTCTTCATCATGATTAGCTTTAACTGGAATCACAGTGATTGCAGAAGCGGGATTTGGGTAAATCTGTAATTCTTCTGTTTTGTGAGACTCCAATGAAGCATCATCTTCTTCAAAAACAGTAAATTTCCAAAATCCATTAGGTGCTGGCATTGGTCTAACTCCTGTTTTACCTGAATTTGATTCTGCTTCAACATAATAATAAATATCAACCTCACCATTTTGAGCTGGAATTAAACCTTGCCAATCATCATTGCCAACATCGGTCATAGAAACACTTTGGTAACTTCCTGATTGTCCAACTTTGTAATACAGCGTAGCCGATTCAATCCCCGAACGATGACTAATGTAAGCTGTTACTTCATAAGGATTAAGATTATCATCTGTATCTTCTAAACGTTGGTGAGAAATCATAAGTGGATCCTGAACACCAACAGCATGTGTTATGCAGTGAATTGCTCCTCCTGAAGCAATCAATGTTTCCCCAGAATCGTAATCCACGTTAACGCCAACAATATTGTATCCAGGCATTGCTTCTTCTAATATGCGCTGAGCTATTGTATCATATTCTTCTCTGTAAAAAGGAACTATTACCGTGTTATTTACAAAAACTTGATTTGCATAAGTTCTATAATGCCCGTTATTATCAGGATACAAATCTCCTGTCGACGGTGGCGCAGGAATTCTAATGACACGATATGGTGTTCCATACACAGAGGTATAATTATCTAAAATATAATCCAAGTTCGCTTCAATTTGAGGGCCATCAGCAACCCCATCAGGGTATTCACTTACTAAAAGTGTTTCTTCATCCAATAGTTTAATTTGCATATCAATGTGATCTATATCGTCATACGGTAATCGTTCTACCTTGATATAGTTTGAAATACCCATAAAATCATCAAAAATATCGTTGAGTTCTTGTTCTGTTTTAGGAGTAACTCCAAAACCATTTCCAGCTGCATTTTCATCTGTTATTAATTTTGAAGAAAATCCTGTTCCAAAACCATCAGCCATAAAGTTCCCACCTGTTGCTATTACATCAGTTGGTGATTCGGTCATTTGATACAGTGGGATATTTAGAAAATTTGCATACGCTTCAGGAGCACCATTATCTAAAGGTCTAGGTCTATTATAAATCCAATCTACTAAAATTAAAGAATCATTCCAGTCTTTATAAACTGTGTTTGCAGCATAATCTCTCATCCAGATAGAATTGTAATCACGATCTAAATAAACTACACTATCCGTAAGAACACCTGCATTTTGTAATGTACTTTCTACATCGGTTTCATCAGGAGTTATTATCAAAACTTTACATTCATTTACTGCTGCTTCTACAATTCCTGTCAAAGTACTAGAATAATTTGGAACCCATGTTACTAACAAATAGTCAATTTCTTCCCATTCAGCCATAGTTCGTAGATTTCCTTGAGGCGGAGTTGTTGTTCCTCTTTCTGTTGAATAGGAGCTAAATTCATACGTTGACATTTCCGATTTTTCTTCATCGGTCATCCAAATAGGAAGTGGTTCTTGACCGCTTACATACAACAATGTAATAAGAAAAGATAGTAATAGCGTAAGTTTCTTCATAAGAGCATATTTTCTAGCAAGATAAGCGTTTTCTCAAAAAACACCAAAAACAAAATGATAATCGGTATTAATTGTATTTAAAGCCAAAGTTCAGTAATAAAATAATCTCTTGAACTATTCAATCAAGTAATAAATATGAGTAACCCACTTATTAGTATCAGGTTCATTTCCTGGATCAGTAATATATTCTTCAATTGCTGGGCCACTTGATTTTAAACTATTTTCTTTCATATACTGCTCAATTGCATTATGCGGATCAGCTAAATTTTCGTAATCTCCCATATGAACAATCTTAAGTGCCTTTCCCCCCAGTCTCCAAGTTTCAAACCCTTCGATATCAACTTCTTTATTACTCACAGGGATTGTAGCCGCCATATCCGTTTCTCCTGACTCTGGATTCCATGAAAAATAGAGACCAGATGGGCTTCCATTTAGTTCTAAATCGTTTTCAGAAACAGCTTGAAATGCTTCAGATAAATTTTTGCCGTAAAATGATTCCATTTGATCCATCTTGACTATGTCTCTAACACCTAAAAAAGTTCTTTCTGATAATTCCATTTCTTCAATACCATCAGAATTATCAACCTTTTTTGGCATTTTTTCAAGTTTTTCTTTGAGGTTCCCTAGTCCATTTTCAAAATCTTTACCAATGGCATCATCCATACTAAAAAATAAACCCATTATGTTCCACGGATAAGGCATTTCTCCTTTCATAAACCATGAAATTTCTGTTTTTTCATCCTTTTCTTTAATTACATAATAAGTTGGACTTTCAGATTCAAAGGGCTCTATAAACTTCAAAAATATTTTAATTGTGTCTTCACTTATACTCGTTATTTCCATACTACCAGTACCTACGTCATCATTTCCTTCCCAAGAATAAACACTTCCAACTTCACCTAAATCACCTTTTATTTCAACTGAAACATCAGGATCTAAGTTTGCCCAAGGACTCCACTGGTCAAACTTACTAAAGTCTTTCATATAATTTTGTGCTATTTCTTGGTCTACTTCTACAGTAGTGGAGCGTTGTACACTATATTTGGTATCCATAAAAAGCGGAATAATAAAAAACAACCCAACAACTATTACTAATAGGATAACAATAAACTTCAATACTTTTTTCATAACGTAGTTTTTTAATTTGAACTTAACGAATATAAAAAAAATATGAACACCACCGACTTTATATTGTGCTATTAGTTTTAAGTGAACCTTTATTAAAGGTGTTTTTTGATTAATTAAGTATTGATATAAGAAATCGTTTTTCGCTTCACATTATTTCATCTAACTTTGCACTTATGGAATTACGCCCGATAACAGATTGGTTACCGCTTACAATGAAAGAAGTTCAGAAAAGGGGCTGGGAAGAAATTGATGTTGTATTGATTTCTGGAGACTCTTATGTGGATCATCCCTCTTTTGGAACGGCCGTAATTGGTCGGATCATGGAAGATGAAGGATTTAAAGTTGCGATTGTTGCACAGCCAAATTGGCAAGATGATTTGCGTGATTTTAAAAAATTTGGTCGACCAAAATATTTTTTCGGTGTAACTGCAGGCTGTATGGATTCTATGGTAAATCATTACACGGCGAATAGAAGGTTGCGTTCTACAGATGCTTATACGGCTGGTGGTGAATCAGGATTTAGACCAGATTATGCGACTGTAACATATACAAAAATCTTAAAAGAATTATATCCAGATGTTCCTGTTTTGATTGGTGGGATTGAAGCTTCATTGCGTCGTGTGACGCATTACGATTATTGGAGTGACGCGTTAAAACCCTCCATTTTAGAAGAGTCTGGGGCTGATATGTTGGTTTATGGAATGGGCGACCAACCCTTACGAGAAATGTTACAATTGGTAAAAAAGGGTGTGCCTTTTGAATCGTTAAAAACAGTAAAACAAACTGCTTTTTTAATGCCTAAATCAGATCCATTACCAAAAAATAAAAATTGGAATACGGTTGAACTTTCTTCACATGAAACTTGCTTAGAAGACAAAATAAAGTTCGCAGCCAACTTTAAAGTTGTTGAAGTAGAATCCAATAAATGGCAAGCCAATAGAATTACTCAGGACATTGGCGATCAGCGACTGGTAATCAATCCGCCATATAAAACGATGGAGGAAGGCGAAATTGATCAATCATTTGATTTGCCGTACACCCGTTTACCTCATCCGAAATATAAAAAACGTGGAAATGTACCCGCTTTTGAGATGATCCGTTTTTCGGTAAATACACATCGTGGTTGTTTTGGAGGTTGTAGCTTTTGCACTATTTCTGCTCACCAAGGGAAATTTATTGCTTCGAGGAGTAAGGAATCTATCATGAAAGAAGTGGACCAGGTGGCAAATGATGAAAATTTCAAAGGCTACATTTCTGATATCGGCGGCCCTTCTGCGAACATGTATAAAATGCAAGGAATTGACGAGTCCATTTGCGCAAAATGCTCAAGTCCGAGTTGTATTCATCCTGTAGTTTGTAGTAATTTAGATACCGACCACAGTGATATGACCGCCTTGTATCGCGAGATAGACAATCATCCAAAAGTTAAAAAAGCATTTGTTGGAAGTGGCATTCGCTACGATTTATTGGTGGATGATTTTAACAAAACCAATAAAAACGGCAATCACGAAGAATATATTGAACAAGTTGTTACACGTCACGTCAGTGGAAGATTAAAAGTTGCACCTGAACATACGAGTGATGCAACGCTTAAAGTGATGCGCAAACCCTCATTCAAGTATTTCCATAAATTCAAGGAGAAATACGATAAGATTCAAGAAAAACATGGTTTAAAACAACAGTTAATCCCTTATTTTATTTCGTCTCACCCTGGTTGTGAGGAACAAGATATGGCAAATTTGGCTGCTGAAACAAAAGACATGGGCTTCCAGTTGGAACAAGTGCAAGATTTCACGCCAACGCCAATGACTGTGGCAACTGTTATTTATTATACTGGAGTTCATCCGTATACATTAAAGCCTGTTTATACAGCAAAAACAAGAGATCAAAAACAAAATCAGCACCGGTTTTTCTTTTGGTATAAAAAAGAAAATCATCAGTGGATTAAAAATCAGTTAGTGAAAGCGCAACGTCCAGAATTAATTGATATTCTATTGGGGAAAAATGCGGAGAAACCACATTTTGAAGGTCGTAAAAAGAAATCATCTCCACACACTTCTGGAAAACCAATGCCAAAATGGTTAGAAGAACGAAGAAAAAAGGATAAACAATAAAAAAAGAGACCCCGTATGGACGTATTGCAATACGTCCATACGGGGTCTCTTTTTTTAGAGGCTTAGTACTCTCTATTTTGCTGCATTTTCCATGCTCTCCACAAGTCATAATAACTTTTTGTTTCCATTATGATTACACCACCAGTTGTATCTCCGTATTTTGCGGGGATTGCACTTGTATATACTGTAATCCCTGCAATTGCAACACTAGGGAGCGGATTTATTTCACCTGTTTTAACACCATCAACAAAATAGGTTAAGTCATTTGCCCTTGCGCCTCTTAACATCATGTTTCCATCATCGTCAATTTTGATATCAGAATTTCTACTTGTAATAAGTTGTTTTGGATTATTTCTTAAAGGACTTTGCATAATTTCTAAAGAAGTAATTCTTCTTTTTCCGCTATCTCCAAACTCTAATAACGGTCTTGTTACTCCAATAACCTTAACAACTTCAGTTTCCTGAACTCGATCTAGAATATTTATTCTTCCAATATTATCAATCCCATCGGTCATAACATTTGCGTATATGGTTTCTGACAATGTATCTCCCATATAGCTTGCTTTAATCTGATATGTGCCAGATGGAACCGCTGAAATTCGAAATCTACCTTCTTGGTCGACATCGGCACCAAATTTTGAAGCCCCTCGTTCTACCCAAACTTTAGCAAACTCCGCAGGTTTCTCTGAATCGGATTTTTCAAAAATTTTACCTACTATGTCACCAAAGTTTCCTTGTCCGTATACTACTCCACTAATTAGCAGCGCAAGCATTAATTTAATTCCATTTTTCATAACTTCTGTTTTTATTGTTCACTATTGTGATGCAAAAGTTATTTGGATTCCATAAAAGTTTTAGATGTTATTTT
>JBBEBO010000018.1:4342-8087 GCA_040882265.1 Brumimicrobium sp. | reverse complement strand
AAAATAAACTTGATGAAATGTCAAAAGACAGAGGCTTTTATGAAAAACTTCACAGCGAAGCGGTAACTAGAAATAAACTGTTTCCTGAAGAGAAACAGGGTGGGTTATTGTTTACAAAACAAGCAAAAATAATGCAGTTTAATGACACCATTGGATTTGTTGAAATTCAACAACAAATTTTGGAAAAAGATTACAAAAGCATTCAAATTGAATTAAAAATTTCTTTAGAAAATGGCTGGAATAATAATGAAAAGAATCAACCAATGTTGATTTGTTCAATTTCGCGTGATAAAGAAAGGGTTTTTTGGGAACACTTAGATTTTGAATTAAACGAAAATCCGATTAACGAACCACGAAACATGGTTTTAAACATAGAGGACAATGTAAATATGAAATTAAAAAAAGGGGATAAGATTTCATTGTATTTTTGGAACAAGGAAACTATTGAAAAAGATTATCGATTGGTTATTGATCAGCTTCAAATATCGGGAAAAACAGAATAGCATGAAAGTGAATATATTTATATTTTTTTTACTTGTCTGTCAACTTTTTTCATGTCAAGAAAAAGCGTTAAATGTGCTAAAAATTTCAATTCCAAAAGGCTTTAAAATACTTGGACACAAAGGGAGTGGAGTGATTAATGAAAACGGGAATTTTGGGCTACAAGAAAACACATGGTCTTCGATTAAAAATGCCTTTGAAAAAATTGATGGTTCTGAAGTAGATATTCAAATGAGTGAAGACTCTACGTTATGGGTCTTTCACGACCATAAAATTAGAGGTTGTACATCTGATACAATTCATTTTTCAAAGTGTTCTGATATTGCTCTAAAGGAAATAAGTAAATGTAGTTACTCAAATGAATTGATTACGTTTGAAAGTCTTTTGAAATTCATAAAACAAGCAGCATGGAAGGATAAAACACTTTCGTTAGACTTAAAAGTATTGTCTAATCCTGTCATGTTAAACATATTTGGAACCAAAGAGGGTTTAGGACGATTTGTTGCGCAAAAATTAAATACACTTTTGAGTGAAGTAGATGTTGAAGTATTAATCGAAGTTCCTTTTATTGAGCAGTATAAACTTTTTAAATCACATTTAGACTATAAAGTCTTTCTTGTAAATCATAAGCCTACTGGTGATTTTATAAAGGAGTGTACAACAAAAAATGTATCGCTTTCATTGCCAATTTACGATTTGCCACAAAAATTTAAACCAGACCTCGAGAACGAATATCAGTTGTGGACAGTTAACGATCCCAACCAATTTTTGCAAGCACTCAAATATAGACCAAACTATATTCAAAGCGACAACATACCGTTAATGCGGTTCTTTAAACAAATTCAAAATGGTAAGGAATTAAAACTTGATGAATCGGTTCCATTCTCAGTCGGTAAAGGTGAAGTTGCAGAATTCTATCCGTTGTTAGAAAATACAATTCCAAAAACACCTTCTTTGGTTGAATTTAGTTTTTTATCATCTAATTTCCCAGAAGAAACTATTCTTGTTTTTAATGTCACAGACTCAAATGGAGAGAGTGTTTTATGGGAAGGAATCGATCTTAGTAAGATTAAAACGCCTTATATTTTTATTGATCCTGAATTTTTAAAATACAAGAAAGGTGAAGCTTATCAAATGAGTATTTGGAATAAGAGCCAGTTTAAAGGAAGTCTCCAAGGAGAAATCAGTGTGTTTACTTCTGGCTCACTCCATTGAAAGACTAATCCTCTTCACAATTGATGCATTTCATACCATTTTTTGTTGAAATCCAGTGTGTTTCATTACGTGTGTCATCATAATCCACATCCTTATCAGAATATATTTCATAAAGCATGGCGTTATTGGTTGCTGGAATTTTCACGCTTTTACCTAACGGAATTCGCAGTTCAACAGTTACATGTTGTGCCCTTATTTTTGATGCAGTCGGAATAGAATAGATGCATGGAATATAGATAGTATTTCCTTTTATTCTTGGGCTAAACTGAATTGCTTTTGCATTTTCCATTGCTTGTTTAGGAGTTCGTCCGTTACTTCGTTTTTTTAATGTTATTGAATAATCCTCAAGCGTACTATCTCTAATAACTTTAAAACTTGGAAAACCAATTTCAATAGAATCTTCATCAATAAAGAAATAGTCATGTTCTTGCCAAAATTCATCTGAATCTATCTCAAAAACATTATTGTTTGTGTAATCCATTTCTATTAAAAGTACATTGCTACTGTCTTTATCATCATACTCAATCTTTTCATCAATTTCATATTCGCTTTTAAATTGAAGTCCCATTTCAATACTTGTGTAAGTGAATACACATACAGCTATAATCCATAGGATTAATCCTCCAAAACTTGGCTTTTTGAATTTTCCTTTATAATTAAAAAGTAGTTTTAAACCAATACTTGACAGAGTGAGTAAAGGCAAAACAATGATTAAAAACAATGACCAAAAGCTCCATTTTGATGAGCCATCAGGATATATTGAATTGAATAAAGTTCTTAAATTATTATCAAGTTCTGCTGAAGTAAAGGACAATAATTCAGAATCACCGAAAAAAATCACTGAAATAACGACAATGGCAATGATTCCACCAAAAAGAAACCCAAAACCTATAAATTTCCCAACCACATTAAAAACGGCTGATATTGCTGAGCTACTTCTGTTTACAGATCTCTTTATTGTATTTGCAGCATTGTTAACCCCGCCCTTTGCATCTTTTGTAAAACTCGAAACATATTCTTTAATGTTGTCTAAATTGACTGGCTGACCTCTCATTTGTAATTTTTGAGCGGTCGTTTTCGCTTCGGGAACAACAATCCACAAGATGATATATATCAGGACACCACTTCCTCCAAGAATCACCATCAATACGAATATGATTCTTATGATAATGGGATCAATATCGAAGTAATGACCAAGTCCAGCGCAGACACCGCCAACTGAAGCATTTTCTTCATCGCGATATAGTCTTTTACTTGTTTTTTGTTGTGTATCTTGCTCTGATGAGCTACTTGACTTTTTTTCTTCAGCAATAGGGTCGTCATCAACTTCGTAATCTGTTGGTTGTCCCATTAAATCAATAACTTCAGCGACATCTAACTCTGTAATTACTTGTTTCGAAGCATTAAGTTTTGCATGGAAAAGTTCAGCAATTCTAGCTTCAATGTCCTCTAACATTTCATTGACACCTTCTTCTGAAGAGAAGAGTGATTTTATTTCATCTAAGTATTTTTTGAGAATGATATAACCGTCCTCTTCAATATTAAATACAAGTCCAGCAATGTTTATTGAAATTGTCTTTTTCATAATTATAGTGTTTTAGAAATTTTGGTAACCGCAGCATTCAGTTCTTCCCATGTCGATTTTAATTCTTCTAAAAAATCTTCCCCTTTTGTTGTTAGTGAATAATATTTTCTTGGTGGTCCAGCATTAGACTCTTCCCATCTGTATTCAAGCAAGTCTGCATTTTTTAGGCGTGTAAGCAAAGGATAAAGGGTTCCTTCAACTACAATAAGTTTTGCTGATTTTAATGCATCAATTATTTCTGAAGGATAGTGTTCTTGTTTTGAAAGTACAGTAAGGATACAGTACTCCAAAATCCCTTTTCGCATTTGTGCCTTTGTATTTTCTATCTTCATTCTATTACTTGTTTATACGTTGTGATTCTTTTAACTTGTTTAATCACAGTGCAAATATAATATAAATAGTACTATGTATAACAATGTACTATATAAAAAATAAATATTTTTT
>JBBEBO010000018.1:0-4242 GCA_040882265.1 Brumimicrobium sp. | reverse complement strand
AAAAAACTAAACACCCAAGATTCTTCTCAACCATTTTATTTTGTTTTTTGTATAAGGTGGATATTTTAAATTTGGATCAAACCAGGTAGGTTTATCTAAAATACTTTTTTTATGGGTAAAAGTATCGAAGCCGGCTTTTCCATGATAATTTCCTATTCCGCTTGAACCAACACCTCCAAAAGGTAGTTTACCGTTAGATATGTGCATAATTGTATCATTAATTGCACCACCTCCAAAGGAAAGCTCTTTTAAAACCCGCTCTTTAATACTTTTTTTATTCGTAAAGACATAGCAAGAAAGGGGTCTTGGTAGTTTTTTAATTTGAATGATAGCATCTTCTAAGTTATTGAAACTGATAATGGGTAAAATCGGACCAAAAATTTCATCTTTCATTACTTCATCTTCAAAAGTAACGTCGCTCATTAGAGTTGGTTCAAAAAAGCGTGTGTTTTCGTCAATTTTCCCTCCATAACAAATCTTAGATTCATCTAATAACTCTCTCAGACGGTTTAAGTTCTTATTATTGATGATTTGAACGTAATTTCCATTCTCAAAATTATATTGCATTTCATCGATTCTTAACTTTAATTTTTGAATAAACCGTTTTTCTATTTCCTGATCAACAACTACATAGTCGGGAGCAATACATGTTTGCCCAGCATTTAGAAATTTTCCCCATACAATTCTTCTAATGGCAATATCTAGGTTGCAGTGTTTTGTTACAATTGCAGGACTTTTACCCCCGAGTTCAAGTGTAACAGGTGTTAATGTCTTTGCAGCAGCTTGATAAACTATCTTTCCCACAGGAACACTTCCTGTAAAAAATATTTTATCCCATTTTAATTCTAAAAGTTCAGTTGTTTGTTGAACACCACCTTCAATCACATGAAAGTAATTTTCGCTGAAATTTTCGTTCACCATTTCAGCAATTAAACGACTAGTTGCAGAAGGAATCTCGCTAGGTTTTAGCACTACCGTATTTCCAGCAGCTAAAGCAGCAATAGCTGGAGCAAAAGAAAGCTGGTATGGATAATTCCATGCGCCAATAACTAAAGTATTTCCTAAAGGTTCAGGATAGATGTAGCTTTTTGCTGGAAAGTTTATTAGGTTAGTTCCAACTCTTTTTCTTTTTGACCAATTATGAATGTTGTAAACAGCTTCGTCTATATCAATGTATAATAAAGCCAGTTCATTTGTTAATGTATCTGTTGAGGACTTTTTGAAATCACTATATATTGCTTCAAACATAGCGCTTTCGTTTGATTTCAAAACTGTTTTTAATTTCTTGAGTTGTTCAACTCTAAACTTTACATCTTTTGTAGTTTGAGATCGAAAATACACCTCTTGGTCTGTTATTAGTTGCTTTAGATTTTTCATGATTACGTCTAAATTATTAAATTAACTGATTTAATCACAAAATGATGAGACAATATTAGCTTTTATTGTGAACTTTTTTTCTCAGTGCTTTTTTTCCTTTAACTTCTTATCCTTATAACCATTAAGATAATCACCAACGCTTTTCTTATATTTGCTCAGCTACAAAGAGAATTGGAAAGCAATGCAGAAAAAGTTTTATGGTAACCTCGTATTAATTGTACTACTTAATGTACTTGTTAAGCCATTTTATCTTTTTGCAATAGATGCTCAAGTTCAGAACACTGTTGGACCAGAAGATTATGGGATTTACTTTTCTCTTTTAAATTTTTCCTTTCTTTTTAATATGTTTCTCGATATTGGAATCACTAATTATAACACCAAAAACATAGCACAACATCCGAATACCGTAGCAAAATACATTGGATCAATTTTGGGACTTAAATTTGTGTTGGGGATAGTGTATTTTGCAATCACAATTGGAACAGCCTTGCTTTTAGGTTATGGAAATTTTGAAATGCATTTGTTGACAATGTTAGTGCTCAATCAATTTTTAGCTGGGCTTTTACTTTATTTTAGGAGTAATTTTGCAGGATTACATTTGTTTAAAATTGATGCAGTACTTTCAGTTTTGGACAGGTTATTATTGATCGTGATTTGTGCTGTTCTTTTATATAGCTCTTTTGTAACATCGCCATTTCAGATTGAATGGTTTGTTTATGCTCAAACATTCACTTATGGAATTACAGTTTTGATTGCATTGATCATTTCGTTTGTAAAAATCGGAAAAATTCGTTTTTCTTTTAACCGTTTGTTCTCAACCGCTTTACTTAAAAAAAGCACACCTTATGCATTATTGATTTTGCTGATGATGCTTTACACGAGATTGGATGCTGTAATGTTAGAAAGAATACTTCCTGATGGCAAAGAACAAGCTGGAATCTATGCACAAGGATTTCGTTTATTAGATGCTGTAAATATGTTTGCTTTTTTAGTCGCAGGTCTTTTACTTCCGATTTTTGCTAGACAAATAAAACTAAAGGAGTCAATTGTTAATGTTTTACAACCAGCAGGAATGTTACTGATTAGTGTTGCTTTGTTAGTAGGAATTAGCGCAGCGTTTTCAGCAAAACCATTAATGAATTTAATTTATCATCAAGAAATTTCAGCTTCGAGTCGCGCTTTTTCTTGGATAATTCTAAGTTTTATACCAATGTCTACAGGCTATGTTTTTGGATCATTGCTCACAGCTAATGGAAGCATGAAAATTTTAAACCGAATGGCACTTTTTGGTATTGTTATTAATGTTGTAGCAAACTTTATTCTTATTCCTGTTTATAAAGCAGAAGGTGCAGCTATAGCAACATTTTTTACTCAACTGGGTACAGCCTTAGCTCAAGTATTTATCGTTTTGAGTGTATTTAAACTTAAAGTTCATTTTACACACACTTTAAGATTAGCAATACTTGCAGTGGTTATGGTTATTAGTGGATACTTGAGTATAAATTTAGAACTGGGAGCTTGGCAGTTTGTTGTTTTAATTAGTTTGGGAGTTTTATTTATCTTTGGCTTAAGAATTATAAATATAAAAGAGATTATACAATTCTTGCTCAAAAAATAAAACCCTACTTGCTTCTAGCTTTTTATAGTGTTAGGAATAGAGTCAAATAATAGAATTTTAAAGTTGCCGTTCATCATGAACAGCAACTTTAAAATTCTATTTTAGGTTGTAGAAATGTTTTCTAGGGGATTTCTATTTTCCAAATATCCTCTGAATCAACATCGTTAACTCTACCACCAATAATATAGATATAGCCATTTAATGGTACAGCTCTATAATATTTTCTATCCAAAAAATCCTCTTGTGGGGCTGCGTATTGAGACCAATTTACACCACTATCTGAACTTAACCAAAAATCATTTCTAATTTCATCAGATTGAGCATTTCCAAACACTCCTCCTAGTGTAAAAAATTTATTATTATAAATGAATGAACTTGCATCCATTCTATTAGTAAATGGTTCTTCTACATTAACTTCTGTCCAATTAATTGCATCTCCAGAGTACCATACATCTCTTTTTTGGTAACCATCTAGAGAACCCGAAAAAAGCCAAATTTTATTATCATATACATCTAATCTATGATGAGTTCGTCCACCGATAGCGGCTGTTTCAGTAATAAGGGTCCATGTTATGCCATCCGAAGATTTCCATACATCTCCGTCGTCGAGTACAACTCCACCACCCGTAAGGTATATATCATTTTGAAAAGAGATTGCTTGATGAAATTGACGTTTTGAAAATGGAGCATTTGATGTAGCTTCAACCCAATTTACTCCATCTGAAGAATACCAAACATCGTTTAACAAGTCGTATCCATTTGTTCTACCACCAATAACCCATAACTTATTATCATGTACTAAAACTGCATGATAGGCTCTTTTTGGAAACGGAGCTTCACTTACTTCTTCCGTCCAGTTTTGACCATCAGAACTACTCCAAACGTCATTCAAGTTATAAGCTGTTGAATTAACTACATTAACGCCTCCAATTATATATATTTTGTTATTGAAAACAACACAACCATGTCCTGTCCTTCCTTTAAAATCAGTGTTTTCTACAATCTTCGTAGCAACTAAACATTCTATATCAGGTTGCTCACATAGTGATGATGAATCTGATCCATCATCTGTATTCTCCTCATCTGTGCTCCCATCAGTTGTATTTTGAAAAATACATGAGCCATCATCTTTTTTTGCCTTCTTATCATAATTTATAGCTTTTGGATCTGTACAACCTTCTCTTTTACAAGAATTCATAAGTAATAAGCCGAATAAGCAAAAAGGGATTAAGTATATTTTAAAATTT
>JBBEBO010000017.1:0-8099 GCA_040882265.1 Brumimicrobium sp. | reverse complement strand
TACTTCAACAATCAGCGTCATTTCAACTTATGCTGTTTTTTAAAAAAGTTAAATCACGAGGTGACGCGAGGTGAGCAGGGTGGTGCAGGTCGATGGTTAATAGTGTTTTATAAAATTGAAACCGACAGTAATGTTAACACTGTAATGTTTATTTTCAACAACAAAAATAGAAAATCTTAAATAAGTTAAGTATTTGGCTTGATTTAGTTGCTAAAATTATGGTTATTACGGTTGGTCTAAAATCATTTATTATTAAATGCGTTTCATTACCAATAATAACTCCCACCTATCGTTTTAACAAATAAAATAGTACATTCGCAATTGAAAATCCAAATCGTTGAAAAAGCTAAGTGTTTTCTATATAAAATCGTTTATAGGTCCGTTTATGGCGACTTTCTTCATCTCAATGTTTATGCTTGTGATGCAGTTTTTATGGAAATATATCGACGATTTAATGGGAAAAGGTCTAGAAATAAGCATAATACTCGAATTACTATTTTACGTTTCTGCTAGTTTATTGCCTCTAGCGCTTCCTTTAGCCATTTTACTCTCTTCATTAATTGTAATGGGGAATCTTGGTGAACATAACGAATTAACTGCTTTAAAGTCAAGCGGATTATCAATTTATCGAATTTTACGGCCATTATCAGCTGTAATCATTTTTATAGCAATCGGGACGTTTTATTTCTCCAATTACATTATTCCTATTGCTAATTACAAATGGCACTCAATAATTTGGGACATTCAAGAAACAAAGCTCACCTCTTTTCTCAAACCTGGTTCCTACACGCAAGAGATTGATGGTTTTAGTATTAAAATAAGCCAAGGTAAAGACAACAGTTTTGAGAGAATTATTATTCACGACAGAAGAGATCCGAAAGTATTGAAGACGATCGTTGCGGATTCTGGTGAGTTTTATAGATCAGAAAATGGTGAGTTTCTATATTTTAAGCTTCATCATGGTAATGTTATTGAAGAGCTAGCTGAAGCACCAAAATTTAATGATGAAAAGAAAAAAAATAAAAAGAGCAATCATCCTGGAAGAAAATCAACTTTTTCAACTGCAACTTATAAAATGAACCTCACTGGCTTTAAGTTACAACGATCACAAGATGATTTATTTAAAAATGACTATGAAATGCTCAATGTCTTTCAAATTGACAAAACCGTTGATTCATTGAAGGGAAAGTATAGAGAACTAACGCAAACGTTAACATTCAACACTAAATCAAAACATGAATATTTTCAAGCGCTAGAATATCGTGATGAACTTAAAAACGATTCTCTTCCCGACGATATGAAAACAGGTTTTATCAAAGAAAAAAACAAAAACAAAAACAAAAATAGAAATAGAAATAGAAAAAAAGATAATGATACGAGCAAACTTAAAATAGATAGCATTGTGAAGTTCTATGATACACAAAGCATGACTGATGATGATAAAGAAAAAGCTTATGTACATCTAAAAACTCAGTTGAGAAATAAAACGAACTCGCTTGAAAGTCAGATTAAAATTGAGAATGGTAAACACGAGTCACTGAGAAAATTTGAAATTGAATTTCATCGGAAATTTGCGCTTTCATTTTCGATTATAATTTTGTTTTTTATTGGTGCACCATTGGGTGCCATTGTCAAAAAAGGTGGTTTTGGAGCACCAGTGGTGATTGCGGCTTTACTATTTATGATTTACTTTGTCCTGATAAGTATTGGAGACAATATGGCAAAAAAAGACATTATCACTCCATTTATGGGGATGTGGGGGCCAAATTTCATTTTAGCACCATTTGCTATCTTCTTAATGATTAGTGCAGCAAACGATAGAAGTGTCGTAGATTTTAATAAATTTTGGAAGCGCTTTAAAAAGAATAAGGATGCATAATATTTTTCATTTTTCTAATAAACCACCTTTTCCACTGAAAGATGGAGGATGTGTTGCTATTTCTAGTGTCTTAAAATCTTTATTATCTTCCAATGAGTTTTCTGTGTTTCATTTTAGTTTGTCTACATACAAACACTCATTTGATACTTCTAACTACCCTGAAAGCTGGCTTAACAGAATGAAAATGGAGGCTCATTTCATCAATACTAAAACAGATATTTTAGGAGCTATAATACACTTATTTAAAGGGAAATCGTATAATGTTTCTCGTTTTTATGACAAAAAAGTTGCTCAAAAAATTGAAACCATTTTAGCTGAAAAGAGTTTTGACGTTGCAATATTTGAAAGTTTATATGTACTCCCCTACCTCGAAGTGTTTAAAAAACATAATGTCAAAGTCATTTTAAGGGCTCACAATGTTGAACACAAGATTTGGCAACAATTGGGTGAAAAATCAAGTTTCTTTTTGAAAAAATGGTATTACGGAAAACTTGCTCAGCAACTAAAAAAATATGAAGAGCAAAAGTTGAAAGAAGTTGATGGTATCATTGCAATCTCAGAAGAAGATGCATTGTTTTTTCAGCAGTTCGAGCCTCAAGTTACAACTACCTCTATTCCAACAGCGGTTAAAACAAACTTCCCAAATGCAAATTATGATTTAGACGATTTCTACTTTCTTGGCGCAATGGATTGGAAGCCTAACCTAGAGGGTATCGATTGGCTATTAAATTATGTTATCCCTGATGGAATAAAAGGCTCAACATTAACGATTGCAGGAAAATCACTTAAAAAAGATGAAATTAAACATCCTTCAGTTATTTGCGAAGGAGAAGTGAAGAATGCTTTGACTTTTATTCAATCACACGGTATTTGCTTAATCCCAATGAGGTCTGGAAGTGGAATAAAAATTAAGCTGTTGGAGAATATGGCCATGGGAAAGCCTATAATCACTACTGTTGAAGGTGTTCGCGGTGTGGATGTTGAACATGGGATTGAAGTATTAATTGCTAACGATACTAAATCATTTAAAGAAGCGATGTATATGCTCCAATTTGATAAAAAAAGAAGAAAAGAGCTTGGACAAGCAGGTAAAAAGTTTGTGATCGATAATTTTGGGGAACAAAAAATAACACGAAGACTCATTGCATTCATCACAGACATATAAAAAATTGATTGTATTCACTTCACGTTTTCCTTTTCCATTAGAAAAGGGTGATAAACTACGTGCATATCATCAAATTAAAGAGTTGTCTAATAAATTTGAAATTCACCTTATTTCATTAACAGAACACAATATTAAACCTAAAGATCTTCAAGAACTTAAAACTTATTGCAAAGATGTCCATACCTTTAAAATAACTAACTTAAGTAAATGGATAGGCGCATCTGTGCAATTATTCAATAATAAACCATTTCAAGTTGGCTACTTTTACAATTGGAGAGTTCACAAAAAAGTAAAAGGTTTACTAAACAAAATTAAACCGGATCACATTTATTGTCAATTGATTCGTTCTACTGAATACGTTAAGAATTATCATGATTGTCCTAAAACAATTGATTACATGGATGCTTTTTCAAAAGGTATTGAGAGACGTTCGAAAAACACAAGTGGCTTAAAAAAGTGGATCTTTAGAATGGAGTACCAACGTTTAATGCGTTATGAAAATTCAGTATTTGAATATTTTGAAAATCATACCATCATTTCTGAGCAAGATAGAAAATATATATTCCATAAAAACAGAGATGAAATCACAGTTATACCAAATGGTGTAGATACACTTTATTTCTCTAAAATGACATGTGAAAAGACGTTTGACCTTGTTTTTACAGGAAATATGAGCTATCCACCAAATATTACCGCTTCAAAATATATTGTAAATGAGATTTTACCGGATTTACCATCAAAAACAACATTAGTTCTAGCTGGCGTAAATCCAGCGCGTGAAATAGTTGCGTTAGGTGGATCAAATGTCATTATTACTGGTTGGGTTGATGATATTCGAAAGAGTTATTGCTCCGCGAAAATATTTGTCGCTCCAATGTTTATTGGAACAGGGTTACAAAATAAACTTTTAGAAGCAATGGCAATGGGAATCCCTTGTGTTACCACTACTCTAGCCAACAATGCGCTTAAGGCCAAACCAAATGATGAAATTCTAATTGCTGATGATAAGCACACGTTTGTGGAGAAAATTAAACTCCTCTCTGAAAATGATGAACTATACAATTCAATTTCAAAAAAAGGACGTGATTTTGTAAATAATAATTACCATTGGAAGCCCATTACAGAAAAACTTATTGACTTGATCCTTGTTTAGGTTTACTAAACACATTATATATCGTATCTTTGCAAAATAATGAATAGTTATGACAGATAAGTTAAATACAATAGAAGAAGCATTAGAAGAGATAAAGTCTGGTAAAATCGTTATTGTTGTTGATGATGAGGACAGAGAGAATGAGGGAGATTTTGTTACTGCTGCAAGAAATGTTACTCCAGAAGTAATTAACTTTATGGCAACTCATGGTCGCGGATTAATATGCGCTCCATTAGTTGAAGATCGATGTGATGAATTGGGGCTAGGATTAATGGTAAATTCTAACTCAGCTGCATACGAAACGCCTTTTACTGTTTCCGTAGATTTAATAGGTCATGGATGCACAACTGGAATTTCTGCAAGTGATCGTTATAAAACAGTTAAAGCCTTAATCAATCCAAATACAAAACCTGAGGAACTTGGAAAACCAGGTCATATTTTCCCATTAAGAGCAAAGAAAGGAGGTGTTTTGCGTCGCGCAGGTCACACTGAAGCGTCCATTGATTTAGCACGTTTAGCTGGATTTGAACCAGCTGGTGTAATCGTTGAAATATTAAATGAGGATGGCACTATGGCTAGATTACCTCAATTACTTAAAATAGCAGAAAAATTTGATCTCAAAATCGTCACTATTGAAGATTTGATTAAATACCGACTTTCGAAAGAAACACTCGTTGAACGCGAAGTTAAAATTAAGCTTCCAACTGAGTTTGGTGACTTTGATATGATTGCTTATACAGATAAGAATAGCAATGAAGAACATTTGGCTATCATTAAAGGTGAATGGTCTGAAAATGAACCTATTTTAACTCGAGTTCACAGCTCTTGTATGACAGGTGATATCTTTGGTTCTTGTCGTTGTGACTGCGGACCTCAATTGCATGAATCGATGCGTATGATTGAAGCTGAAGGTCGCGGGGTTATTGTTTACATGAATCAAGAAGGTCGTGGTATTGGAATGATGAATAAGTTAAAAGCCTACAAACTTCAAGAAGAAGGCTTAGATACTATTCAAGCAAACGAAAAACTTGGATTCAAAAGTGATAATAGAGATTACGGTATCGGTGCTCAAATTTTGAGAGATTTAGGTGTAAGAAAAATGCGACTTATGTCAAATAATCCAACCAAAAGAACTGGACTCATCGGTTATGGGTTAGAAGTAGTTGAAAACGTACCATTAGAGATCGAAAGCAATAAACACAATAAATTTTACCTCGAAACAAAAAGAGATAAAATGGGGCACTCCTTAAAAGTTGGAAATACTAAGTAGTTTTTATTTCGAAAATAGAAATTCGTTGAACTCGGTACACATTAATCTTTTATTGGGTTTAACTTCGTTGAGCAATTTACAGTCGGTTCCAAGCTAAATCGTAACTCAAAGGCTTATTGTCTGCTCCTATTGCGAGTAGATGTTAAGATTTAAGACTCGCATTGCTGAAAGACTGAGCCAATTTACATCTCCTAGATTAACTTTTTAACTATTTTAGTCTTAAAATAGTTATGTCAATATTTGTATCTAAAAAGTACTTACATAGTTAGTATTTACAACCACTATTGTCCGATATAAATTGAGACCTCTCATTTCATTACCAATGACGTGTTTTATTATCTGATTGATAATCAACGCTCAAATAGCTTAGCTCTGCCACACTCAATAAGATTCCTCACTCGATTATTAGTGACTAGTGACATAGTGACGTCATCTCGTCGAACGAGATTTAGTGACGAATTTACCGAATCCGTCGGCACTTTGTGTAGGGCGTGTATTGCGTGATTTTTATATCAAGTAGGGACGAACGGCCGTTCGTCCCTACTTCAACAATCAGCGTCAACTCGAGCTTTGCGAGAGGTTCGTTTTATTGTTCCCAGACACTAGTGATTTACAACTTAAGTTGGTAATCCAAATCTTTTATTCAAATAATAAAATTGTTAGTATTGTATTGCGCATTGATAATCAATCAAAAAAATATTTTATAAACGTTTAAGCAATGAATACACATTGGGTGAATTTTATCATTCATGAAAATATTTGGTATATTCACAGCTATCAAATTAAAATTTAAGAACCGATGCTAAAAATTGACATGCACACCCATATCATTCCTAAAAACTTACCCGATTGGACTAAAAAATTTGGATATGGAGATTTTATCTTCTTAGCGCATCGCAACGATGGAAAAGCAGATATGATGCAAGGAGGAAAGTTTTTCCGAACGATTAAAGAAAACTGCTGGGATGAGGATGTAAGAGTTAAAGATTACGAAAAATACGATACTCAAGTGCAAGTTGTTTGTACAATACCTGTAATGTTTAGTTATTGGGCCAAACCTGAAGATGGACTTGAAATTAGTCGTTATTTAAATGATCACATTGGCGAATTGGTCGAACGTTATCCAAAAAACTATATTGGATTAGGAACAATACCTATGCAAGCCCCTGATAAAGCAATACAGGAGTTAGAACGAATCAAAAAAATAGGTTTGGTAGGAATTCAAATTGGCTCTAACATCAATAATGAAAACCTAAGTGAAGAAAAATTCTTTCCAATCTTTGAGGCTTGTGAACGTTTGGGATTGGCTATAATGATTCATCCATGGCAAATGATGGGGTTTGATGATATGCGAAAATATTGGCTCCCTTGGTTGGTTGGAATGCCAGCAGAAACCTCTCGCGCTGCTTGTTCTTTAATCTTTAGTGGTGTACTTGAAAAATTGCCAAATTTAAGGATTTGTTTTTCTCATGCAGGAGGCTCTTTTTTACCAACTTTAGGTCGAATTGAACATGGTTTTAACTGCCGCCCAGATCTTGTTGCAATTGACAATAATGTAAACCCAAGAGATTACTTGGGCAAATTTTGGGTAGATTGTATCACCCACGACATTGATTTGCTTAAATATATTTTAAAAATGCAAGGTAGCAAACGCATCTGTCTTGGCTCAGACTACCCTTTCCCTTTAGGTGATTTAGAAATCGGTAAATTTATTTCTGATAGTAATTTATCTAAAGAAGTTACTGAAGATATTTTTGCTAATTCAACACTAGAATGGCTCAATTTAGACAAAAATGATTACATTTAATCTGATTTTTTGACGCTTAATTAAGAATACTATAAGAATGAAAAAAATAAAATTACTTTCAATAATTACACTAGGATTTACACTAACTGCATGTGGTAATTCGAAAGAAACCAATGAAAACAACAACGCAAAAAGTGAAAATTTAGATATGATAGAACACCCTTCACAAAACCAAGTTGATTTTTTAGCGCATGAAGCTGATTCTTCTTGGCAGCTATCTGTACAGTTTGATGGGGATCTCATTTTTACTCATCCAGAGAAAGAAATAAATTTTAAAGGAAAAATTGATAACATTACTGTGGCACAAGGAGCGGATGTCTTAAATATTTTTGCCTCAAATAAAAAAGAGATTGTTCGTTTGAATGTTGATATAGTCTCTTGTAACCAAACTGGAAAACGAGTGAATATTATGCACCGTCCTGTGGATAAAAAAAATGGAGACGATTTTTCTGGCTGTGGTTTTTATAGAGGAAGTCCTCAACTAGACGATATTTGGGCAGTAACTCATATTGATAAAGAGGCTATAAATCCAGCGAAATTCCCTAAAGATATTCCGCATTTTGAAATCAATTTAAGAACAAAACAATTTTCAGGTTTTGCAGGATGTAATCAGGTGAATGGAAGTTTAAGGTTTGAGTATAACAAAATGTATATTGAGCCTCTTGCGTCTACAAAAAAGTATTGTGCCGATTTATCAGAAATAGAAAATAAAATTTTAAAAATCTTGAGAAATGGTCCAGTAATTTACACTATAAAAGGAACTAAATTAATTTTGGAAACCACAGAAGGTTACATTACACTTAAGAAAGTTGACTAATTTTATAT
>JBBEBO010000016.1:0-8126 GCA_040882265.1 Brumimicrobium sp. | reverse complement strand
AACTGTTAAGTCACTATGTTTTTCTTTAAGCAGATCAAGGTTAGTTATAATATTACTACACATGACAGGTTCATTTGAAGCAACAGCTTTATTAACAAAAATAAATATAGCTATTACGGAGAGAAAGATTCTTAACATTTCAGTAGGCTTCACTATCTGCTAAAATCATAAATTCTTTTTTAAATATCGAATTAATTGACTAATTTCGGCAGGGCAAACGCATTTAAAATATAAATCTCGAAAGAACACATTTTGTCACGATTTTTGAAACAAAAAGTCGCGCCAAAATGAGAACTTCCAAATAATTCTTTAACCACGGGTTAAAACCCGTGGCAAAAGAACCTTTGGTTTTATTAATTCAATCAAAATAGAAGTTCTAAATTTAAATGCGTTTGCCCTGCTAATTTCGGTAAATGGTGTCATTTATCAAGATGACACATAACTAATTTCATTAGCGCGCAATGCAGATGATTTTTAGATTTGAAAGAAATACATGATGATTAAATATGCTCTATTTTTACTTCTGATTTTTCATGGCTTTTTTACCCATGCACAAAAAGAAAGTATATTACATTTCAACTTTATTTGTGATCATTCTCAAACTACAATTATAGCTGACCAAAGTATTATTATTTATATTATGTCTTTGGACAAGGAAAAAATTATTAAATCTACTTCTTATTGCTCGCGTAAAGAAGTGAAAATCCCCTCAGGTACATATTCCATAATTGTTGAGAGCTCTAAATATTGCACGCATGAAATTGAAGAATTTGAACTTAGTGAAGACAAGCAAGAATTAGAAATTAATTTACTTAAAGAATCTGACCCCGATTGTAAAAATGAGCAAAATTTTGAGCCACACCCAACGCGGTTCGATTAACCTAAATTTTTATATCTGAATGAAAGTACTTTTTATTGATACCGTTCATAAAATACTCGAGGAGCGATTAACAGAAAAAGGATTTAAATGTATTGACGGAACAAGTTTGTCAAAAGAAGATTGCATTAAAAATCTTAAAGAAATTGAAGGTATTGTTGTTCGTTCTCGCTTTCCAATGGATGAAGCTTTTCTTTCGTCCGCACAAAACTTAAAATTTATCGCACGAAGTGGAGCAGGGATGGAAAACATTGATTTAAACTACACTTCAAAAAACAATATCACTTGTTTTAATGCGCCCGAAGGAAATAGAAACGCTGTAGGTGAACATGCACTTGGAATGTTATTGGCTTTATTCAATAACTTAAATAAAGGCGACCTTGAAGTTCGAAAAGGAATTTGGAACAGAGAAGCAAACCGAGGGATTGAACTCGAAGGAAAAACTGTTGGAATTATCGGTTACGGTAATAATGGCCGTGAATTTGCCAAAAAACTTAAAGGCTTTGATTTAGAAGTACTCGCTTATGATAAGTACAAAATCAATTTCGAAGATCATTTTGCTCGTGAGGTAAAGATGGATGAGCTTTTTGAGAAATGTGATATTGTTTCATTCCATATCCCTCAAAATGAGGAAACGCTTTTTATCGGTAATAAAACGTTTTTTAATCGTTTTAAAAAGTCTTTTTATGTGGTTAACCTGTCGAGGGGGAAAATAATCAAAACAGCTGATTTATTAGATGGATTAAATAGTGGTAAAATTCTCGGCGCCTGCCTTGATGTATTAGAATTTGAGAGTTCTTCTTTTGAAAAAACAATCAATAGTTCAGAAAACAAAGTTTTTAACACCCTTTTGAAATCAGACAAAATCATATTTTCGCCACACGTCGGTGGCTGGACAAATGAAAGTTATTTTAAGTTGAGTAATGTTTTGGCGGATAAAATTTTGAATGTTTTTAATGGTTTAGATGAAAATAAAAAGGAATAATTCGGAATTAAATTCCCGATTTTTCCATTTTTAGAGTTCTGTAATTTTAATTTTTCTCCAATTTTCAACTACTAAATCATCAGAATGTTCCTCCCTGTCTTTTCCAGCATAGGCTACATAAGCTTTCGTTTCTCCAGTCAATTTTTTCCATTATTAGAGTGATTTCATAACAATCCGAGCAGTCTGCCGTGTTTTTTGCTCCATTAGAATCTCCTTTTCTCCAGTTACTCTGTCGATAGTTTCTTGATCATAATGTCTAATTGTCACTAACTCCAAATCGCGATTGTACTTTACGATGTAATCATCCTCTAACAATTCAATTAATTTATTAAGTCGGATGGTGTCAATATCTAAACAGACTGTAAAACTAACAGCTGAATTTTGCATAATATTAATATGCCCACCAGCAAGTGCTAGTTTGGCAAAAATATCACTCAAATTTTCCTCAACGATAAAAGAGAAGTCTTTTGGTGTAATTGAAAGAAGCACTTGGTTTATTTTAAAAATAAACGAAGGGATTAAATGATCGTTTTCAGTTGAATTTTGAATGATAGTACCTTCACTTTCGGGATCAATGAAAGACCTTACAAACAATGGAATCCCTTTATTTTGAAGAGGCTTAATTGTTTTTGGGTGAATTACCGAAGCTCCATAATAAGCCAACTCAATAGCTTCTTTAAAAGATATTTTCTCAAGTTTTACAGTGTTATCAAACCATTTTGGATCTGCGTTTAACATTCCAGGCACGTCTTTCCAAATAGTAACACTTTCGGCATTGGTGCAATAGGCAAAAATTCCAGCTGTGAAATCTGATCCTTCACGTCCGAGAGTAGTTGTGAAATTTTCGTCAGTATGACCTAAAAAACCTTGAGTTATAACAACGTTTTTTTGATCGTTTGACACAACGAAATTATGGATAAGTTCTTCCGTTTTTTCCCAATCTACATCTGCAGCGCGATAATTGTGATTTGTTCGAACAAGTGTACGAGCATCGGCCCATATTACGTCATTATTTTTTTCTTCTAAGTATGCTGAAACAATTTTGGTAGATACTATTTCACCGAGTGATACAATTTGATCGTATTCAAAATCATAATTTTCTGCAATATTTAAATGAGTTCGGTTGCCTAAGTCATTAAAAATGGTTTTAACTTCATTAAAAATCGGGTTGACATTATCTTCAAAAAGTTCTTCTAAAATATCCAAATGAAACTTTTTTCTTTCCTGAATTAACGCTCTAAAAGTATCGTAATCTTTTTCGTATAGTGCATGTACAACATTTTCAAGTGCATTTGTAGTTTTACCCATTGCTGAAATCACCACCACCAACTTCTCACCTTGAAATCTGTCTATAATTGTCTTCACATTTTTTACTGCATCAACATCTCTTACAGAAGCTCCTCCGAATTTAAAAACTTTCATCTCTCATTATTTTTACACTGCGAAATTAATTTTATTACTTTAGATGTGAACTAAACGTTGAGAAACTTACAAGATTTGAATAAAAATGAAATAATTAAACGTTTTGCCGAAGAATCTTTCGCCAAAGCAACTTTTGATCAAGTTAAAAATGATTTCCTAAAAGTTGGAATTGAGATTCAATTTGCAGATGAAGTCTATGCCTCTAAAGAAGCTTTTACAAAACAACTCGGAGGGGAAATTGAAGCAATCATGCGTGAAGCACCACATTTACTGACGCAATTGTTTTATCTAATCGACCTCCCTGAAAATCAAATAGAAATTATATTAAAGGAAGCTGAAAATCCAACGCTTGAACTGGCAAATGCACTTTTGATAAGGGCTGCACAAAAAGTCTATTTTAGAGAAAAATATAAGTCTAATCAATAGTCGTAATAAAAAAATAGTGAATTACTCAAAACAATTTAACGATTTTAAGTGTCTAAAGTCTTAGAAAATTGTAGTTTTGTTATTCCATAAATGTTGAACAAAAACATGGATAAGATATCATATATAGGTAACGCAGATGTCAATGCTATAGACGATTTATACGAGTCGTACAAAAAAAACCCAGAAAGCATTGATGAAGGGTGGAAAAAGTTTTTTGAGGGTTTCGAATTTGCTCAAACAAACTATGAAGAAGGAGGAGCTGTTCCTGAAAACTTTCAAAAAGAGTTTAAAGTAATTAATCTAATTGAGGGCTACCGTTCTAGAGGACATTTGTTCACAAAAACAAATCCCGTTCGAGAACGCAGGAAATATACACCTACTTTAGATATTGAAAATTTTGACCTTTCTGAAGATGATTTAGAAACAGAATTTCAAGCTGGAGCAGAAATTGGTTTAGGTACTGCTAAACTAAAAGATATAATTGCTCATTTAAAAGCGGCATACTGTGAAAGTATTGGGTTAGAGTTTCATTATATTCGTGATCCCAAGCGAAAAAAGTGGTTCATGGATAAACTTGAACTAAACAATCGCCCTAAATTTAACGAAGAAGACAAAAAACAAATATTTAGAAAATTAAGTGAAGCGACGTTGTTTGAACAGTTTCTTCAAAAAAAATACGTTGGTCAAAAAAGGTTTTCTGTAGAGGGTGGTGAAGCATTAATTGCTGGATTAGAAAGATTAGTTAGAAAAGGCGCTAGCTTAGGTGTTGAAGAGTTTGTCATGGGAATGGCTCACAGAGGACGCTTAAATACGCTCGTAAATATTTTTGACAAAGACATCGAAGAGTTATTCGGTGAGTTTGAAGGTAAAGAATTTGATGACGACGATACGTTTGATGGTGATGTGAAATATCACTTGGGACAAACTAGAAACATTGATGTTGATGGTAAAAAGTTACAGTTAACACTTGCTCCCAACCCTTCACATTTAGAAGCTGTTGATCCTGTTGTACAAGGAATTTGTAGAGCAAAAATTGACGATTATCTTAAATCTGAAGATAAAATTGTACCTGTTTTAGTACATGGTGATGCGGCTATTGCTGCCCAAGGAGTGGTTTACGAAGTAATTCAAATGGCTCAGCTTGATGGTTACCGAACGGGTGGTACGATTCATATTGTTGTGAACAATCAAGTTGGTTTCACAACGAATTATCTCGATGGAAGATCGAGTACTTATTGTACAGATGTTGGAAAAACTACTTTAAGCCCTGTTTTTCATGTAAATGGTGATGATGTAGAAGCTGTTGCTCAAACGTTTTTAATTGCTTTAGAATATCGTCAAGAGTTTCATCAGGATATTTTTATTGACTTATTATGTTATAGAAAATATGGTCATAATGAAGGTGATGAACCGAAATTCACGCAACCAAAATTATACAAAGCATTAGCAAAACATCCAAACCCAAGGGAGATCTACCGTGATCAATTGTTGGCGGAAGGTGTAATTGACAAAGCTTACGACAAAGACTTGGTTGGAAAGTTAAACAAAACCCTTGACGAACGTTTTGATGCCTCTAAAAAACAGGAAAAAATCAATGTCACAAACTTTCTTGATGACTTGTGGAAAGACTATGATTATGGAACTGAAGAGGATTTCAAAAACCCTCATGTAACTGGTGTTCCAAAGAAAAGATTGCTTGAACTGGGAAAAAAATTAGCCACACTTCCAGAGGATAAAAAAATATTTAGAAAGGTTCAAAAGTTGTTTAAAGATCGTTTAAACATGCTTGAAGATAATAAGCTCGACTGGGGAATGGCTGAAATGTTGGCTTATGCTACATTATTAGTTGAAGATCATCCGATTCGAATTTCTGGACAGGACGTTGAGCGCGGAACCTTCTCTCACCGACACGCAGTTGTAAAAACAGAGGAGGAAGATGAGGAAATTATTACGTTAAACCTTTTAAAGAAAGACCAAGCAGAATTTACAATCTATAACTCTTTGCTTTCTGAATTTGGTGTACTCGGATTTGATTACGGTTATTCTCTTGCTCAACCAAAAGGTTTAACCATATGGGAAGCTCAGTTTGGTGACTTTATGAATGGAGCTCAAATTGTTTTTGACCAATTCATCACAGTTGGTGAAGACAAATGGAATATACAATCCGGATTGGTTGTTTTATTGCCACATGGATATGAAGGCCAAGGTTCTGAACATTCGTCTGCACGTATGGAAAGATTTCTTCAAAGTTGTGGTGATCTAAACATGCAAGTGATTAATCCGACAACACCTGCAAATCAGTTTCATGCTTTAAGAAGGCAATTAAAAAGAGATTTTAGAAAACCGTTGATTGTTTTCAGTCCAAAATTATTATTGCGTCATCCAAGAGCTGTTTCAAAACTTGAAGATTTAGCTGAAGGTTCATTTAGTGAAGTTATTGATGACCCAAACAACCTTCATGATACGGCAACAAACGTTGTTTTATGTTCTGGTAAAGCTTATTATGACTTTACAAACGAAGCAGAAGAAAGAGAAATAAAGAATATGGCTTTTGTTCGAGTTGAGCAGTTGTACCCGCTCCCTAAAGATCAAATCAATGAGATTTTAGAGAAATATAAAAAAGCGGAAAACATTATTTGGGCGCAAGAAGAACCTGAAAATATGGGGGCTTGGACATATATGGCAATGAATATGAGACACATTGATTTAAAATGTGTTTCTAGAGCAGCTTCTGCAGCACCAGCGGCAGGGGCAAAAGAAATTCACTTGCGTCGTCTAAACAAACTTTACAATAACTTATTTGAATATGCAGCAGTAACTGCTAAATAAAAATTAAAAAACAAAAATTATGTCTGTTATAGAAATGAAGGTGCCAAGTCCTGGAGAATCGATTTCTGAAGTTGAAATCGCTGAATGGTTGGTATCTGACGGTGACTATGTAGAAAAAGATCAAACAATAGCAGAAGTTGACTCGGATAAAGCAACCTTAGAACTACCTGCTGAAGCAGCAGGAACAATTACATTGAAAGCAGAAGAAGGTGACACTGTTGCTGTAGGCGATGTTGTATGTTTAATAGACACTTCTGTTGAGGCTCCTGAAAAAGATGAAGAAGATGATTCTGAAACTGATAAAGAAGAAAAGAAGTCAGCAAAAAAAGAAGATGATTCTAAAAAAGTTAGTGACGACAAGAAGAAAGAAAGCAGTGATAAAAAAGAAAAAGGAGGTGATTCAAAAATGGATGAGTCAGACAAAATGCCCCCTTTCGATAAAAAAACACATGCTTCAGGAGTTCCTTCTCCCGCTGCATCAAAAATAATGAGGGAAAACGATATTTCCAACAAACAAATTAAAGGCACAGGCAAATCTGGGCGGATCACTAAACAAGATGTCGTTGCTGCTATGGCTGCTGGATTTGACGCTGAATCAACTTCAGGTTGGGGAGGTACAAGAGACAAAAAGGCTGAAAAAATGTCTATGTTGCGTCGTAAAGTAGCTGAGCGTTTGGTTTCAGTTAAAAATGAAATGGCGATGTTGACTACTTTTAATGAAGTTGACATGAAACCAATCATGGACTTGCGCAACAAATACAAAAAGGCTTTTACGGATCATCACGAAGTGAATTTAGGTTTTATGTCATTCTTTACTAAAGCATGTACTGAAGCGTTAAACTTATTCCCATCTGTTAATGCACAGGTAGATGGAAAAGAAATGATTTTACACGATTATGCTGATATCGGAATTGCTGTTTCTTCTCCAAAAGGATTGATGGTTCCAGTTGTTCGCAATGCTGAACAAATGACTTTGGCAGAGATTGAACGCGAAATAAAGCGTTTAGCAATCAAAGCGCGTGATGGTAAAATCACTCCGGATGAAATGACTGGTGGAACATTTACAATTACTAACGGTGGAGTTTTTGGCTCGATGATGTCAACGCCAATCATCAACCCACCACAATCTGCTATTTTAGGAATGCACAACATCGTTGAGCGCCCTATGGCAATTGATGGGAAAGTTGAAATTCGTCCAATGATGTACGTTGCACTTTCATACGATCACAGAATTATCGATGGTAAAGAATCGGTTAGTTTCTTAGTAAAAGTAAAAGAAATGCTTGAAAATCCAGAGCGAATGATATTTGGAGGGAAAGATCCTTATGAGGTTTTGTTGGGATTGTAGTAGCAGAATAAATATTTGATTTTATAAAGACTGTCTTTTTAAGGCGGTCTTTTTTTTTCAAATAAATGCTATGTATTTGTAAATGCCAAAACAAGACTATAAATGAAGAATATCCGACTTTGCTTAGTTGATTTCAAAGGTGCTAAATAGCATACTCTATTGATTTCAACGCACTAAAGACTATGTAATTAAGCCTAAAATATACCCATAAATGAGTATTTCAAAACAATAACTTTTTA